>DCHB01000046.1 GCA_002314685.1 Clostridiales bacterium UBA1763
ATTTACGGAACGAAAACAAATTTCAATTTGTGTTATTGTCCTCTGGCGTTCTTTTACTTCAAATACCCCGCCTATGCACGCCGTGCAGAGGGGACATCAACTCTTTTTTAAGGAGCGAAAATGGAAATTATTAAAACGGGATTACCCGAGTATCCAAATGCGGAGCTTGAGATTACACTAAAATCAGGCGTCTATGACGGGTGGTGCAGTAATATACGCCCCATGATGATAATTCTCCCCGGGGGAGCGTATTCGTTCTGCTCGGACAGAGAAGCCGAAGCGATTGCCGCAGTTTATCTTGCGCAGGGCTTTTGCACTTGTATTCTTCGCTACAGCGTGCGCAGGTCTGCTGATGACTGCGGTCTGGGCGACCTGCCCTTGCATGAAGCCGCAAGCACAGTGCGCTATGTGCGTGAGCACGCCGAGGAGTGGAGCATTGACCCGAACAAAATCACCGTCATCGGATTTTCTGCGGGCGGGCATTTAGCGGCGTCATTGGGAGTGCATTGGAATAATCGCGACAGACTTACTATGGCAGGTGAAGCAGTCAGACCCAACGGACTGATTCTTGCATACCCCGTAATTACCGCAGGAAGTACAGCTCACAGGGAAACCATACAAAACCTTACGGGTATAAACGGCTTCAGCGAGAAAGATTCGCTTTATGACACCGCATTGTATGTCGGAGCCGATATGCCGCCCGCATTTATATGGCACACCTATGAGGATGATCATGTGCCAGTGGATAATTCGCTCGCAATGGCTGTTGCGATGCGCAAAGCGGGATGCTCATTCTCTATGCACATTTTTCCCAAGGGTGAGCACGGACTGTCTCTTTCAACGCAGGAGGTGGGCGGCGGACCCGAGGATGTCCGCAAATGGGTTGAGCTGTCCGTTGACTGGTTGCGTACAATGAAGCTGATGTAGTAATAATATCCGCGAAATTAAAATCGCCTATCAATTTTGATGGGCGATTTTAATTTTATACATATATTTTTAATCGGTGCAGTACTTGATTTCAAGTTCTGCACCGATTTTCTTATATTTTTCCAAATACTCTCCTACAAGTTCAGCTTGACAGCGGAGAAAATACAGCTTTTGCGGATTTGCTGACGGCATCGACAATCGACTGCTCAAGGCGGCAAGGTATCACATCTGTGTCCTCGCATACCGAGGGCTTGTCAAAATCAATCGTTCTGCCCTGAGTGAAGTCCCGAGCCGTGTCCGATAGAGCAATATCTGTCCTGCCCGAGATTGCCATGCAGGTCGTCACGGCAATGAGATAGTCGCCGACAACGGAGGCGTGCTCACCGTCATTCCAATACAGCGACACGGCGGGCATCCTGCGCTGAAACTCCTGCCACACCTGAGCTACGGGGATGAAACTGAGCTTTTCATCCTCTGCAAGCTGCGTAAGCGCAGTGATGATTTTCTCCTGATTTTCGGGATAGCGCTGTTCACACCACGGAATCATCAGATACGGCGTGACCTTTGCCGTGCGGCAAAGACGCAGAATTGTCTGCACACCGTCGCGCGTTGCCTCATAGCCGGGGAAGGGGTGCGCACACTGCTGAATTACACAGGCATCATAATAGCCGTACAAGAGATTATACCGTACTGTGAAATACTCATCCGAGTGCCACTTTAGCGAGCGATAGGAATACGCAAGCACCGTGACATCTGCCTTATCGCCGAAGGCATTTTGCCATAAATCTGCAAAGGTGCGTGGCATATCGTTGAAATATGTGTGGCTGTTGCCTATAAATAATACGCGCATCGTGCTCCTCCTGTTGTTTGTTGAGCCTATTATATCCGAAATCCTTGCCCTTGCATAGATTTTTTTAGTTACAACTGACGATTATTGTTATATAATGAAAGCAACCGAAAAAACAAGAGATATCTTCCGATGAAAAAGAAACTGAGATCACTGTATTACAAGCTATACCTTGTTTTCGCCTCGATAGTAACGGGCAGACCGAGAAGCGAAATCAGAGCAGATATGAAAAAGGCTCGCAAAAGATTCAAGGTCACGCGCAAGGAGTATTTCAAAGAGAAAATGTACCGCATGAGCTATGCGGAAATTGTAAAGCTCAAAGCTCCGCCTAAAAAGCCGAAGAAGAAAAAGCCGAATATTGATGTCGAGCTTGCCGCGGAGCTTAAGGGCGTGAGCTATGCCGAGGCTAAGGCTGAAATGGATGCACTGAAGCAGAAATATGGCATGACATACAGCGAATATAACGGAGAACGCATTTTCGAGTGCCGCACAGAGGCGGAAATAACAGAGCGCATAAATGCCTATGTTGCCAACAACGAGAAATATATCAAAATAGTCAGCGATGACAAGGGCTGGACATACGATGAAGCAAAAGCGGAGCTTGACCGCGTAAAGAGCAAGTACGGCTACAAATACAATCAGTATTCGATAAACCGCATGGGCTCAATGACCGATGACGAGATAGCTCAGTTCCATAAAGAGCACCGGGATATATACGGGGCATTGACCGAGCGTGCCGTATCAGAAAGCGGTATGCCCCGCGAGGCAATACGCCGTCACATGAAGCGCTGTTTTGTGCTCTACGGCTTGCAGATGTCTGTTTATGTTGCCCTCCGCGCTTGGGAAATGAGCGATGAGGAGCTGTCGAAATTCGTTTCTTACGGCGTGAGCAGAATAATCAGCGATAAATACAATGACCGCGAGCAATCCGAAATCCTTTCAAATAAGTCGAAGTTCAACGAGCTGTATAAGGACTATACGGGACGCAAATTCTGGGTAAACCGCGATACGAGCTTCGAGGAATTTTGCGAATTCATTGACGGACAGACGGAAATCTTCTGCAAGCCCGTGGATTCCATGGACGGCATAGGTGCAGAACGCCGCGCGGTAGGCGATGACCTGCGTGCAATGTATGATGAGCTCATGGCGAAGGACAGACTTCTTGCCGAGGAGTGCATTGTTCAGCACCACGAGATATCCGAATTTACGCCGATTTGCGTGTGCACAATAAGAGTGCTCAACCTCCGCGATGAAAGCGGAATAAAAACTCTGTTTACCGCTATGCGCTTCGGCAACGAGGGCGTGACGGATAACTTCAGTAATTGCGGCATGGTTACGGATGTTGACCCCGAAACGGGTATTATCCGCACCGATGCCGTCGATAAGCAGTGCAATGTCTATGAGGTGCATCCCGTATCGGGCAAGCGCTTCAAGGGCTTCAAGGTGCCGAATTGGGACAAGGTGCTTGAAATTACGAAAAGTGCTATGCAAGTGCTTGACGGCGTGAACTTTGTCGGCTGGGATGTCGCCGTTTGTGAGGACAAGGCAATAATTATTGAGGGCAACACTCTGCCGTATTTAGGACTCATACAGGCGCCCTATATTCCCGAGAGAAAGGGTATGCGCTATCTGTTTGAGCCGTATCTGTAATCGCACTTTTCAGTACTCGTCAAAATATACCCGCATACCCGCAGATGCGGTTTTTAGTATCGTGAGCATATCCTTTTCGCTCAGCGCGGCACAGCCCTCTGTATAGGGCATAAAGCCCTTGCAGTGTATGAATATTGCCGAGCCTGCGGGATAGACACAGGCGCTGTTATAGTCGCTTATAAGACCGTAGTTATATTCGGGCGAGCAGTAATACATCTGCTCGCCCGAGTAGTTTTTTTCAGTGTCAATTATTCTGTTGTAGTACTCGCAGTGCTCATTGCAGGCAAGCGAGGTCTTGCTAAGCTTTATATAGTCAAGCGCGGTGTCGGGCTTAGGGCATATTCCGAATGCGCCCGTTATCGCGTAATCGCCGCAGGGGGTCTTGCCGTCACCCTCTGCGGCTTTGTTCATGCCGTTTTTGCCGATTACAGCCTCGGACTCAAATAACAGCCTCCACGCATCACAGCCCTCGGATTTTACAAAATAGCTTGCCCGTGCGCTGTATGCCGCGGTGTGACTGATTATGAGAATACTGCCGACATTTTTATCAAAACGGTATTTGTTAAGCAGCTCACGACGCTTTTGCGCGTTGGTATATATTATCGGCTTGAGATACTCCATGCCCGTTTGCCTCCTATAATATATCCTAATAAGATAAATATAAGCTTGACTATATCCGCACAAGATATTATAATGGTGTTACAAATATAAAAGAGAGATGCGCAATGCAATATAACAATACCGAAAACTTAAAATCGCAAAAAACGAGGTACTATCTGTGCATCGACATGAAAACCTTTTACGCCTCGGTTGAGTGTGCCGAGCGGGGCTTAAACCCTTTTGAGACAAACCTCGTCGTCGCGGATATATCGCGCGGCAGGGGTGCGCTGTGCCTTGCCGTATCGCCTAAGCTGAAGGCGCAGGGCGTGAAAAACAGGTGCAGACTTTTTGAAATCCCCGAGTGCATAAGCTACGAGGCGGCACCGCCGCAGATGCGGCTGTATATAGAATATGCCGCAGATATATACGCTCTGTATCTCAAATACTTCCGCCCCGAGGATATTCATGTGTATTCAATCGACGAGTCGTTTATTGATGTTACGGATTATCTCGGCGTTTATAAAACCGATGCCGTGTCGCTTGCGAAAAAGCTCATGGATGAGATTGCAGAGGCAAAGCACATACCCTCAACTGCGGGCGTGGGCACAAATCTTTATCTTGCGAAGGTGGCGCTTGATATAAGCGCAAAGCACACAAGGGACCATATAGCCTTTCTTGACGAGGAGACCTTCAGAAAAACGCTGTGGGAGCACAGACCGATAACGGATTTCTGGCACGTTGCCTCGGGCACGGCGCGTCGGCTTGAGCACCTCGGCATAAGCACAATGCGCGGCGTTGCCGAATGTCCGCAGGAGGTGCTGTATAAAACCTTCGGCAGGGATGCCGAGCTTCTTATAGACCATGCGTGGGGCAGGGAGACCTGCCTCATGGAGGATATTAAAAATTACAGAGCAAAGAGCCATTTCGTGTCGTTTTCGCAGATACTGCCGAGAGATTACAGCTACGGAGAGGCGAGAGTTGTTGTCTCCGAAATGGCACTGCACGGCAGTCACGAGCTAATAAAGCGCAAGCTCATATCAAAGAAAATTTACCTCAGCGTCGGTTACAGCAGGGACACCCTGCCCGTGGCTCAGGGGCACACCCGACTTACAAGCGCAACGCAGGCGTATTCTCTGCTGTGCCCGAATATTCTGAGCATCTTTGACAGCATAGTTCAGCGCGATATACCCATACGCCGCCTTGCACTCTGCTTTGAGGATGTGTGCGACGAGGGCTGTGCGGGCTACGACTTTTTCACCGATTGGCAGTCGGTTGAGCGTGAGCTCGAGAGGGAGAGGGCAGTGCTTGCGATAAAAGAAAAGTACGGCAAAAATGCCGTGCTCAGAGGCACGAATTTTTTGGACGGCGCGACACAGCGTGAGCGAAACGCTATGATAGGAGGACACAGAGCAGGATATGACGAGGCAGGAGAGAGCAAAGCAGTTCGCACCGTTTGATGCCATGAAGGGCTTGCAGGAGGCACTCAGAGACCGAGAGGAACGGCACATGAGGGTTGAAAAGCACGGCATATCCGACGAACAGATAGAAAAAAACTCGCTTGTAATAGCCAAGCTTGAAAAGGGAATGACAGTGAGCGTTGATTGTTACTGCGCATTTCACGATGTTATAAAGCAGGGAATTCTGGGCGAAATCAGCACGGCTTTTAAGTATATTAAGCTGAACGGAGAAAAAATCGCCTTCGACGATATTTACAGTATTTCAATTCTTGATATGCCGAAGTGAATTAGAAACAAATAGTAACTAATATGCACAATTTGCTGGACAAAAATTTGGCAAAGTGACGAAAAAAATATGCGGGATTGACGCACTGTTGCTTGTGTAGTAATATAAATACACATACATATACGATATAATATATGTACAAGGAGGAAGAATATGAAAAAAATGAAGAAACTGCTGTGCATGGTACTCGTGCTTGCACTCGCAGCAAGTCTGTGCGCATTCCCCGTATATGCAGACGAAACCACCTCTCAGGATGAGTATCCGTTTGTTTTCGTTCACGGCCTTATGGGCTGGGGCGAGAGATCCGATCTTGACGGAATCCTGCCTTACTGGGGCATGACCACCGGCAACCTTATGAAATATCTCAACAGCAAGGGCTATGAGAGCTATGCTGCACAGGTAGGCCCCCTCTCCAGTGCATGGGACCGCGCTTGTGAGCTTTATGCACAGCTTACAGGCACCACCGTTGACTACGGTGCGGCACACTCTGCCGAAAAGGGCCACGACCAGTACGGTATCACCTACGCAACACCTCTGTTTGAGGGCTGGAGTGCAGATAAGAAGGTTAACCTTATCGGCCACAGCTTCGGCGGCGCAACAACCCGTCTGTTCCTTGAAATTCTTGCAAACGGTTGCCCCGAAGAGGTCGCAGCTGCAAAGGCAGCAGGCGTTGAGGTTTCTCCGTTCTTTGAAGGCGGCAAGGGCGATTGGGTTTACTCTCTGACCGCAGTTGCAGCACCCCACAACGGCACAACCTTCATCGAGACCTGCGACGATGCAACCGCACTCGTAACTGATTTCATGTATAACATGGGCTCAACCCTCGGCATGACCAATCTCAAGGGCGTGTATGACCTCCAGCTCGAGCACTTCGGCATCTACCAGAAGGCAAACGAGACCGACCTTCAGTACCTCAAGAGAGTTCTCGGCGACGAAGAGTTCATGAGCCACAACGACAACGCAATCTATGACCTGACTATTGACAATGCTCTCGTTATCAACGACGGCATCGAAATTCAGGATGATGTATATTACTTCTCCGTATGCGGTGATGACACCCATTACAGCAAGATTACGAGAAGCGAGCTTCCCGACAGCAACATGTTCATCTTCCTTAAGCCCTTTGCACAGATGATGGGCAGCTACTACAACAAGACCACCGCAGGCGGCGTTTACATCAGCAAGGAATGGCTTCCCAACGACGGTATGGTCAATGTTATTTCCGGTCTGTATCCCTTCGACAGCAACCTCCAGTGCCTGAAGCAGGACGGCTCTATCGGTTACACCTACTACGACGGCAAGTCTGCTAAGAACTTCGAAGCAGGTATCTGGAACGTTCTGCCCACTCAGAACTATGACCATCTGACAATAGTCGGCGGTATTCTCACCAATACAACCTCCAATGTCAGAACCCTCTACCTTGACCTCATTGACAACGTAACGAGCACATACACAACAGTTCAGTCTGTGCCCGCTGCCACCGTGTCATGGTCACTTAAGAACTTCTTCAAGTAAGAAACCTCATCAACATAAAAAAGCTGTGACTTCAACGAAGTCACAGCTTTTTTGTACGTTAGTCAATGATGT
>DCHB01000076.1:0-4459 GCA_002314685.1 Clostridiales bacterium UBA1763
AAGCCCTCTATCCTGAACAACGTAGAAACCTATGCCAACATTCCCCAGATTATCCTGAATGGCGCACAATGGTTTGCCGCTATGGGCACCGAACAGTCTAAGGGCACCAAGGTTTTCGCGCTGGGCGGCAAAATCAAGCATACCGGCCTCGTGGAGGTTCCCATGGGCACGACCCTGCGCCAGATCGTTGAAGAGGTCGGCGGCGGCATCCCCAATGGCAAGAAGTTTAAGGCTGCCCAGACCGGCGGCCCCTCCGGCGGCTGCATCCCCGCAGAGCATTTCGATGTTCCCGTGGATTATGAGCATCTGGCAGCGCTCGGCTCCATCGTTGGCTCCGGCGGACTCATCGTTATGGACGAGGACACCTGCATGGTGGATACCGCCCGGTTCTATTTAGACTTCATCCAGGAGGAATCCTGCGGCAAGTGTACCGCCTGCCGAAAGGGCATTCCCAAGCTTCTCGATATTCTTGAGCGCATAACTCAGGGTGAGGGCGAGTTAGAGGACCTTGACAAGCTCGAGAGCGTGTCCGAAATGGTCAGAGCCTGCTCGCTGTGCGGTCTCGGCAAGAACGCCACAAACCCCGTAGTCAGCACCCTCAAGTATTTCAGAGACGAATACGTTGCACATATTGTTGACAAGAAATGCCCTGCTCATGTATGTAAGCCGCTGTTCACTCTGCGCATAGACCCCGAAAAGTGCATAGGCTGCACGAAGTGCGCAGTCAACTGCCCCGTTGATGCGATAAACGGCAAGCTTTTGAGAGTCCACAGCATAGACAACGACAAGTGTACCCGTTGCCGCACCTGTGCAGAGGGCTGTCCGACCGAAGCAATCGAGGAGGTTTGATTATGAGCTATATGATTATTGACGGCATTAAATGCGAATATGAAAATGCCCGCAATGTCCTCGAGGTTGCGCTGGCAAACGGTATTGAAATCCCCAATCTCTGCTACTGCGAAAGCCTGTCTACATACGGCGGCTGTCGTCTGTGCGTTATCGAAAACGAGCGCGGCGGCATTGAGGCGGCGTGCACAATGCTCCCCAAGGACGGTATGCGCGTAAAGACCAACACCGCAAAGCTTCAGAGATACCGCCGTGAGCTTATCGAGCTCATGCTCGATGACCACCGTGCAGAGTGCACCACCTGTGCAAAATCGGGCAAGTGCAAGCTTCAGGAGTATGCAAAGCGCTTCGGCGCAGTAAACGCACCCTATCCCGCGGAATACTGCTCCGAGCCCATGGACGAGTCGTCTTATTCGATTGTCCGCGACATGACCAAGTGCATTCTCTGCGGCAAGTGTGTGCGCGTTTGCGACGAAATTCAGAATATAAGAGCAATAGACTTCTCAAAGCGCGGAGCAAAAACAGTCGTCTCCTGCGGCTTCGGCGATCAGCTTGCCGATACCGAGTGCATAGGCTGCGGTCAGTGTGCCGCCGTTTGCCCCACGGGCGCGATTACAATTAAAAACGATGCGCAGAGGCTCTGGGATGCAATTCACGATGAGGGCAAAAAGGTCGCCGTTGAGGTGTCACCCTTCGTCCGCTTCGGTCTTGCCGAGGAGCTCGGACTGCCCGAGACAATGCCCGTAATGGGCAAGATAGTCACCGCACTCAAGCTCATGGGCGTTGACTATGTGTTCGATGTGTCGCAGTCGGCATATCTCACCGTTGCCGAGGAAGCGGCACAGCTCAAGGGCGCAAAGAAGACGGTGTTCAGCTCCTACTGCCCCGGCTTTGTAAAGCACGTTGAAAACAAGTACCCCGAGCTTATGCCTCAGCTTGCCGTTTGCGGCTCGCCCATGGCAATCAGCGCGGCACTCATAGGAGAGAAGCTCAAGGACGAGAGCGTTGTATTAGCGGCTGTCATGTCCTGCACTGCCGCAAAGGCAGAGGCGGCAAGAGAAGAGCTTATAAAGGACGGCAAGCGCCTTGTGGATATAGTCCTCACAACTCAGGAGCTTGCTCAGATGATACGCGAGTACGGCATGACATTCTCAGCCCTGCCCGACACTGCGGCGGATAATTTCTTCGCGCAGGTAACGGGTGACGGCAAGGTCAAGACTCCCGTAAAAATGTTCATCGACCCCGAAAAGTGCATCGGCTGCACGAAGTGTGCAAGACGCTGTCCCGTGGGTGCAATCACGGGCAAGGTCAAGACCGCGCACGTTATCGACATGGATAAGTGCATCCGCTGTCACAGCTGTAAGTACGGCTGCCCGAAGCAGGCAATCAGCGAGACCTCAGGCATCGACGGCAAGAAGGTCGCTGTCGTAAACGGCATCGCAAACGCCGATAAGCTCATTGAAAAGATAATCAAGGGCGAGGAAAAATACGACTTTGTCGAGGTTATGGCTTGCCCGAACGGATGCTACGGCGGCGCAGGTCAGCCCGAGGGCTTCGGTATGAAGAAGCCGAATGCAAAGCTTGATTTGTTCGACCCCGAGGAGATAGCACCCGCGGCAGATACCGAGCTTGTGGATGTTAAGGAAATTCTCAAGGGCAGAGAAAAAGAGCTTCTGCACGTAAGATAAAAATGCTCAAAGCCGTGATTGATTATTTCAATCACGGCTTTTCTTTTGCAAAAAGATTTGATATTATTATACCGATAGCTCAAAACACAGTCGGTTTCGGCAGGAGGCACAATGCTCGAGAGGCTAACAGAAAAACGGAATAGATTTATTGAATTGTCGATGAAGCTTCCCCGCGTGCGTGAGGGGTTTCAAAGCTCGTGGTATATCCATGCCCGAATGTTCGGGCAGATAATGGAGCCCGCCTTCGTCGGCGATGCCGCGGCACGCTTTGAGCTTGTTGCGGCACTCAACTTCATAAGCCGCGGCGAGGTTTTCCGAGGCATGAGCAAGCTCAACAAGCTGTTTGCCTTTTGCAGTACGGATGACGATTTTGCCGCGTGGTACTTCTTCATGGGCACCTGCTGTGAAAAGCTCGGCTTCTCGCAGAGGGCGATAGTCATGTTCACGGAGTCGGCAAAATACGAGCCCGAGTTTTACATGGTGTATCTACTGCTTGCAAAATGCCTGCACGAGCAAAAGCACTATGAGCCAGCCCTCGGCGCATATTCTCACGCCCTCGAGTGCTTTAAGAATAAGCCGCAGACGGATACCCTGCCCGCTGTTAGGGAAGAGCCGCTTATTGGCTCACTGCACGGGAATATGGCGACCTGCCTTGTTATGATGCGCCGCTACGATGACGCCGAGTATGAGCTTTATGAGGCGGAGGGCTTCGGCTACTCACCGCCGCTTATGAATCTCACGTGGGCGATTTTGTACGCCGCAACGGACAGAAAACAGCTTGCGAGGGATAAAATGTCCGTCCTGCGTGACACCCTGCCCGAGATTGAGGCGCGGTCTGTGCTGTCGGTTGAGGAAATCCTCGCGGGGAAAAGCCCGAGATTTAATCTGCAAAAGCTCGAGCCCGAAAAGCTCGATGAATTTTGGCGCTGGTTTGAGTCGAGGCAGGATAAAATGCTCGGCGGCTTTCAGGGCGCCTTCGGCGAAAATCCCTTCAACGAGCTGAATACAAAGCTCAAAGAGCTGTTCGACTGCAAAAGCGAGCAGGTGCTGTTTGCACTCAGCCGCGATGCGGGCAAGCCCTGCATAAGCTTTTTTGATAACTATAATCTCACGTTTGAAATATGGCTTGAACGCCTTGTCGATAGGGCACCGAAGTCCGTTAAGGAAAAATGGAGCTTTTATGCGGTGCATTGAGGAGACAGACGATGATAGAATACATATTATTTGATGTTGACGACACCCTGCTTGACTTCGGTAAGGCGGAGGCGACGGCAATAAGAAAAGCCTTCGCGGATATGGGCATTCCCGTATCGGAGGAGATAATAAAAAGATACAGCGAAATCAACAGCCGTCAGTGGGCAAGACTCGAAAGACGCGAATTAAGCCGTGAGCAGGTGCTCGTTGTCAGATTTGACATTCTTTTTGCCGAGCTCGGACTCACGCTGTCAAGTCAAAGGATGCAGGAGCTGTACGAAAACTATCTCAGTCAGGGGCACTGGTTTGTAGAGGGTGCCGAGGCACTGCTCGAGGCACTGTACGGAAAATATAAGCTGTATATTATTTCAAACGGCACGGCTAAGGTGCAGGACGGCAGGCTCAAAAGTGCGGGCATAGGCAAATATTTTGAGAGCATTTTTATCTCCGAGCATATAGGGCACGACAAGCCGAATGTTGAGTTTTTCGATGCCTGCTTTGCGCAGATACCCGATTTTGACAGAGAAAAGGCGCTCATAGTCGGCGACAGATTAAGCTCCGATATTCTCGGCGGCATAAATGCCAAGGTGAAAACCTGCTGGTTTAATCCGAATAATGCGCCGAAAAATCCGCAGATTCCCGCCGATTACGAGATAAAATCCCTATCCGAATTACCCGAATTGCTGAATATATTGAGACTGTCAAGAAACTAAACTGTCGGCAGGAAAGAC
>DCHB01000076.1:4513-29393 GCA_002314685.1 Clostridiales bacterium UBA1763
GGGGGAGCTTGAGGGGGCAAAGGCCCGCCTCAATTTGATCGCCGACAACAAAAAGCCTCGTTTCCGAGGCTTTTCTAAAATGCGCGGAAAGCTCTGCGCATTTTTTGGCGGCTTTTCGGCGCAGTCAAAAAAGCCCGAGGGACTTTTTTGACAAGCTGAATATAATCCACGGGAAAACCCGTGGATTATATTATTTCTTCTGTTATTTCGATATCATCAAGAGGCTCTAAAGAGCATAGGGCGAGGCAAAAACCCTTGTATTCCAGCACCTTTGTGTAAAAGCTGCCGATTTTATCCCCCGCCTCAAAGCTGTTAAGCGGAGTGTTCATACCCGTGCCGATTGCCTTGAGATAGCTCTCCTTTATAACCCAATATCGGCAAAACAGCCCGTCGGGGTCGTCGCTTTCGGCTATGCGGGAGTATTCGTTTTCGGTGAAAAAACGCTTTGCAAGCTTAATTGAGTCCTTGCGTGGCACTTCAATATCAACTCCGCACACGGCATCCGACACCGCACAAACGGCAAGGTGCTTGCAGTGCGACAGCGAAAAATGCGCCCCGTTTTCGATGCAGGGCTTGCCGTACTCGTTTACGGAATAATCGACCTTGCCCAAAGCCCTATACAGCAAAAGCTCAACGCCGAGGCTTTGCCGCCTCGCCTCATCGCTATTCAGCCGCAGTGCCTTTTGCCGTCTGTATTCGGACACCTGCCCGAGTGCGCTCGGAACATCGAGTCCGCTTACGTCGCAGATATAAAGTCTTGTCATTCAGCCTTCATCGCGTCGAGAGTTTTCTGCAAAAGAGTATCAAGCTCCCAACCGAGCATTTCCGCACCCTTGATTATTACATCTCTTGAACAGCCCGCGGCAAACTTTTTATCCTTGAACTTCTTCTTGAGAGATTTAAGCTCCATGTCGGATATGCCCGTCGGACGCATAAGCGCGGCGGCACCGATAAGCCCCGTGAGCTCGTCTGTTGCAAACAGCACCTTTTCCATGAACAAAACGGGCTCGACATCAATGCAGATACCGTAGCCGTGACTGATAACGGCGTGAATCATGTCCTCGTCAATATCAAGCTCGTGAAGCATCTCATTTGCCTTAACGCAGTGCTGCTCGGGATAAAGCTCAAAGTCGATGTCGTGAAGCATACCGACAGCGGTCCAGAACTCAACTCTTTCGGGGTCAAATTCCTTTGCCATTTCGCCCATGACCTTTGCAACGGTCTCGGCGTGCTGAATGTGGAACGGGTCCTTGTTAAAGCGCGAAACAAGCTCGTGCGCCTGCTCAACTGTGGGAACGTAGCTCATGAATAATCACTCCTTTTCTTTCTTGAATAGATAATACAATATAAAATCAGAGAAATCAACAAGTCGGCGCATTAAACATTCACATTGAAATAACGGACTCGGCGTGTTATATTAAACCCATGGATGAATTGAGAAAAAACGAAATATACGAGGCTCAGATAAGTGGCTATACCTCCGAGGGAAGCGGCGTCTGCCGAATTAAGGGCAGAGCTGTGTTTGTTGCCCGCACAATAGTCGGTGAGGTGTGGCAAATAAGGATTGTCAAGGTCACGGCGTCTGCCGTATGGGGCAGGGCGGAGGAGGCAATTAAGCTTTCACCCGAACGCCGCGAGCCCGATTGCCCGCACGCACTGCGCTGCGGCGGATGCAGTCTGCGTCACATGAGCTATGCCGAGGAGCTTCGCTTTAAGAGGGAGAGGCTCAATGATGCGCTGAAGCACATAGGGCATCAGACCGTGCAGGCGGAGGAGATAATAGGCAGTGACAGCATAGCGCACTACCGCAACAAGGGCATATACACAGTACGCGAGGTCTCGGGCGAGGTAAAAAGCGGCTTTTTCGCCCCCCGCACGCACGAGCTTGTGCCCGTTGACTCCTGCCTTATTCAAAGCGAGCTTGCCGATAAGGTCACGGCGGCGGTGCTCGGCTTCATGCGGGATAATTCCGTGAAGGCATACGATGAAAAAACGCATAAGGGCGGCGTGCGCAACGTGTTTGTGCGGTGCGCGGTCAACAGCCCCGACTGCGTCGCGTGCATAGTGTCGGCGCACGGCTTCGGCAGTAAAACCGAGGCGCTCGTCGAAAGGCTGAGACTTGACTGTCCCGAGCTGACGGGCATAGTTCTGAACATCAACAAAACCGTCGGAAACTCAGTGCTCGCGGGCGATTTCTACACTCTGTGGGGCAGGGATAGCATAAGCGACAGCCTCTGCGGAGTGCGGTATGAAATATCCCCGCAGGCGTTTTATCAGATAAATCCCCCGCAGGCTGAAAAGCTCTATACGCGTGCGGTTGAGTATGCACAGTGCACCTTGGGCTCAACGGTGCTCGATTTATATTGCGGCGCGGGCACTATTAGCCTTTTTCTCGCAAAACACGCAGGGCAGGTAATCGGTGCGGAGATAGTGCCCGAGGCGATTGAAAACGCAAGGGCAAACGCAGTCCGCAACGGCATAGAAAATGCGCGCTTTATATGCGCCGATGCCTCCGAGGCCGCCGAGCGATTTTTGAAGGAGAGCATAAAGCCCGAGACGGTTGTGGTTGACCCGCCGCGCAAGGGAATGGATGCCGCGGCGATAAAAGCCGTGTGCGGAATGTTACCCGAGAGGGTGGTGTATGTCTCGTGCAACCCGTCAACCCTCGCAAGAGATATATGCGTGTTCAACGACTGCGGCTATGAGCTGAAAAAAGCGACGGCGCTCGATATGTTCCCGCGCACCTCCGCCTGCGAGGCGGTAGTACTGCTGACGAAAAATTAAAAAGTGAGGATATAACTATGAAAAAAGTATTGGCACTGGTTTTGGCTGTTATAATGGCGCTTGGCATCTGCGCCTGCGGCAATAACTCCGACGAGTCAGAAATTGCAGACCTGCTCAACGAGGGATATGAGATCGAAAACCTCGCGACGAGCGATAACACACTCGGCATAATTTTCCACAAGGATGCTTCCTATATCAAGGTCACGACCGAGCTGAGCGATTTGCAGATGAAGAAGCTTGAGGAGGTCGAATTGCTATGCGACGCCTACGATGTCGAGCTGCAGGCGTTTTTGATTACCTTGGTTGATATCGAGACCGAGGATTTAAGCGAGCGCGTTCCCGAGCAGTCCGAGCTTGATAAATATGTCGGCATGACGGTAGCAGAGCTTGAGGCGGCAGAGCTCATGCAGCTTTACAGCTGCATCGGCGAAAGCGAGTCAACCTTCGGCTATACGGATTACACCTACAAGATGGATATGACTGCCGTCGGCTGTGAAAATGTCGAGGATGTTACCGACATCCCCGCTGAGGTCCTCAACGAGATAGTGATAACAAGCGTTAGCTTTGCGGGCTTTGCCGACGATATTCTGTTCGTCTGAGCGTATAGGAGAGAAAAATGGATAATAAGATTTTGGAAAAATTCGAGGCGGGTGTACCCTCAATCGGCACCTTCACGCACCTCAAGAGCATGAGCGCGATTGAGTGTCTCGGACAGACGGGGCTCGATTTTGTGCTCATCGACCAGGAGCATTCACCCGTGGGCATGGAGGAGACCGTGCAGTATCTGACCGCGGCGAAGGCGGCGGGATTGACGGCGATTGTGCGCATAGGCGAGATTGAAAGAACAGAGGTGTTAAGACCGCTTGATGCAGGCGCGGCGGGCGTTGTCGTCCCGGGTGTTGAGACCGTTGAACAGGTCGAGAGACTTGTAAGCTACGCAAAGTTCAAGCCCCTCGGCAAGCGCGGCTACTGCATGACGCGTGACGGCGGCTGGGGCTATTCCGACTGCTATGCCGACGGACTTGAGGGCTATATGTGCCTGTGCAATGACCGCACCCTGCTTTTGCCGCAGTGCGAGACGGTCGGATGCCTTGAGAATATCGAGAGGATATGCGCAATCGAGGGTGTTGACGGCATAATGATAGGCCCGTACGACCTTTCAATCGCAATGGGTATGCCCGGGCAGTTTGACAGACCCGAGTTTATCGCCGCAGTTGAGAGAATTAAAAACGCCTGCAAGGCATCGGGCAAAATTGCCGTCGTATTCACGGGCAGTGAGGCATCGGCAAAGCAGTATATTGCCGACGGCTTTGACTGCGTCATCTTCGGCATGGACAATCTTGTACTCATTAACGGCTATAAAGCCATAGTAAACGGCTTGAAGTGAAAAAATCCCCTGTGAAAACAGGGGATTTTTTCAGCTTGTTTACAGTTTTCGATAGACAAACGGGGCGTTAAGTAGTATAATCCTCAATCAGCGACAAATAATTTCAGCTTAATTCGAGGCAAGTACAATGAATTTTTTTCAAAGAGTTAAAAGAAAAATCCGCAGAGAAATACAGAATATAAAAAATCCTCGGCTGACTCTTGCAGATATTTGTTCAATCGGCGGTGTTGAGCTTCCCGACGATCTCAAAAGCAAGGGCTCAACGAAGATTTCGAAGATAATATTCTGCGCACCCGCAACCAAAAAATTCCCGAAAAACTGCGCTGTTTTTTATCCGAGCACGGCTTATTTCAAGAAAAATCTCACGATTGAGGATAAGAACAGCACCTTTTTGTTTGCAATAAAGCCTGCTAATGGCTACAACTGCATAGTGTGCGACAATCCGTGGGAGGTCGGCGCGCAGGTCGGCAGATATTTAAGAAACCGCAGTAAGGCGACCTTTGTCGGTGTTACGGGCTCTGTCGGCAAGACCTCTACAAAGGAAATGATTGAGAGCGTTCTCAAGGAGGGCTTCGGCGATAAGCTTCACGCCTCTAAGGGAAACAGCAACTCGCTTTACAGAGTAATGCAGAATATTTTGAGCCTGCCGAGCGACAGCAAGGTGTACCTGCAGGAGCTTTGCGCGGGCGGCTTCAGTACTCCTGAAACAGATGAACGCTGTGAGCATCTTATCGGCAAATCCGCAAAGGTTTTCAACGCGGATGTTGCCGTTTTCACGAATGTTAGGGACAATCACATTGAGCACTTCGGCTCGCGTGAGGCAATCGCCGAGCATAAGCTCAAGCTGGCGGGCTACGGCAATCCGAACGGTCTTGCAATATACAACTACGATGACCCCTTGCTCAGAAACGCAGGCTATAAGCAGAAAAGCGTTTCCTTCTCGCTCAGTGATGAGCACGCCGACTACTATGCAAAGGACATTAAGTATGTCGAGGGCGGCACAAGCTTCACAATCGTTGACAAAGTGCGAAACAGCACGCTCAAGGCAAAGGTCGGTGCAATAGGCGACCAGTTTGTAATAAACGCGCTGACAGCCTATGCCGTCGGCAAGTACTTTAATCTTGACGACAAGACAATCGTTAAGGGAATTAAAAAGTACAAGACCTCGGGTGAGAGATGCAATCTCTTCAAGGCGGGACATAACTGGGTTTATGCCGACTGCTACAATTCATCTTATGATGCCCTTGCAATGATGCTCAAAAGCTTCTGCCTCACCGAAATGAAAAACGGCGGCAGAAAAATTGCCGTCATCGGCGATATATTTGAGCTCGGCGAATTATCCGACGAAATCCATACGAAGTGCGGTGAGCTTGCCGCACAGCACGATATAGACATGGTGCTGTTCTGCGGTGAGAACGCCAAGCTCATGTACGCTAAGTACACGGAGCTTAAGGATAACTGCATATATTGCAGAACGCAGGATGAGCTCGTTGAGGAGCTTGAAAAAATTATGCTCCCGAATGACATGATTTTGTTCAAGGCATCGCACGGCATGGGCTTTTCGGATGTGATTGACACCGTTTTCGGTGAATATATCGGCGAGAAGGATGCAATATCACACAACAGCTATTACGAGAAGCAGGATGAGGCTTACACCTATCAGGTGTTCTCAAAGCATATAACCGTAAAGTCGCTCAACACTCAGCCGCAGGAGATATGCACACTGCCCGATGCGTTTATGGATATGCCCGTGCGCAAGCTTGCCTCAAATTTGTTTAAGAATGTCAAGGGCGTTAAAAAGGTCGTGCTTCCCGCGCAGACCTCGCTTATCCGCCCCAACTGCTTTGAAAACAGCTCCGTTGAGGAGATTGAGTTTAATCCCCGCTTAAGACGAATTGCAAGCCGAGCCTTCCAGGGCTGCTCACAGCTTGAAAAGCTCGAGCTTCCGCAGGGACTTATGTCCGTCGGCGTCAAGGCTTTTTGTAACTGCAAAAAGCTCACCGAGGTTTATATCCCCGAAAGCGTCGGCGAAATCAGCTCAACTGCGTTTGACGGCTGTCCGAATGTTCAGCTTATCTGCAAGGCGGGCTCCTACGCCGAGGGCTACGCAAAGAAGCACAACATCAAATACAAGACCTTATAAAAAAGAAGTCTCACAGAGACTTCTTTTTTTCGCATTTTTATGATATTATGGTCAAAAATTTCAAGAGGTTTTGCTATGCTCAACTGTATTGCGGTAGGACTCGGCGGCTTTGTCGGCTCCGTTTTACGCTATCTCATAGGACAGATTAAAATAGACGAGGCGTTTGCGTTCCCGATTAAAACGCTTGCAATAAACATAATCGGCGCCTTTGCAATAGGCATAATTACCGCAATGTGCCTCAGGCAAAGCAGCTTTGACGCACGCACGGTGCTGTTTTTGAAGGTCGGCGTTTGCGGCGGCTTCACAACCTTTTCGACCTTCGCCCTTGAGTCTGTAAATCTTATGCAAAGCGGTAGGGGCGCACTCGCTGTTTTGTATATGGTGCTGAGCGTTGTGCTGTCCGTAGCGGCGGTAATGCTCGCCGAAATGCTTGTAAAATGAGAACAAAAACACCTCAAATCATAATATCGTCCGTCGGCGTTGCCGCACTTGCAATAGCCTTTGCGCTGTGGTGCAGCGACTCAAATTACGGCGCTGAAGGTATGACTGCCGCCGTGGTGAGCGTTGTCTGCTTTGCGGCTGTGTGCCTTAAAACCGTACCCGTATGGCTTGACTCGTTTAACCGCCCCTCGGAGAGCGAAAATGCCGCGAAAAGCGGTGCGTGCCTTAAAATTTTCCTCGGCTTTCTCGCGTGGGATGCGTTTATTATCCTCGCCGTGTTCGTTTTTCGTGCTTACATGGGCAACACCGACTCCTTTGTGCAGTCGCTTGACTTTTGGAAATGCACCGACAGTCAGCACTATCTCGCCATTGCCGAGGACTGGTATCTTTCAAGCGGCAGTATTGACAGACTTGTTCAGCTTGTGTTTCTGCCTGGATACCCGATAATTGTGCGGCTGTTTTCTTATATAACGGGGGATAGCCTCACCGCGGGACTGCTCGTATCTGCACTGTGCTTTGCACTGTCGGGCTGTGTGCTGTATAGGCTCGTGCTGCTCGACGGGACACACCTTAAGGCTATGCGTGCGGTTAAGTATTTTGCAATCTGCCCCGCGGTGTTTTTCTTCGTCTGCCCCATGAGCGAAAGCCTGTTTGTGCTGTGCTGTTTAAGCTGTATTCTGCTCGTGAGAAGGGGAAAAGCTCTTGCGGGCTGTGCCGTCGGCGCCTATGCGGCGTTTACCCGTTCACCCGGCATGGTACTGCTTGTGCCCGTCGTGCTTGAGCTTATTAGACATCGTGCGAAATGGACGGAATACCTCAAGACGCTTATTATTCCTCTCGGCTTTGCGGCGTATCTGTATGTAAACTATCTCGTCTCGGGTGATGCCTTCAAATTCATGCAGTATCAGCAGGAGCATTGGAATCAGAGCTTCGGCTGGTTTTTCAACACCGCGGCATATCAGTGCGAAAATGCACTGTATAGCCTCGGGCAGGGCAGTGTGAATTTTTACGGGCTGTGGCTTCCGAATTTGCTCAGTCAGCTTTTAGCCCTGACGCTCATATTCTTCGCGGCGGGAAAGATGCGCCCGTCATACACCGCGTGCTTTATAGCATATTTTGCCGTGACAATGGGTGCAACATGGCTTTTAAGCGCACCGCGCTATCTCGCGGGGCTGTTTGTCATGCCGATTGCGATGTCGGCGGTCAGCTCGAAAAAATGTGCCGACACCGCGCTTACGACACTCAGCCTTGTGCTCGGTGTGGCATATCTTTCGTTTTTTGTGCTCAGATGGCAGGTTTGGTAGCAAAAAATGTTGAGAAAACCTAAAAATTTTACTTGTAATGCTAAAAAAGCTGTGTTATAGTAGTTAAGCTATTTAGTGTAATTATCGAAAGGATTGAATATAAATGGGTACAGTTAAACTCGTTCTTACAATTTTACAGCTTCTGTCAGGTCTCGCAGTTACGGTAGTCGTTCTTATGCAGAGCGGCAAGAGCGCAGGTCTTTCGGGCGCAATCGCAGGCGGCGCAGAGACCTTCCTTTCCAAGGGCAAGGCAAAGACCCTCGATGCAAAGCTCGCAAAGTGGACAAAGTGGTTTGCACTTGCATTCGCACTTCTCACCCTCGCACTTAATCTTGTCTGATTTTTAACATGCACGGCGCAGATAATACTGCGCCGTACTTTTTTATTCGGAGAGGCTCTATGGAGAAGAAAATAGACATAAAGAAAATGATTGCGGGCTTTAAGGCGGCATTTCCTTACACAATCCCCGTCTTTTTCGGCTGGATTTTCGTAGGCTTGACCTACGGCGTTTTGATGAGCAACATAGGATTTAGTCCGTGGTGGACAATGCTGTTTTCAGCTGTGGCATTCTGCGGCAGTATGCAGATTGCGGCTATACCCATGATGGTATCGGGCTTTGACCCCGCACAGATGCTGCTTGTCAGCTATCTTGTCAATTTCCGACACACCTTTTACGGCGTGCCGCTTCTGGAAAAGTACCGCGACGGCGGCATTTTTAAGCCCTTTATGATATACACACTCGCCGATGAGCAGTTTTCTCTGGCGGTCACGGCAAAGAAGCCCGACGATGTTGAAAGCAAGTATTTCTACTTTGGAATAAATGCGATCTGCTATTCCTATTGGATAATACTCAGCGGACTCGGCGGCGTGCTCGGCGGACTTTTAACCTTCGACTCAACGGGGCTTGATTTTGCGCTCAACGCAATGTTCATCGTGCTGTTTTTACAGCATTGGGAGGATAAGAAAAACAGACCTGCCTGCGTTATCGGCATAGCTGTCACTCTCACAAGTCTTATACTTTTCGGCTCAAGTATATTCCTCATCCCTGCACTTCTGAGTATGCTTGCAATATTCTGGTTTGGGAGGGAAAAGCTATGATACTGACCGTACCGCAGACCTTAATAATAATCGGCGCAATTGCTCTCGGCACGCAGATTTCGCGTTGGCTGCCCTTCCTCGCCTTTTCGGGAAAGAAGGAGCTTCCGCCGTTTATAGTATTCCTCGGCAGAGTTCTGCCTCCCGCGCTTATGGGAATGATTTTGGTCTATTGCTTCAAGAGCACACCGATACTCACGGGAAATCACGGACTTCCCGAGCTTATTGCCTCGGCAGTCGTAATTCTCTCTTACCGCTGGAAGAAAAACTTCCTCATCTCCGTAGGCGGCGGCACCGCTGTTTATATGCTGCTCGTGCAATTAGTATTCTGAAAAATCAGAGGCTGACAAGCGTTTGTCAGCCTCTATTTTGTTGCAATGTTCAAGCTTAAATGCTATAATAAGCTGACACAGTAATAATCAAAATCCGAAAGGAGCTGTAATTATGTGCGGAATAGTAGGCTTTGTTGGAAACGAGCAGGCGGCACCTATACTGCTTGACGGTCTTGCAAGACTCGAATACCGAGGCTATGACTCGGCGGGCATAGCGGTTGTATCACAAAACCGCGAGCTTCAGGTTAAAAAAGCAAAGGGACGCCTTCAGGTCCTCAGCGATATAATTCAGGGCGGAAAAAGCGTTGAGGGCACCCTCGGCATAGGACACACTCGTTGGGCAACTCACGGTGAGCCTAACGATGTAAACGCGCACCCGCATTTAAGCGGCGACGGCAAAATTGCAGTAGTCCACAACGGCATTATAGAAAACTATGTTGAGCTGAGAGATTTTCTCGTTTCTCAGGGCTATGAGTTCAAATCCGAGACCGATACCGAGGTCGTAACTCAGCTTCTTGCATATTATTATGCGGAGTGCGGAGATATTTTCGAGACCGTTTTTAAGGTAATTCGCCGCGTTGAGGGCGCTTATGCGCTCGGCATTATCTGTGCCGACTGCCCCGACCGTTTTATAGCCGCACGCAAGGATGCACCACTGCTCATAGGTCACGGCGAGGGCTGTAATTTCATTGCCTCCGACGTTACCGCAATAATCAAGCACACCCGCGATATTTCCTACATGGATGACGGCGAGGTTGCCGTGATAACCGCAGACGGCGTGCAGGTATATAACAGCATGGAGCAGCCCATTGAGAAGGAGCACAGCTACATTGACTGGGATGTTTCCGCGGCTGAAAAGGGCGGCTATGCTCACTTTATGCTCAAGGAGATTATGGAGCAGCCCGAGGCTATCCGCAAAACCGCCTTCAGCAGAATCAGAGACAACCGCATATTCTTTGAGGACCTCAAAATCGACGAGGCATACATTAAGAATATTGATAAGATATTCATAATTGCCTGCGGCTCATCATATCATGTCGGTGTGGTCGGAAAGTATAACCTTGAGCGTATGCTCCGCAAGCCCGTCGAGGTGTGTCTTGCCTCGGAATTCAGATACTCAAATCCTCTGGTCGATGAGAAAAGCCTCGTTATCGTTATAAGTCAGTCGGGCGAGACGCTTGACACAATGGCGGCACTGCGCGAGGCAAAGAGCCTCGGCGCACACATTCTGTCTATCGTGAATGTCGTGGGTAGCTCAATCGCAAGAGAGTCCGACGATGTGCTTTACACATGGGCGGGACCCGAGATTGCAGTTGCGACAACGAAGGCATACAGCACTCAGCTCGTACTGCTCAATATGCTCGGCCTGTATTTCGGCGATATTCTCGGTACGGTCAGTGCAAAAGAGTATTCCGAGATAATAGATGAGCTATTAAGACTGCCCGCAAAAATGGAGCAGATGCTCGAGAATACGGACGATATAAAATATTACGCCTCGGCATACTTCAACCACAGCTCGGTGTTCTTCATCGGACGCAACCTCGATTATGCGATGGGACTTGAGGGCTCTCTCAAGCTCAAGGAGATTTCCTACATCCATTCCGAGGCTTACGCTTCGGGCGAGCTCAAGCACGGCACGATTTCGCTTATTGAGGACGGCACTCTTGTGATTGCCCTCGGCACCTACGCGCCTTTGTTTGACAAGGCGATGAGCAACGTCGTCGAGGTGCAGGCAAGAGGCGCCGATGTGCTCGCACTTACAACAGACAGCCATGCCGCAGAGATGAGAAAAACCGTCGAAAACGTCATGACAGTACCTCAGTCACACACGATATTCCAGCCCTCTCTGGGTGTTGTGCCGCTTCAGCTTTTCGCATACTATGTTGCACTGATGCGCGGTTGCGATATTGATAAGCCCAGAAATCTTGCAAAGTCGGTGACAGTTGAGTAATTGAAAAGTTTACAAGCCTTTATTGCGTGCGTGGTCTGCAGGATCACGCACGGAATTTTAAGGCTTTTGAACAAAGGAGCAACGGCACTGCCGGGGAAAATCGCCTTAAGGCTATGCCCCGATGTGCTTGAAATTACAGCCCGCGGGGTGAGCACGCTCGCAATCACGGGCACAAACGGAAAAACCACAAGTGCACGCATGGTGCACAAGGCACTCGAAAACGCGGGCGTTGACGCATTTACAAACCGTTCGGGTGCAAACCTCATGGGCGGCATTGCCTGCGAGTTTATAAAAAACACGGATATTTTTATGCGCCCGAGGAAAAAATGGGCGGTTATCGAGTGCGACGAGGCGGCGTCGAGGCTTGTTTTTGCCGCGATTAAGCCGCGGGCTGTGCTCGTAACAAACCTTTTTTGCGACCAGCTTGACCGCTACGGCAGTGTCAAAGCACCGCGGGACGCAATAGTCAAGGGACTTTCGGCATCTCGGGATACAATACTGTGCCTTAACGCAGACAGTCAGCTTACAGCGTCAATATCGGAGCTTGTGCCGAATAAAGCCGTGTTTTTCGGACTGCAAGGCGGCGAAAAAACTATTGCCGAAAGCGGCGAGGACAGCCGATGCCTCAACTGCGGCGCAAAACTGCACTATGACTATGTGACCTACGCAAACCTCGGCGCGTATCACTGCCGGCGGTGCGGGGCAGGGCGGCATACTCCCGAGGTGACGGCAGGCGGCATTCTGCCCGACGGGACATTTATCCTCAGCCGCGGCAGAGAAAAAGAGCTGTGCACGCCCGCACTAAAGGGCTTGTATAATGTCTATAACGCCGCAGGTGCGGCGGCACTCGTGACGGCGGCGGGCTTTGAGCTGTGCTGTGCCGTGCGTGCCGCAGAGAGCTTTGAATGCGGCTTCGGCAGAATGGAGCGTTTTTCACTCGGCAAGGTCGGCGCGAGCATGATACTTATTAAAAATGCCGCCGCGGCAGACCAGACGCTTGACTATATAAGCTCTGTCAAGGGCGGTAAAAGTCTCGTTTTTGCCATAAACAACCGCCCCGCCGACGGCACCGACCTTTCGTGGCTTGACAGCACGGATTTTTCGAGGCTGACCAGAATGCCGGGCCTAATAAGAGTGTATGTTTGCGGAGACGCGAGGCGGCAGACGGCGGAGCGACTGAGCCGCGAGAACATAAAATTTACCGCAGTTGAGGACTACGGTGAGCTTATAAATACACTGTCAGAGCATGACACTTATATCTATATCCTGCCGAGCTACACGGCGATGCTCGAATTAAGACAGCTTCTTGTACGCCGCCTCGGCGGCAAAAATTTCTGGGAATAATACAGGGTGATACGAATGATAAGATTTTATAACGGCAGAGTAATGAGCTTTCAAAACGGCGTTGAGATATCTGACAGCGAGGTATGGACAGACGGCGCATTGATAAGCTATGTCGGCGCGAAAAGGGACGATATGCCGCAGTTTGAGCGTGAAATAGACCTCAACGGCGACCTGCTTATCCCCGGCTTTAAGAATGCGCACACCCATTCGGCGATGACGGCTTTGCGCTCAATGGCGGACGATATGCCCCTTGACCGCTGGCTGTTTGAGCAGATTTTGCCACGCGAGGCAAAGCTCACCGATGACATGGTGTATGTGCTTACAAAGCTTGCGATTATGGAATATCTGTCAAGCGGTATTACCTCCTGCTTTGATATGTATTTCCACAACGAGGCGTATGTCAAGGCTATTATAGACTCGGGCTTCCGCACCGTAATCTGCTCGTCGATGAACAATTACGACAAGGATTACACGGCAATCGAGGGTGAGTATCTGCGCTACAACAGCTGTAATGAGCGCGTGTCGTATATGCTCGGCATACACGCGGAATACACGACCTGCATTGAGCGCATGGAATACATGGCGGGGCTTATCGAAAAATATAAAAGCCCCATGTTTGCCCACTCCTCCGAGACTAAATCCGAGGTGCTCGGCTGTATTGAGCGTCACGGCGTTACGCCGACTGTGCTGTTTGATAAGCTCGGTATGTATAACTACGGCGGCGGCGGCATACACTGTGTTCACATGAGCGACGAGGATATTGAGATTTTCAAGCGCCGCAAGCTGTGGGCAGTGCTCAATCCCGCGTCTAATCTCAAGCTTGCGAGCGGAATTGCCCCCGTTGAGCGCTTCATAAAAGAGGGCATAGGTCTTGCAATCGGCACGGACGGCGCGGCATCGAACAACGCACTCGATATGTTCAGAGAGATGTATCTCGTGACGGCGCTTGCAAAGTACAGAGAAAGCGATGCCTCCGCCTGCGATGCGGATAAGGTACTCCAAATGGCTTGCGTCGGCGGCGCGAGGGCTATGGGACTTAATGACTGCGACTGCATTGCCGCGGGCAAAAAGGCAGACCTTACCGTAATAAATCTCAGCCGTCCGAATATGCGCCCGCTTAATAATATAAGCAAAAATATAGTCTATGCGGGCTCAAAGGAAAATGTGCGCCTTACAATGGTAAACGGCGCAGTGCTGTACGAAAACGGCGAATTTTTCATAGGAGAGGACGCGGCAAAGCTCTACGCCGAGGCAGATAAGATAGCGGAAACGATAAGATGAGAGAGATAGACCTGCACATACACACAAATATTTCCGACGGTTCTGCAAGTCCCGAGGAGGCGGTGCAATATGCCGCACGGCTCGGGCTGAAAGCAATCGCAATTACAGACCACGACACGGTAAACGGTGCCGCCCGCGCAATTATGGCGGGGCACGACTGCGGCGTTGAGGTTGTGACGGGGCTTGAGCTCGGCTGTGGCTGGTACGGCAGAGAGGTGCACATGCTCGCCTATGACATTAAGCCCGAGGAGGAAAGCTTACGCCGCACGCTTGAGGATATTGTCGAGGACAGAGATGCCCGCAACGAAAAAATGGCGGCAGTTATGACCGCCGACGGGCTTGTAATCGACCTTGACGAGCTTAAAAAAGAGCATCCCGACTCAATAATCGGCAGACCGCATTTTGCTCTGTGCCTTGTCAGGGCTGGATTTGCCGAGAATGTTCAGGATGCCTTCAGGCGCTATCTTGACCCGGGCGGGAAATACTATATCCGCAGAAAATTTTTGACGGTTGAAAAGGCGGCGGAGCTCATAAGAGGCGCGGGCGGCAAGGCGGTGCTTGCGCACCCAATGCAGTACAAGCTATCCGACGAGGGCATGACCGAGCTTTTGGAGAGGGCACGCGATGCGGGCGTTTCGGGTATGGAGTGCTACTACTCGGGCTATACACCCGAAATGAGCGCAGAGCTTTTGAAGCTTGCCGATAAATACGGCTTTTGCCCGACGGCGGGCAGTGACTGGCACGGACTGCACAAGCCGCATATTGAAATGGGAAGCGGCATAAACGGCGAGCTTTCCGCCCCGTACAGCCTGCTTGAAAATTTAAGAGCACATAAATAAAAAACCTTGAAGACACAAAGTCTTCAAGGTTTTTTATTCAGTAGATGTCGTTATAGACCTTCTCGGGCGGCACCTCAAGAAGTGAGGGCTCGGAAATGAAGCGGTGCATATACTTAAACACGGTTGCGTAATAATGCCCGTCAACAATGCGCTCGTCAAGAGTGAATTTTGCATCGACATACTTATTCTCATCAACGGTACCGTTGTGGTTAATTTCGTAGGCATGACGCTTTGCACCGAATGCAATAAACACGGGCAGAGTGCCGAAGTTGTAAATGTGATGATAAACGGGACCGATGCCGAGCGAGCCGAGGTCGGTAATAATCATCGAGCCGTGGAAGGGGCTGGCATCGAGAAGCTTTTTGGGAAGCCAGCCTAAGTAGTCGGCGACCTTAAGAAGCCATACGGCAAAGCGGATAATAAAGCGGGGGAGCTTTACAAACTTATTTGCAATTTCCTCGGTCTTATTCGCTTCCTCAGAGGATTTGATTTTCTCAATCTCTCTGTTCATCTTGCGGTAAACATCGAATATCGTGTCGGTCGGCTCAAATGCGACCTTGATTGTAGTCTCGCTTGCATCAACCTCAAGACTGCGCTTGACGGCGAGGACGACCTCAATCTGATTGTGCGAATAAATGCGTCTGCCTGCCACAAAGCGGTTGAGCGCGGGCATATAAGCAACTGTGCGGATATATGCGGCGATGATAAGATGAAGCATACCGATGCCCTTATATCCGTTTTGACGCTGAGCTCTGAACCAATGCTCGGCGTTTGAAATTTCAAAAGAATCCTCATACTGAATGAGGGCGTCGTTTCTCTGTGCCATAATAAAGGGGATGAAATTGAAAAAGCCGCTTAGCGAGCGAACGCGTCTTCCGTCGGCACGGTCACCGCTGCGCTTTTTGTACCTGTTTGCCATAATAGCCTCCGAGTAAATTAAAAAATATTTCAAATTTTTTATTTATATATTACTTGCATTATATAAGCATTGACTTTGTTTTTCAAGATATATTTTGTGAATTTTTAGCGCAGGTGCACAGTTCAAAAATCGACATATAGGTATGCCGATTTCGAAAGTTGATAATATATTGACAAACTCGAAAAATCATGCTAATATCCTTAAAAAACTATGATAATATTTTAACAAGCACATTGTGAAAAAATACCCATTACCGCAAAAAAATGTGTTAAATTGCAAACTATTTTGGAAAATCAAGGCTTTGCGCCGTGTTAAAAAATAAGCAATAAATTGACAGTTTTCAGACAATCCGATTGCCTTGTTTTTGTCAATGAAATTACCAAAAAAGCCTTGTTTTTCAACGCTTTTTTTGTTATTATGCACACATAATTAAAATAACAAATTAAAAGGAATAATTACAGCGAAAGGGGGACGCGATATGTCGTTTGAAGCAATAGCCTCGGTAAGCTTGGCAGAGCAGGAAGCACAGCAGATAATAGATGCTGCGCAGGTAAATGCAAAAAAGCTTATAGCTGCCGCAAATGCTGAGGGAGAGGCATTACTTGCAGACGCCGTCAAGCGCGCCAAAGCCGAGTTTGAGGAGCTAAACCTTATAACGAGAGCGAAGGCAAAGGATGAAGTTGAAAAAATAAATAGTGCTGCCGAGAATAAAATTGCGGTACTTAATGCCAGAGCCGACAGAAAGCTTGACGAAGCGGCGGCTATGGTTGCAGAAAGGATCGTGAATAGCTGAATGGCCATTGAAAAAATGAAAAAGCTGCGGCTAATGGCTGTTCGTTCGCAGAAAGAGGATATCTTAACCGAACTCATGCGACTCGGCTGTGTGGAAGTCAGCGAGCCCAATGAGAGCTTGGATATTGCGGTCTCAACCGAAAGCAGTCAGCTTGTCACTTACAGGACACAGCAGGCATTAGCTTTGCAGGCACTTGCAATTGCCGACAGATATGTACCCGTAAAGGGCAAGCTGTTGGCGGCAAAGCCGGAGATCAGCATAGAGCAAATTCTCGACGAGGACTCGCTTTTGCCCGCGCTCGAGCTTGCTCAGAGTCTCGTGAGTGCCGATGAAAAGATTAAACGCATCGGTGCCGATGAGAGCAGACTGCGCGGCGTGTGTCAGTCACTCGAGCCGTGGCTTGAGCTGAATGAGCCCCTTGAATGTAAGGGCACAGAGCACTGCGCATTTGTCCTCGGCGGATTGCCTGCGGCAATTCCCGCAGAGACAGTCGCGGCGGCACTGTATGAGCAGGTTGACGAGTCTGAAATGTTCGTAATATCCTCGGACAAGGACCAGCATTATATCGCACTTGTGTGCACGAGAGAGTATCTCGGCACCGCACTCGAAGCATTAAGAGAATACGGCTTTGCGCTTGCATCCTTCAGCGGAATGAAGGGTGCAGCGGCGCAGATAACAGCCGAAACAAACGCAGAGCTTGAAAAGCTTGCCTCGGAAAAAGACGCGCAGGTCGAAACGATTTGCAAGCTGTCGGAGGAAAGGCAGGAGCTCAAGCTGTGTTCGGATAAGCTGAACGCAAAGATTGCCTGCGCCGAGGCTGAGGAAAACGTTTTCGGCGTGAAGAGCACGGTTGCAATCGAGGGCTGGGCACTCGCGAGAATGGTACCCGAGCTTGAGGCACTGCTCGAAAAATACGACTGTGCCTACGAGTTTGAGGACCCCGCCGAGGAGGAATATCCCGACGTACCCGTTAAGCTCCGCAACAATAAGATAAGCAATGCGCTTAACATGGTAACGAATATGTATAGCCTGCCTGCCTATGACGGCGTTGACCCGAACCCGCTTATGGCACCGTTCTTCATTCTGTTCTACGGATTGATGATGGCGGATATGGGCTACGGACTTATCATGATAGCCGCGGCGATAGTTGCACTGAAAAAGATAAAGCCCAAGGAGGGCACGCTCTCCTTCTGCCAGCTTCTTCTTTACGGCGGAATTTCAACCTTCGTAATGGGCGCTATAACGGGCGGCTTCTTCGGTGACGCACTCGAAAAAATCGGCGTAATCCTCGGCAAGCCCGAGGGCTGGGGAGTGCTTCCCGCACTGTTCTCACCGCTTAACGACACGATTTATGTCCTGCTCGGAGCCATGGTACTCGGTGTAATTCATCTGAATACGGGCATGGTTATAAACTTCGTTGAAAAGCTCAAGCGCAAAGAGGTTGCAAGCGCAATCTTTGAAGAAGGCGCACTTTGGGTGATGCTCGTCGGCGGCGTGCTGTTCGCACTCGACAAGGTCGGTGTGCTTGCAAACGGCATAGGCAAGATTATTTTAATAGTCGGCACCGTGATGCTGTTTTACGGCGGCACCCGTGAGGCGAAGGGCTTCGCAAAGTTCACGAGCATATTCGCAACACTTTATAATACCGCGACGGGCTGGCTGGGTGACATTCTCTCCTACTCGCGAATTATGGCACTCATGCTCGCAGGCTCGGTTATCGCATCGGTATTCAATACAATCGGCGGCATAGCAAACAGTCTGTGGCTGTTTATCCCCGTGTTCCTCGTAGGTCACGCACTCAACTTTGCACTAAACCTGCTCGGCTGTTATGTGCACGACCTTCGTCTGCAGTGTCTTGAATACTTCGGCAAATTCTACAAGGACGGCGGCAGAGCCTTTAAGCCGCTTGCAATAAAAACAAAATATTACGATGTAGTATAAAAAACAGGAGGAATATATAATGGAATTCTTATTTGCACATACTGGTCTTGCAATAGGCCTTCTCGGCGCGGCACTCGCCGCTTGTCTCGCAGGCGCAGGCTCTGCAATTGGTACAGGTATCGCAGGTGAAGCGGGCGCAGGTCTCGTAACAGAGGACCCCGCAAAGTTCGGTAAGGCAATGATTCTTCAGGTTATCCCCGGCACTCAGGGCCTCTACGGTCTGGTCGTATTCTTCTTCGCAATCATGCGCATGGGAATGCTTGACGGCACCTCAGTTGACCTCAGCTTCGTTGACGGCTGCCGCTACTTCGCAGCCTGTATGCCCATAGCAATAGCAGGTCTTATCTCCGCAGTCGCACAAGGCAAGGTTGCAGCCGCATCCGTTAACCTGCTTGCAAAGAATCCCGACCACTGGGCAAAGGGCATGATTCTCTGCATCACCGTTGAGTTCTACGCTATTCTGTCTCTGCTTGCATCTATGATTATGCTCCTCCAGCTTCGATAAAAGCGGAAATTAGATGAAAAGGCAGGACCTGACATGAAAGGCACGGAAAAAATAATTGCACATATAAAAGCAGATGCCGAAGCCGAAGCTCAGGCCGTTATTGCAAAGGCCTTGCAGGAGGCGGAAGCCATCAGCGCAAAGGATAAAAAAGCGGCGCAGGACGAGTACGAGAAGTGCATCCGCGCAGGTCAGACCGAGTGCGAGGCATATTTCGAGCGCGAAAAGCGCGTTGCCGAGATGGAGGCAAAAAAGAGTGTGCTTCAGGCAAAGCAGGACAGAGTTTCCGCAGTGTTTGACAAGGCACTTGAGCAACTCTGCGCAATGCCCGCAGAGGCTTATGCGGCATTCCTCGCAAAGAAGGCGGCATCGGCATCCGAAGGCGGAGACGAGCAGCTCATCTTCAACGCGCGCGATAAGGGCACGGTTGCCGCAGAGGTAATCGCACAGGCAAATGCACTTTTAACCGCCGCAGGTAAGGCGGGCAAGCTCGCCGTTTCCGAAAAAACGGGCGAGTTTGCAGGCGGCTTCGTACTGACAAAGGGCGGCATTGAAACAAACTGCACCCTTGAAACTCTCGTTGAAATGAGCAGAAACGACATGGTCGCACCCGTTGCGGCAGTGTTGTTTGAATAAGCCGCAATCCAAATCCCGAACAGGGAGGTAAGAAATTGGCAAACAGAAAGATTGAAAATAAGGACTACCTGTATCTTTCGGCAATGCTCAGAGCGCGTGAGGCAAAAATGCTCTCCCGCGAAAAGGCTGAGCGCATGATAGACGCACCGAGCTTTGAGGATGCCGCAAAGATGCTTTCCGACTGCGGATACCCCGATATGTCGGAGATGAATGCGAAGCAGGTTGAAGCGACACTTTCAAAGTGCAGAGACGATGTCTTCTCGGAGCTTGCACGAATGGCACCCGACAAGGAGCTTGTCGATGTTTTCCGCATAAAGTATGACTATCACAACGCAAAAACGCTGATTAAGTCCGAGGCGGCAGAGCTTGACCGAAAGGATCTGCTCTCCGACGGCGGCAGAGTAGTGCCCGCAAAGCTTTCCGATGCCCTCGTTAATGAGGACTATCGCGGTGTACCCGATAAGCTCGGCAAGGCAATGGCGGAGGCAAAATCGGTGTTAAACCGCACCGCAAATCCTCAGCTTGCGGACTTTGTGCTTGATAATGCTTACTTTGCGGAGCTCGCGGATATAGCTCAAAAGCTCGGCAGTGCATTTTTGAAGGGCTACACCGAGACGCTTATAGACAGCGCAAACCTGAGAACGGCAGTTCGCACGGTGCGTATGCAAAAGAGTGTAGATTTTCTCAAAACCGCACTCGTTGCAGGCGGCGGAGTTGATACGGCACGCATAATTGCGGCGTCATCCTCACCCGAAACGCTCGCGACGGTGTATGCGACAAGCGATTTTTCAAAGGCGGCACAGCTCGGCGCTCAGGCGTGCACAGGGGGACGCATGACTGCATTTGAGCTTGAGTGCGACAATGCCGTTACGGAGTATATGACCCGCGCAAGGCTCGTAGCCTTCGGCGAGGCGCCCGTGATTGCATATCTTGCCGCGGTTGAAAACGAAATCACGACTGTCAGAATGATTCTTACAGGTCGTCTCGCGGGAATAGCTCCCGACACTATAAGGGAAAGGCTGCGTGATTTTTATGCTTAAGATTGCAGTCATGGGCGGCAGAGAAACTGTCATGGGCTTCACAGCCCTCGGACTTGAGGCCTATCCCGTAGCCGACGGCACAGAGGCAAGGCAGATTTTCAAAACCCTCACAAGAGACAGAGACGATGTTGCAATAATCTACATCGAGGAAAATCTCGCGCAGGAGCTAAGCGCTGAAATAGATAAATTCAAGGACAGCCCGAAGCCTGCGATTATACTTATCCCCGGCAGAGAGGGCAGTCTCGGTATGGGCCTGTCGGCACTCAACGCCGCAGTAGAGCGTGCAATAGGCACGAATATCCTTGAAAACAATTAAGGAGAGAAAACAATGAGCGGAACAATAACTAAGGTCTCGGGACCTCTTGTTGTGGCAACGGGCTTGGCTGATGCCAATGTATCCGATGTCGTCAGAGTAGGCTCACAGAGACTTATCGGCGAAATACTTAACATGACGGGCGATAACGCCTCGATTCAGGTTTACGAGGAGACCTCGGGTGTCGGTCCCGGTGCTGTTGTTGAGAGCACGGGTATGCCGATGTCTGTTGAGCTCGGACCGGGTATGCTTGAGAATATCTACGACGGTATTCAGAGACCTCTGCCCGAAATAAGAGAAATGGTCGGCTCGACAATCAGCAGAGGTGTTGATGTCCCCGCACTCAACAGAGAAAAAATTTGGGAGTTTGTTCCCGTCGCAAAGGTCGGCGACAAGCTTCAGGCGGGCGATGTACTCGGCACCGTTCAGGAGACGAGCGCAATCCTGCACAAGATAATGGTACCCCCTCAGCTTTCGGGTACGGTTGTCAGCATCGAGGCGGGCAGCTTCACCGTCACACAGACGGTTGCAGTGCTTGAGGCTGAGGACGGCGTAAAGCATGAGCTTACAATGATGCAGAAGTGGCCTGTCCGTATAAACCGCCCCTATGCAAAGAAGTTTATGCCCTCCCGTCCCATGAACTCGGGACAGCGTATAGTCGACACGCTCTTCCCCATAGCAAAGGGCGGCACGGCGGCAGTTCCCGGCCCCTTCGGCTCGGGCAAGACCGTTGTTCAGCATCAGCTTGCAAAGTGGTCGGATGTTGACATAGTCGTTTACATCGGCTGCGGCGAACGCGGCAACGAGATGACCGACGTTCTCATGGAGTTCCCCGAGCTGACCGACCCGAGAAACGGCGAGCCTCTGATGAAGAGAACCGTTCTTATAGCTAACACCTCCGATATGCCCGTTGCGGCTCGTGAGGCTTCCATATACACAGGCATCACAATCGCAGAATACTTCCGCGACATGGGCTACGATGTAGCCGTCCTCGCAGACTCAACCTCCCGCTGGGCAGAGGCTCTGCGTGAGATGTCGGGCAGACTCGAGGAGATGCCCGGTGAAGAGGGCTACCCCGCATACCTCGCATCACGCATCGCACAGTTCTACGAAAGAGCTGGCTGTGTTGAGTGCCTCGGCTCCGATGAACGCCGCGGCTCAGTCACCGCAATCGGCGCGGTATCACCCCCGGGCGGCGATATTTCCGAGCCCGTCTCGCAGGCGACAATGAGAATTGTCAAGGTCTTCTGGGCACTTGACTCCTCACTTGCCTATGCCCGTCACTTCCCCGCAATCAACTGGCTGACCTCGTACTCACTGTATGTTGACACTCTCGCACCGTGGTACAACGAGCAGTTCGGCGAAGTGTATATGACAAACCGCGACAAGGCGATGCACATTCTTCAGGAGGAAAACGAGCTTCAGGAAATCGTCCGCCTCGTCGGACAGGACGCACTGAGCGCCGCAGACCGCCTGACCATGGAAACCGCAAAGATGCTGCGTGAGGACTTCCTCCAGCAGAACGCATTTGTCGATGAGGACGCATATTCCTCCTACGGCAAGCAGTTTGAGCTTATGAATCTCATCTTAAGCTACGATGAAATGAGCCGTGCGGCACTCGATAAGGGCGTGCCCATGAAGAAGCTGTTTGAAATCGAAGCAAAGGAAAAAATCGGTCGTGCAAAGATGGTCGCACCCGATAAGTACAAGGAAGAGTTCGCACAGATACTCAGCCAGATGAAGGCACAGATCGAAGAAGTAATTGCAGGAGGCGAAGAGGTATGATTAAAGAATATAAGACCATAAAAGAAATCGCCAGCCCGCTTATGGTAGTCGATCAGGTGCAGGGCGTCACCTATGACGAGCTCGCAGAAATCGAGCTTCCCAACGGCGAGGTACGCCGCTGTAAGGTGCTTGAGGTCAATAAGGACCGCGCGGTTGTTCAGCTTTTCGAGTCCGCACAGGGCATAAACCTTGCACAGACCAAGGTACGCTTCCTCGGTCATCCTCTGGAGCTTGCGGTTTCCGAGGATATGCTCGGCAGAGTATTCAACGGTATGGGCAAGCCCATTGACGGCGGCCCCGATGTCCTCGCCGAGGCATACCGCGACATTAACGGTCTGCCCATGAATCCCGCCGCACGCGCCTACCCCGCAGAGTTTATTCAGACGGGCGTTTCCACGATTGACGGACTGAACACCCTCGTCCGCGGTCAGAAGCTGCCTATCTTCTCTGCATCGGGTCTTCCTCATGCCGCACTCGCGGCACAGATTGCCCGTCAGGCAAAGGTGCTCGGCGACGGCGAAAACTTCGCTGTTGTCTTTGCGGCAGTCGGCATCACCTTCGAGGAGTCGGAGTACTTCATCAACGACTTCAAGCGCACGGGCGCAATAGACCGTACCGTCGTATTCTCCAACCTCGCAAACGACCCCGCAGTTGAGCGTATCGCAACCCCGCGTATGGCGCTTACCGCGGCAGAGTATCTCGCATTCGAGAAGGATATGCAGGTGCTCGTAATCATAACGGACATCACAAACTACGCCGAGGCACTGCGTGAGGTCTCTGCGGCAAAGAAGGAAGTCCCCGGACGCCGCGGCTATCCCGGCTACCTCTACACCGACCTTGCCACAATGTACGAGCGCGCAGGCCGCCGCATAGGCTCCAAGGGCTCAATCACCATGATTCCCATTCTGACCATGCCCGAGGATGACAAGACTCACCCCATCCCCGACCTTACGGGCTACATCACCGAGGGACAGATAATCCTCTCCCGTGACCTGCACCGCAAGGGCATCATGCCTCCCGTTGACGTTCTGCCGTCACTGAGCCGTCTTAAGGACAAGGGCATAGGCGTCGGCAAGACCCGCGAGGACCATGCGGGCACGATGAATCAGCTCTTTGCCGCATACTCGAGAGGCAAGGACGCAAAGGAGCTTATGACCATTCTCGGTGAAGCCGCACTGAGCGACGACGATAAGCTGTTTGCAAAATTTGCCGACGAGTTTGAAAAGCTGTATGTCAATCAGGGCAACAGCACAAACCGCAGCATAGAGGAAACACTCGACCTCGGCTGGAAGCTGCTGAGCATCCTGCCAAGAGCAGAGCTCAAGCGTATTAAGCCCGAGTATATCGAGAAATATATGAAGTGAGGGGGCAGCTTTTATGGCAGGCACCACAATAACCCCCACGAGAATGATGCTCAAGCAGCTCAAGGGCAGACTGAAAACAGCACGCAGGGGTCATAAGCTGATGAAGGATAAGCGCGACGAGCTTATGCGTCAGTTTATGGACATAATAAAGCTCAACAAGGAGCTTCGCGAGCGTGTTGAGCAGGGCTTGACGGCGGCATTCGCCTCCCTGCAGGTCGCAAGCGCGATAATGTCCCCCGAAATGCTTGAACAGGCACTTTTGTACCCGCGTCAGAGCGTTGAGCTCGGCATGGAGTATAAAAACATAATGAGCGTCAATGTGCCGCAGTATTCCTTCCACACGAAGAATAACGACCCGTCGGAGATTTATCCCTACGGCTTCGCTCAGACCTCGGGTGAGCTTGACGACGCACTCGACCAGATGGCGAGAGTTTTTGAGGATATGCTTCAGCTTGCGCAGGTTGAAAAGACCATGCAGCTTTTAGCTGAGGAGATTGAAAAAACCCGCCGCAGAGTCAATGCGCTTGAATATGTCATGATTCCCGAGCTTGAGCAGAATATCAAGTACATCACCATGAAGCTTGAGGAGAACGAAAACTCCACGAAGGTCAGGCTTCTCAAGGTCAAGGAAATGGTCTTGCAAAACGCTCACGATTTTAGTTAAAAAAAGAAAGCAGTCGCTTTTG
>DCHB01000036.1:0-32723 GCA_002314685.1 Clostridiales bacterium UBA1763
TTTCCGACGGTTTTTTCATTATCCGGCTTATATAACGGAATATGGCCCTTCGATAGCATTCATCTGACCGCTGCTTGCGTACCTGCGGGCGTTCTCAATATCCCTCTCGACTAAGCATTTGTACACGGTCTCCATGTTGTCGATAACGACCTGAATGCCGTTTTTCTCGATGAACATCTCATACATGCCCTTCTGCGGCTGGATAGTTGAATTATACAGGAGCGCACAGAACGAGTTCTGACTGATAATATACATCTTATGATAAAAATCAGTTATCAGCGTGCAGGTCTCGTGCAGTCCGTGCGGCTTTTTGACCTCGTCGAGTATCTCACCGAGCTGTGCTATCTCCTCATCGGAGGCTCGCTTTATCACGAGCTCAACTATCAGCGCATCCAGCGCAACACGGCTTTCGGTAAACGAACGGAACTCGTGCGCATTTATCTTGCCGCCGTTATAGCGGATGATCGAAAAAAATGTCTCCGTGTTTCCGTTGGCGATGTAATCGGCAACATATGTTCCGTGGCGGGGCTTGACCTCGACAAAGCCCTTTGAGGCAAGCTCGCTTATGCCTGCATTGACAACAGTGAGGCTCACGCCCATGATCGTACAAAGCTCTCTTGCCGGCGGCAGCTTATCTCCGGGCTTCAGCTCGCCGGAAAGGATCTTATTCTCGATCTGACGCACAAATATCTCTCGCACCGACGGTGCGCTTATTTTATTAAAGGTCATAGTGTCCTCCGGTAAAAATGCATTGCTTAGGCTGATATACTACACCAAAAAGCAAAAGCGGGCAATCAATTTTTATCCCGGCTTTCTGTGCTAAGCTTACAGCCTGTCCAGTTCTTTGTCACTCATACGGTATTCGGGTGCAACATTGTACACCGCCTCTGCCCGACGGCGGACGACCCGACGAAGGGGAAACGCTCCGGACTTTTTGCACCACTCGTAGGTTGTGTAATATGCAATATCTACCCCTATCGGAGCTATCGTTTCGGCAGGCTCCGAACTTAGTATAACTTCGGATCTCTGACAGTTAGCCGTCAACTGTATCATCCATTCATCGACCTTGTGAGTGGCGTCGAGAATGTCCAGCTCCTGCAAAAGCTCCAGACGAAACAGCGCGCCCGTGAGCTCCGGTCCAAATTCTATTGCTACGGTCAAAAATCGGTTGCACAATATCCACATCCGCTCAAAGTCGTTTGCCGCAGAAATGAAGTCGTCGAAAAAATCCTCCCTGTCCAGACGGACATCCGAAAGGATCTTGCCGATTATCTCTTTTTTTCCGGCAAAATTGAGATAAAAGGTCGAGCGGGCAATGTCCGCCTCACGGCAAATATCGTTTACTGTCGTTTTTTCATATCCGAGCTTGCGAAACAGCGCCACTGCGGCCGCTATGATGCGATTTTGAAGCTTTGCGGTTTCGTTCAGCATACCGATCTCTCCTTCGGACGGTGTGTCCATTCTTTTCGGACATTATATACGAAAATGCGTTTTTTGTCAAACGGCTTTCAACCCGTGTAGGCAAATACAAAGCATGTTTTTTGTGAGTTGTATAGAATGTAAGCTGCGTTAATTGAATGACAATCAGGCTTTTGGTATTATTATCCCAATACTTTCAGATAAAAAAACGGAGGAGAGGAAATGAAAGACCTGAAGCATCTCAACTACTTTGAGAACCTTTTGCAGGACAGCGGAAACGAGCTTGTCGATAAAGCAAGGGCAGCGGGCAGTATCTGCATCGGAACGACCTGTTATCAGATACCGGAGGTGCTGCTCAATCTTACGGGCTGCTTTGCCGTGAGGATGCGCGCCCCGAGAACGGGCTCAATGGAAATGGGCACCTACTATATGACAAGCCTCAACTGCGAGTTTGCCCGTGCGCTGCTCGAGCGCTGCCTTGAGGGTGGCTATGGCTTTCTTGACTGCATAATCGAGCCGTTTGCCTGTTCGCAGATGACAAGCACCATGGAGAACATCGAAAAGCTGCATCTGTGCGACAAGGATAAGCCCGATTTCTTTGTGCAGCATGTCGATACGCCAATAAAGGCCGACGAAAACGCAGTGCGCCACCTGACGAGAATGTGCCGTGCGAGGATACTTGAAAAGCTGCATGAGACCTTCGGCACGGATGTTTCCGACGCTGCGCTTCGTGATGCGGTGATGCGGTATAACGAGATATGCGATGTAATAAACGAGATCGGCAGCTACCGTAAGCTTGACGATCCGACAATTACAGGCTACGAATTTGCCGTTTTGTGCCTTGCGACCTACTGCGCACCGTGGGAGCTTGTGATCGAAAAGCTCCGTGAAACGGCACGAGAGCTTAAGACCCGCAAGCCGGATGCAAAAAAGCAGTTTCGCATCAAGGCGGTATTGGCGGGCAGCGAGATCGACGATCCGGACTTTGTGAAGCTCATTGAGGATGCCGGCGTAAGGGTGGTTGCCGACCGCCATTGCTTCGGCTCGTTCCCCGGACGGATGCCGATCGAGCTTAACGATGCCGACGATGTTCTTGAGCAGATTTGCCGCCACTATGTCATGCAATGTCAGTGTCCCCGTTACATGGACAACGACCGCATTGCCGAGCGAAAAGCGTATCTTGACAGGCTGGCGCATGAGTATGACGCAGACGGTATAATTTTGCAGCAGATGAATTTCTGTAATTTCTGGCCGTACGAGAGAGCTGGCGCAAGCCAGATACTTTCGCAGGAGTACGGCTGGCCGGTGCTGAGCATCGACCGCCCGTATGCGGCAGGCTCATCGGGGCAGATACGCACCCGTATTCAGGCATTTGTCGAAAGCGTCGAGATCAAAAGACTGCAGGGAGGTAAGAGCTGATGGGAAAACGGATGAACAGCGAAGCGCTCGGAAAATTCTACAACGGTGGCAGAACAAAGGTGCGCCGTGAATGGCGAGGTCTTGCCGATACATGGTTTGATTATAAGTGTTGGGTAAAAACATGGGGAATGCTGTTCAAATTCCTCTTCAACCTCCAGAATCTGAAGGGCTTTCTGCGCTATCGCTGGATGCTCAATTATATAGCCACACCCGACTTTCTCGACCGCTGCAACGAGGGGCTGAGAGGTAAGCAGCTTCGCCTGTCGCACATGGAATTCGGCTTTATAGTCAAGGAGCTGATGAGATCGCTGACATTCATGTTCAAGGCCGACCAAAACATAGGCGGCAGCAAGGCACTCAGCGACAAAATGGTCATTATGGACGAAAACATGATGGAGGAGATAATGTTCGGCTTTCCGAACCTGTACTTCATGTGTCCGCAGGTCGCCGGCGTTTTTGCTCTGTGCGCCGTATCGCAGAATTCGCAGATACGCTATATCGACAAGGCCGAGGAATTCGGCATAACGGGCGATGTGTGCGCAATGCCCAAATCCGAGCTGGGTCTGTGCATTGAGGATGATACGCTCGATATCGGTAAATGTATGCTCCACTGCAACACCACCTGCGACACCTCGCTCATGGGCAACGGCATCGAGGATTGGCGCTACCGAAAGCCGAGCTTTGCAATAGCCGCCTCGGAGCACATCGAGGACGAGCTGGTGCTGGAGTATGCCGTCGACGAGATAAAGGCGGCGATAAGGTTCGTTGAGGAGCAGACGGGCGAAAAGTGGGATTGGGACGCCTACTTCCGCAACATGAGAGTGCTCAACGAGCAAACACGCATTTTCCTTGAAATACTGGAGATAAACAAGACTCCGTATCCGCAGGTTCCCGAAAATGTCATCAACCTCTACCGTGACATTTACTACACACGCATGCTTAACGCCGACGGAGAGTCTTATCTTGAAATCGACAGAAAAATTCGTGAGATCATGTACGAGGGCTACAAAAACAAGGAGCTTGTCTGCACCGAGATACGCCACCGTGCGCTGATATGGGGCGTTCAGGGTGAATTCTACACCGCATTCCCCAACTGGCTGCTTAACTGCTGGGGCATTGTCGGCATAACGCATATGCTCAGCCTGACCTCCACAAAGATATACGCCGACACCGATACGCCCGAAAACCGTGAGCAGGCAATGTACGATCTTGCCGACCTGTATGTCAACATGATAATGCGCAATCGCTCCGAAGGCGGCTTCAGGCTCGGTGTCGACGATGTTTGGCGCTTCTGCGAAGAGTTTAAAATGGATATGATCGTCATGTGCGAGCAGATAGCCTGCAAGGCACTGACCGGCTGGCACGGAATCTACGAGGAGGAGGCGGCAAAGCGGGGCATCCATGTTGTGTGGGTACCTCATGCACTTCTCGACCCCCGCAAGGCAAGCCGGCAAAACATGCGTGACCAGGTAAACCGCTATATGCGCACGGTGCTCGGCGAGAAGCCGCTTGATCCGTCGCTTGAGTATATTGAGGACGACAATGCATGGTAAGGAGAACGACATGAACAAAATGATAAAAATTCCTGTGACTGCCGCCTGTGTCGGGGCGGGTCTGTTTGCCGCAAGTCTGCTTATATATTTTTTCAATTTGGACATGAAGCTTATGGCGCTTGCCGAACCGATCGTCGCCAAGTGGTACGATCGCATTGAGCGGCGGCCCATGGAGCCTCCCCACTGCGGATAACACATAAAACTTGAAATCAAAATCTGCTGTGATAAAATTTTAACTTAAGGAGATCAACAAATATGAGCGAAAATTTGATCTATTGCTATTCCGGCTCCGGCAACTGCCTTGACATGGCAAAGAATATCGCAAAAGAGCTCGGCGATACCGAGATCGTTATGATGCGGAGCTTTCCGGTCAAAACCGATGCGACCGAGGCAAAGCGAGTTGGCTTTATTTTCCCTTGCTATGGCGGCGGCCTGCCGGGCAATGTGGAAAGCTATGTGAAAGCGATACACATCGGCATCAACTCATATAAATTTGCTATTGTACAATATGCCGGTTACAAGGGCTGCGGCCTGCACAAGATAGACAAAATCGTGGACCTTGACTATTGGAACGGCATGTCGAATCACTGCTCGTGCATCTGGCTCATGCCGCATTATTTGACTGTACCTCCGCTTCCGAGGAAGCTGTCGCAAAAGCGCAGCGAAGCAATGGCCAAAAAATTTGCCGCCGACATTAAGGCAACGAAACGAAGTGAGAAAAAGCCGCCCAAGGGCACCGTTTTTGCGCTTGAAAGCAAGCTGCTTTCCTCGCAAAATACAAAGCGTATCAAAAAATTTACTGTGAATGAAAACTGCGTCAGCTGTGGACAGTGTGCAAAGATATGCCCTCAGGGCAATATTACATATTCCGACGCAAGACCTGCGTTCGGCACGAATTGTATTGGATGCTTAAGCTGCGTGCAGTATTGCCCGAGCAAAGCCATAAACATCGGCAGCATCACAAAGCACCGTGCTCGCTATCACAATGCAAACATTACTGCTGAAGAACTGACGGAAAAGACTTTTCACATCGGATGATATCAAATGTTGTAAAATAAACGCACACTGTGCCAAATCACGAAGGGAGATAACATGGGAGTTTGGAAAAAGACTCAATGCAACTTCTGCGCTCTGAGCTGCGGCTTGGAGATGGAGGTTGAAAACAACAAGATCATCAGCGTTCGCCCCGACCCGGACAGTCCCCGCACAAAGGGCTACTGCTGCCGCAAGGGCAGAACGGCAAAGTATTTTGTCGACCACGGCGACAGAATAAAGCACCCCCGCAAAAGAGTGGGCGACCACTACGAGGAGATAAGCTGGGAGCAGGCGTATAAGGAGATCGCCGAAAAGGCGAACAAAATCATCGCCATGCACGGTCCCCGCTCATTCTCCGTTCTCGGCTGCGCACTCGGCTCTGCGCAGACGCCCTATGCAACGGCAAAGGCGCTGCTCAAGGCCGTCGGCAGCCAGTATATCTTCAATCCCATCGGCATCGAGTTTATGGGTAACTGGTGGAGCCACGGCAAGATCCTCGGCGACCAGATGCATTTTCTCGAGCCGGACGATCACAACAACGAGGTCATAATTTACTGGGGCTCGAACTCCTATGTCTCGCATCAGATACCGGATGCAAGGAAGGTGTGCCGTGAGTTTTCCGAAAATCCCGACAAAATGGTCATCGTCGTCGATCCCCGCCTTTCGGAGACGGCTCGTATGGCGGATATGCACATCATGCCCGCCCTCGGCTCGGACTCGCTGTTTATGCGTGCGCTCATTGCGATCATCCTCAAAAACGGTTGGGAGCATAAGGACTACATAGACAAGTATGTCGCCGACTGGGACAAGGCGAAAAAGTGGTTTGAAAATGTAGATATCGACGAAAGCCTGCGTGTCTGCAAGATACCGAGGCAGCAGGCTGAGGAGTTTGCAAAGATACTCACGACGAAAAAGTGGGGCGTGCATCAGGATCTCGGCCTGTTTTTCGGCAGACACAGCACCATGAACAGCTATCTGTGCATTATCCTCACTGTCATATGCGGAATGGCGCTCGTCAAGGGCGGCAATGTCGTACCCGAATGTGTTATAGAGCGAGGAACCTTCTCCGACGAAAACGACCCGAAGACCTGGCGCACTCCCGTCACAAACCGTTTCCCCGTTCTGAATGTTTACCCGGTCGGCATAATCCCCGATGAGATACTCGGCAAAAACCCCGACCGCATACGCATAATGTTCACATCCTTCGGCAACCCCCTGCGCAGCTATCCCGACAGCAACAAGATGAAGGAGGCGTTAAGCTCACTTGAGCTTCTTGTCGCCATCGACTGTGCCGAGACGGAGGTCACGCAGATCGCCGACTATGTTCTGCCCGGCAGGACCACCTACGAGGGCGGCGGCGACTTTAACGCCTTCACCCTCAACTATCCCGAGATCGTGTTCCAGTCACGAAAGCAGGTACTCAGACCCGAAGGCGAGCCTCGTGAGGATGTTCAGATCTTTGCGGAGCTTACCGAGGCGATGGGACTTATCCCCAAGCTTCCTCAGTGGCTGTACCGGGCGGCGGAGGACGCCGTTCTTACCGGCGACCGTATGTCGTATTTCGTTAAGCTTCTCGGCTGGACGGCAGCAGGACACCTCAAATACTTTGACCAGCTTGCAACGGTCATTGCACTGACGCTCGGCAATGCGTACGGCTCTGCCGCAAGAGCAATTTCGTGGGCGGGCATGCTCACCAGCCCCATTTGCGGAAAGAGCGTCGTCACCGTCAAGGCTGACGAAAGGAAGCACCCCATTCTGACCAAGCTGTCCATGTTCAAGGACTGGTGTCAGATGGATGCGGCATTTGAGCTTGTCGACAACCACCCCGAGGGTGCGATCATCGGCATGAACGATCCCGATAATATGCTCAAGAACCATATCCGCACCAAGGACGGCAAGTTCCACACATGGTGCAAGGAGATCGACGAATACATGGAGCGCATCACACCCGAGGCCGAGGAGGAGGCGCTCAAGCTTCAGGGCGGCTGCAACATGATCCTTTCGGCAGGCCGCCACTCGGACGACGGTATGAATGCGACCATGCGAAATCCCGCTACCTACAAGCACCGTCAGCCGTATACCCTCGCAATGAACCCTGAGGACGCAAGGGAGCTGGGCTTTGAAAACGGGCAGATGGTCAGCGTGACGACGAAAGCGGGAAGGCTTGAGATCCCTGTTGAATACACTTGGCAGACAAGCCGGGGCTACTGCATGATACCCCATCATTTCGGATACACCTTTGAGGGTAAAAAGGTCGGCGAGCACTGCAATGTTCTGACCAGCCACGAGGATCTTGAGGAACTGACCGGCAACCCCGTATGGCGCTATACGCCGTGCAGGGTCGAGGCGATTTAAGGAGGTTAGGTCATGGCAAATGTGAAGATAAAAATAAACGGCAAAAGCGTCACCGTTCCCGAGGGAACGACCATACTTGAAGCCGCAAGAAAAAAAGACATCTACATTCCCACGCTTTGCGCATACGAGGGCTTAAAGCCCAAGGCCGCATGCAGACTGTGCATGGTCAATGTCAAGGGCGAGGACAAGGAAAGGCTTGCCTGCGCCGTCAGGGTCACGGATGGTATGGTCATAACGACAGACTCCGACGAGCTTTTCAAAAAGCGCAAGGCGATAGTCGAGGAAATGTTCCGTCAGCACACCGTTGACTGCCACCACTGTATGCGCATCGGCTCGACGCTGGCTAAGGACTTTGACCCCAAGTTCTGCAAGGACTGCTACTTCTGCGACTGCGTGAAGGACGGCTTCTGCGAGCTTCAGCAAAAGGCACTGGAGTTCGGCGTGGATGTGCTTCCCTTCGAGCCTCACGAGCATGATTTCGGCGTGGACGCTTCAACCGGCAGCGTTATCCGCAACATGGACAAGTGCATCAAATGCCGCCGCTGCCTGGATATCTGCAAGGCGCAGGGTGTCGGCATACTCGGCATAATAAAAACCGAAAACGGTCAGACCGTTGGTGCGAAAAACGGCCTGAAGGCCGACGGCTGCATCCGCTGCGGCAGATGTGTTGAGTTCTGCCCGACGGGAGCGCTGTATATGCTCGAGCACAAGGACGAGGTCGTGTATTTTGCACATCAGTACGACACGGAGACCGCCGCAATGGTGTGCTCATGCGTGATAGACGAGCTTGAAAAGCTCTACGGCGAAAAGTTTGAATACGGTCAGCTTTTGGCCGCCGTCAAAAAGCTCGGCATCGACCATGTGTACTCCCCGGCGTTTGCCCGTGCGCAGTCGCTGACTCAGGCCGCCCGCCTGCTGGATGAAAATCTCGGCAAAAAGCCCGTCCTTCTGACGGATAACCATGCGGCAAAAAGCTTCCTGCGCTCGCATTTCCCCGAGCTGGAGGAGAATTTTGCATTCTACGATTCAAAAGAGAAGTGCTTCGGCGACTATATGCATGAGCATCATCCCGGTGCAAAGCTCATTTCCGTGAGCAATAACAATTCCTCCGGCGCCGAGGCTGCCGAGACCGGCTGTGTTGATTATTTCATCAACGCCCGTGAGCTTTACCGCATCATCATGCGCACCGGCGGCAGACCGTCGGTCAAGCGCCCGATCGAGGCCGAGGAGATAGCCGAATTTGAAAAGTGCGGCCGCTATGCCGAGCTGTTTGAAGCCGGCGGCTGGTATGTCGATAAGCCGGCGGAGGAGCTTGAATTTACCGAAAACGGTAAACGGTACAAGGCGCTCATCTGCCATAATCTCGGTCAGGTCAAGGCTGCCGTAGCCAAGCTTGACAAATACGATGTGATCAAAATAACGGCATAAATCAAAGCAAAAAAACTCCGAGTCATACGGCCTAAAGCGAAAGCCACGGCCGTGTGACCGGGGTGCAGCCGGAAACAGCTGCGCCTTCCGTTTTTGAAAAGGAGTATAAAATGAACAAAGATAAACTCAGGTGCCTTATTATAATGGCGCTTTGCTGCGACCTTGGGCTTTTTTCAAAGCGGCTCATTGCGCCAGCGGCAAATGTCATTACCGACGCTCTGCACATACCCGGAGGGATAGGCACGGCCTTTTCCCTCATGTTCCTTGTCGTGGCGGCAGGCCTCATGCCGAGGTTCTGGTGCGGCACGGTCATGGGTGCCGTGCAGAGCGTGATCGCTCTTTCTTTGGGAATGGTGGGCAGCATGGGAGCACTCTCTCCGATAGGCTACATTGTTCCGGGCTTTGTCATCGATTGTGTAATGTGGGCGGCAAGAAGGCTCAACGCAAAAACGCAATACACCGTTATAATTGCCAATATGCTTTCTGCGGCAGCAGCAAGCATCACCGCAAATTTTATAGTGTTTCGTTTGAGTGGAGTAGTTTTGCTGCTATATGTATCGGTCGCACTGACAAGCGGTGCATTATGCGGCGTTTTGGGAGGGGAGCTTCTCAGACGGCTGCAAAATATCAAGCCAAGTGAAAAAAGGAAGGACGATCATCATGAAAAAGAGCTCGAAAATTATAATAGCAGTTATTGCGGCGCTGATCGCACTGACGGCGGTTTTGGCAGTCATACACTCGGCCGCTCGAACCGAAGTGCCTGACGGAGCGCTGCTGGTAAGCTGCGGCGGCGAGAAAAAATATGTCGATCTCAATTCGTTCAATGCCGTTCCCGTTCAGGGCAGCGTGATCAACGGCAAGGGCGAAAAAAGCTATATCGACACGCAGGGTGTCCCGCTTGCCGATGTGATAAAAGGTGCGGGATTTGACCCGAATAACGCTGCGGCAGTCAGGGTGACGGCAGACGATGAATTTTCCGTCGAGCTTAGCGGAGACGAACTGAACGAGGAAGGCAAAGCATATCTTGTCGGCGAGAACGACGGCAGTGTGCGGCTCGTCGTTTTCGGTGACAGCAACGCCAAGCGCAATGTACGCAATGTTGTAAGTGTTGAGATAAGCCTTAAATGAATATTCTGAAGAAATTCACAAGCAAGCGCAACGATGTTTTTCTGGCAGAGGACGAAAACGGGCGCTTTGTTATAAAGCGGTATGCAAGGGCCGGGAATGCGGCAGCGGAAAAAGCGGTCTATGACCTCTTGTCCGGCGGCAAGGTGCGTATTCCAAAAATCTTATCCTCCGGCGAGCACGAGCTGAAGCTTGAATATGTTGACGGTGTTACCTTCACGGAGCTTCTCGATAGTCAGGAGCGCACGAAAAGCGTTGATTTTGCACCGTGGGAAACGCTTGTCAAATGGCTTTGCCTGTTTAACAAGGAAACCGGACTTGCCCCGGGCGACTGCAATCTGCGCAATTTTATTTTGGATGCACAGGGGCAGGTCTGCGGAATTGACTTTGAGCAGTGCGGAGAGAGCGGCATTTTAGAGGCAGCCTCTGCGGTCTGCGCCTTCGTCGAGCTGTACAATCCGCAGGAGACGCCGCTTAAAATGTCCGTTTCGCACTTTTTGCAAGAGAAATTTTCCGAAATTGCGGGTATATCCGCTCAGGAGCTTGCCGAGCAAACTGCTTGTCAGAAGTCGGCGATAATTTCAAGGCGTGAGCGCAAAAAATATGACGCTGCGTTTTCTGCGGTCATTCTTGCAGGTGGCAAAAGCTCCCGCATGGGCTCGTGCAAGGCAGAGCTGCCGTGGGGCGGAAAAACGCTCGTCGAGCATCAAGCGGATAGAATTATGGCTCTCGGCATCACCGACATCATGGTCTCGGGCTATTCAAGACCTGTCACCGGCACAAGATATGTCCCGGATCTCTATCCGGAAAAGGGACCTCTCGGCGGTATTCACGCCTGCCTGTGCGCCGCAAAGTCAGCTGCGTGCTTTGTGATAAGCGTGGACGCTCCGCTGTTTTCGCCGGATGGAATGAAGATGTTGATAGAAGCGCACCTCGCCGGAGACAGTTCGATAACTGTTGCCGAGCATTGCGGAACGCTTGAGCCGCTTATCGGTGTGTATGACAGCAACCTGTCCGATGCAACTGAAGAAATCCTGCAAGGCACAAATACCTCCGTCAAACGCCTGCTTGACCAAACTGGTTTTGCAGTATGTGAATTTTCAGATGAAAATTCGGTTCGAAACTGCAATACGCCTGATGAGTACAACAAGCTATATGCAGAGACAAAAGAGCAACATAAAATCGACAATAAATAAAGAAAAGGGTGGCAGAGATACTTATCTGCCACCCTTTAGACTGCACGCTTTATGTAAAAATCAGCTCTGTGTTCACCATTTCCATCGCACGATTTCGGGCATTGTTCATTCGACTGACCCACTCCAATTGGTCGGCGGCTTTCAGCCGCTCGGTTATCCCCTCCGACGCAGCAATCTGCTGTACCAATAGTTCAAACATTGCTTCCGCCTGCCGGTCAACATCCGCAAGATAGGCATTCAGTTTGCCACTTGTCAACAGGCTGGCGTAGACAGTTTTGCGGTGGCGTTTCAAATAGTATAGATGCCGCTGGCCCCACATCCCGATTGGCTCTTGCTCCGGCTCATCCTCTCCGACAATGAGATAGTAATCACCGACCAACTCATATTTCAGCCCCGTGCGTTCATCCGCAATGTATTTTTCCATTGAATTGACCTCCTAAAGATTTTATGAAATCATCGTAGCGGGAGAATTATCTGAAATCGAATGTGTGGATATAGAAAATCACCGAGATTAGCCCATTTAGGACTTTTCTCGGTGATTTTCTATTTGCCCTTGCTATGCCTGATCACTTGATTCTTTGAATGCTTCGTTATCAGCCCGCAGCTTTAGACAAAAGAGGTTTTTTGAATGAAGTCGCCCATGCGGGCTAATGAAGGAATGAAGACGCTTCGCTAATGAAGAAATTGAACGAGAGAAATCAAAGTTATTGCGACTTCACTTCATTAGCGAACGTAAGTGAGTGACTTCATTTCGCTTCATTAGGCGAAGCCGACTTAATTGTATTTTCTTATTGTTCATTAGCTTTTGTGTTATGCCTACCAGTATAAAAGTTGACCACGAGGTTCTTGCATTTTACCAAAATCAGATGTCAAAAGATTTGTTGCTTTGAGTATTTAGGCAACGTTGCTGTTTTTTTTGAGGCAAATACAGCAAAAAACAGCCCATCTATGATGGGCTGTTTTTGCATCAATAAGGCTTCGAAAAGGCGTTGATAATTTATATGTCCTTTTGCATTATTACAACGCTGAAGCCACGGTCAAATTTTTCTCCTATGCCTTCAAGCTCTCCGGTCTTGCGGAAGCCGTTAGCTTCGTGGAAGCGGATGCTGGCTTCATTTTCTGATGATATTTCAGCTAAAAGGTGCTCTATACCCATAGCTTTTCCGCTGTCAATCAGTTTATCGAGGCAAAGTCTGCCGACACCCTTGCCTGTGTATTCGGGAGCAATAAAATATGTGCATTCAGCTGTTTTGACAAAGCTCGACATGGGATTATAGGGCGAAAGCTGGCAGAAGCCAATGACGGTGTCGTTGTCTTTTACAACGAAGTTCGGATATCCGCCCTCGCATTTTTTGAGAAACATTCCGAAGAAGGGCTCGGGCAGAGGACGTGCAGGAAAGGCGCTTGTGCTTGTTGAGATATAGTGATTGAAGATTGACATTACCGCGCTGCTGTGCTCCATGTTCATGGGTTCAAATATGATGTTCATGGTTTGCTCCTTTCATTTTTTGTTCTTTATAGATTATACTGTTTTGCTTGATTATGTCAATACATTTTACCCTTTTTCATTTAGAGTCATTGTATATAAGCTGTAATTGTGCTATCCTATATTCAGCAGGATAGTTTTACGCACTTTGAGGAAATTATATGACTGTTAATGAAGCTTTCTTAAACTGCATATCGGCGTTTATTAAGGGCAAAAAGCTCACGCTTGAGCTCGATGCGGCTCAATGGCGGGAGCTTGTTAAAACGGCGCAGGAGCAAAAAATGCTACCCATGGTGTTTGAAGCCGCGTGGGACAGTATGCCCGATAAGCTCAGAGCGCAGGTCAGACATATTGTTAAACAGATTGCCGTAGGGCAGATTTACCGTACCTCGGAGTTTTTGAAGCTGTATTCTGAGCTTGCAGACGAGGGCATAACGCCGCTTGTTGTCAAGGGCATAGTTTGCCGCACAACATACGAAAAGCCCGATTACAGAGCCTCAGCGGACGAGGATTTGTATATTCACGAAAACTACGAGGCCTTCCGCGATGTCATGCAAAGTCGCGGCTTTTCTACCGATAATGCGGACAAGTCTACCGCAAACGAGGAGTGCCTGTGCCGCAACGGGCTTGTGATTGAGGGACATTGGAAGCTCTTTCCGAGCAGTCAAAAACAGCTTGGCAAGCTGAACGAGCTGTCGGAGCGATTCTGGCAAAGAGCCGTGAGGATTACTGTTGAGGGCACAGAGCTCTTGACGCTCGAGCCCACCGACCACATGATTTTTCTGCTTCTGCACGCATATAAGCATTTCATTTTCAGCGGTGTAGGCATACGTCAGATGTGCGATATTGCACAGTGGGCGAAGCACTACGATATTGATTGGCAGAGAGTGCACAATGTTATGTCAACCGCAAATGCAGAATGCTTTGCCGCCGCGATATTTGATGCGGCAGAAAAATACTTCGGCATGGCTTTCCCGCCGATGTTTGAGAGAGCAGACAGCACGGCACTAATAAACGATGCACTCGATGCGGGGATTTACGGCTCGGCAAAGCTCAGCCGCAGTCACAGCGCACTGATGACGCTCAGCGCCGTAGATACAAAGGATGAAAGCAAACGGAATATGCCGATTGCGAAAAGCCTTTTTCCGTCGAGGGAGAGCTTGCAGGGCACATATCCGTGGTTAAAGAAAAACGGCGCGCTTTTACCTGCCGCATGGGGAGCGAGGATAATCAAATACTTGTTCACCGATGACAGCTCCGCCGCAGAGAGTGTAAGGCTCGGAAACAGTCGGATAAAGCTTCTCAAACAATATAAAATAATATAGATAAGACAGAGTCGGCGTTTTTTGATATATTTCGCCGACTCTGTTTGCTATATTCCTTTTCGTAATAACTAGCATACCGACATTTCATAACATTTTCTGACATTATATGTTTACTTTAGCGATTTGCAGTAGTATAATCAAAAATCATTAAAGTGAAATATATAATTGCGGCATACGGTTTGCCGCTAAGGAGAAAAGGAGTTAAATTATGCAAAATCGCGAGCGTCTCGGAAGCCGATTAGGCTTCATCATGCTCTCAGCCGGTTGTGCAATCGGCTGTGGCAACGTTTGGAAGTTCCCGTGGCTGTGCGGAGAAAACGGCGGCGGCAGCTTCATTCTTGTTTACATTCTGTGCCTTATAATACTCGGTCTGCCTGTTATGACTATGGAGTTTTCGCTCGGCAGAGCCTCTCAAGCAAGCCCCGTGCGTATGTTCCAGAAGCTGCAGACTCCGGGCAAAAAGTGGGGCTTTATGGGCTATATCTGCCTTTTGGGCAATATTGCTCTTATGGCGTTCTATACAGTCGTTACAGGCTGGATTATCTGCTATTTTGTAAAGTTCCTCACGGGCGATATTTCAAGCTTCGGCTTTGCACCGATGATAGGCGATGCCGCGCTTAACGTGAAGTACCTCGCGATTACCGTTGTCGTTGCATTTATTCTTCTGAGCTTCAATATTCAGAACGGACTTGAGAAGATTACAAAGTACATGATGCTGGCACTGCTCTTCCTCATGCTCGCTCTTGCATTTCACAGCATTACGCTTGACGGTGCAAAGGAGGGTCTTGCATTCTACCTCGTACCCGACTTTTCCAAGATTACGGGACCCGTTATTGTCAGCGCAATGAATCAGGCGTTCTTCACACTGTCAATCGGCATGGGCTCAATGGCAATCTTCGGAAGCTACATAAACAAGGAACGCTCTCTGCTCAGCGAATCCTCAACAGTCATCCTGCTTGACACCTTCGTTGCAATCTGCGCAGGACTTATCATGTTCCCCGCGTGCTTCACCTACGGTCTTGAGGTCAACGCAGGCCCGAGCCTTCTGTTCGACACCATGGCAACCGTATTCACCAATATGGCGGGCGGACGCATCTGGGGCACAATGTTCTTCCTGTTCATGGTCTTTGCCGCAATGTCCACCGTGCTCGGCGTGTGCGAAAACATTCTCGCAATGGTCCGCGAGCTTACGGGCTGGTCGCGTCCCAAGGGCTGTGTTATCTGCGGTCTCGGTATTTTTGCACTTGCAATAACCACCGCACTCGGTTACAGCGTGTTCAAGTTCCAGCCCTTCAAGGAAGGCACTGCATGGCTTGATTTCTGGGATTTCATCGTCTCCACAAACGTTCTTCCGCTTGGCTCACTTGTTATTGCTCTGTTCTGCTGCAATAAGTTCGGCTGGGGCTGGGATAATTTCGTGTCGGAGGCAAACACGGGCAAGGGTTTGCAGGTTAAGGCATGGATGAAGCCCATTTTCCGCTTCGTTGTACCCGTTGTAATTATCTTCATTTACACCTACGGTATGATAAACTTCGGTTGGAAGTAAACAAAACTATCAAAAAGACCTGTCTTTGACAGGTCTTTTTTTGACTCCGAGACGATTTGCTGATATAATGAGTGCAAATGAGGTGGTCAGATGTCAGAGGAAAGATTTGAAATCAGAAAAGACGGACTTGTTCTTAAGGGCAAGCACTTTTCGTCGGGCGAGACGGCAAACCCGCCCGTTATTATAAGCCACGAATTCGGAATGAATATGCTGTCAACGGCACGCTATGCAAGACCGATTGCAAAAGCGGGATATAACGTGTATATCTACGATTTTTGCGGCTCGGGTGCGGGCATAAGTCAAGGTAGGAAGAGCACGCAGATGAGCGTGCTAACCGAAAAGGATGACCTTTTTGCGGTTATGGATTATGTCATGGAGCGAGAAAATGCCGAAAGCGTCATCCTCGGCGGATGCTCGCAGGGAGGACTCGTTTCGGCGCTTGCGGCGGCAGAGAGAAAAAGCGAGGTAGAAAAGCTGTTCTTAATCTATCCCGCACTGTGCATACCCGACGACGCACGCTCGGGCAGTATGCTCGGTGCTAAGGTTAACCCCGAAAACCCCGCCGAAACATTTACGGCAATAGGCTATGTCAAGCTCGGTAAGCGCTATGTGCTCGATGCACTCAAGCTTGACCCGTGGGAGCAGATTACACCGTATAGAGAGCCCGTTTTGATAGTTCACGGCACGGCTGACGGTATAGTTAATATATCATACGCACGCAAAGCCGCGGAGCTTTACGAAAATGCGAAGCTCGTTGAGATTGAGGGCGGCAAGCATATATTCCCGATGATAAGCCATGTAAAGAAAACCTGCTCGGAAATAATTAAATTTATTAAATAAGAAAAGCTCGGCAGCTGATGAAGCTGCCGAACTTGTTGCTTTATCATGAGTTGTTTTCGACTTCACGCGGGAAGCGGAAGGCGTTGCGGTTACAGCACAGAGTTGTCATATTAACGCGCTGTGCGTGGTGCTCCATAATACTCGCAACGGTAAATGCTCTGAGTGATGATACCTGCATATCCGAGTCCGTGATGTCAAACAGAATACCGTCGTCCTTCAAGACGAGCAGAATATCGTCACTGAAACGAAGCGTACATTCCGCCGTCAGATTTTTGCCCGGATTTCTGTCAACAACGAGCATCAAAACGTCCTCGACAAGCAGTCGGACATGACTTATAGTGCTTCGGGATATTTTGTACTCGGTCAATAGCTTTTCGACATATTCCACCGCGTTTATAATGTTTTCCGGCGTAAGCGAAAAGTCGATTGAATAAACATCGGGAATATCGTCTTTATACAGCAGGAAGGGATAAACGCCCTTGCCGTATTTGATTTGGACGGTAACAATTGTAATTACAGCGGCAAGAATAGGGGATAGGGAAATACCGATCCACAAGCCGCACATACCGTAAACCTGCGCAAGCATGAATGTCACCGCAAAGGGAATAATCAAATCACGAATCGAGGCGACGAAGCCTGCGAAGGGCAGGGGGCCGACTGCGGTGTGATATGAGAAAATGAGCAGCAGATAAGACGATGCAAAGTAGGTAAACGATATAATTCTGACGGCAGATGAGGCACCGTCTAAGAGGTCGGGGGAGGTAATGCCGAACAGAGCCGCAATACCTGCCGAGAAAATTATTGAAAGAACGGTCAATAAAACGGAGCCGACGGCGGCACGCTTGCAGGAATAACCGATAATATGGCGAAGCTTTTTCGTGTTGCTCTCGCCGTCATACATCGCAACAAGCGGGGTGACCGCAAGCCCGAGACCGTTAAATACATTAACAGTCTCCGTCATATTAGTCGCAACAGCGAGTATGGGAAGCTGTGCCTCACCGAAATTAGCCGTAAAGTAGCGGTTAAGACACAGTGAGAATATAGCGGTAAAAAGCAAGGGGCATGAACCCGCGATGCCGTTTGTGCCTATGCTGTATAGCTTCTTTCGGCTAATTCTGAAATTGAGGTGGAAGCTGTTTTGCTTGCGCAGAAAATGTAAAGAAAGCACAGCGAGCGAAATCAAAATACTCAATGCAGTGCCGAGGCTTATGCCTCTGATACCCATTTTTTCGCATAGCAAAATGGAAATAACGGCGTTGCCGACAATCTCAACCGCGTAAGACAGCAAATACAGAAGCTCATCGCCGTCGGTATAAACCGCTTGCTGAATAAAGGCGAACATTGGGTAGACAAGCACAACCCAAACGAAGTTTTCGTAGTATGCCTCGGCGTATGCGTAGGTTACGGAATTTGAGTCAAGGTAGCCTAAAAAAGCGTCCTTTACAGCAAAAAGCATAACGAAGAGGAGAATTCCCGCAGCCGCAGAAAAAATAATTCCGTTTGTGAAATATGCGTTTGCACGGTTCTTGTGGAACTGACCTATTTCGCATATCATGCTCGAAATTGCGCCGTTTGTGATGAGCATTGCAACGAATATCATAAACGAGTTCAAGGGTGCAAGCAGACCGACGCCGCCAACCGCCTGCTCGTTTATGAGATTACCGATAATGACGTCATCCATCAACGACAGAAAATAAGCCATGAGCGCGGCAACGCTTGCGGATGCAGTCATTGATTTTAACTTTTTAGAGCAAAGACTGTCAGTCACGGCTTTTCTCCCCGATAAATGTAATTATTAGAAGATAAGGGAATCTATTTTCTCTACGAGAGTCTCAATCTCGTTCTTGTAGTACTCTATCTGAGCTCTGCCCTCAGCGGTTTCAAGACCCTGCCTGCGGATAAGTCTGCGCATGAGGCGGGTGAAGCCGACAAGCTTTGCTTTATCCTCAATCTCGGCAAGACGAGCCTCGTCGTCGGTACCGAAGTACAGTCTTATTGTCTTATCCCAGATGTCGAATGAGGTCTGAACGGTGTAACCCATGAAGCACTCAGCGTTCATATCACCCGTGTAGGGCAGATAGAAGCCCTTGCAGGCGTTGAATACGGAGGCAAACTCAAATACGGGGTTGCCCTGCGCAAGAGTGTCCATGTCGATAAGCAGGGCTTCACCGCCCTGAAGCATGACGTTTTTCGTGTGATAGTCGCCGTGAAGCATACGGTGCTCAACGGGCACGGCGTCAATAAGGTCGTGCAGCTTCTGCCACTTGTCGGCGGGGAGGTAATCCTTGAGGAAGTCAGCCCAATTAAGAACAATCGCCTTCATGTCGGGCATATCCTCGGGGTTGACGGTAGTGCCGTGAATAGTCTGAAGCAGCTCAACATACATAGCAACAGCCTCGTCAAGCTTCTCGGGATTTGCCTTGATGAGCTTTGCAAGTGAGGTCGCATTCAAAAGCTCAAAAACTGAGCCGTAGCCCGTGCCGACCTTAACTACATCGTAGGGAATAGCGGTAGGGACACCGAGAACAAAGGCCCTTCTTGCAAGCTCGCGTTCACGGTGAATATCGGGCAAGCTGTCGGGATTGAGGTAAACCTTTATGATAGTGTCGGGGTCGAGGCGGTAAACCATACCGTTTGCACCCTGACCGATAGCCTCACAGCCCTCAACGGAGAGCTTGCGATATGCCTTCTCAACGGGAATCATTTCCGTAAAGCCCGTCATCTCGAAAATCTCATAGACCTCGGCTGCGGCGTTTATTATCTTAAGCTCGGGGTGTGATTTGCGCAGACGCAGAACAACGCGCAGACCCGCACTCGAGATATACTGAAGCTCGTCAGCGTCAATTATAATGCCGAGTCCCTTGTTTTCGTCAACAAGCTTGGTGATAAGTGCTTCTGTCTGAGCAGAGTTTGCCGAGTCAATGCGGCCATTTGCCATGAGATAGAGCATTCCGTCTTTGATTTTTGCAGTTATGTTTTCCATTGAAATTCTCCCTTATCCGAATACTTTTTTAATAAGCTCATTAAATTCTATGTAAGCGGCAGTGCCCTCAAGCTCGGGCACATAGTCCGCAACAGTTTGATAGTACCAGCGCTGCATTGCAGGGTCCTTCTGATTGAAAAACTGCCAAAGCTCATCGCCGCGCTTCAGATATTCTCTGTAAAAAGAACGCAGATTTGACAGCTTATCGGCAAGCCAAAGGATTTTAACATCCAAATCCTTGGTGTATTTCAGCATCAGAAGCGAGTCCGCTTTGCGCTCCTTCCATGTTTCTGCGGGAGGTCTGTTATACAGCTTATCCTCAGTTTCGCTCTGCACCAATGCGGCAACTCTCGCACCGAAGCGTGTCTTTATCTCCTTCGGGTCAACACCGCAATCCTCAACCGTGTCGTGCAGTACGCCTGACGCCATTGTCTCAATATCGTTTGTCATTGTGGCAATAATACCCGCAACCTCAAGCGGATGCAAAATATACGGTGTGAACGATATTTTGCGCACCTGACCGCTATGGGCATCGGTTGCAAATACTATCGCCGATTCAAGCACATCCATGCCGTATCCTCCGAAAACTTTTTTAATGTCTAATTATAGCACAGATTGATGCTTATTAAAAGATAAACATTCATTATATAATAAAAAATTCCGCCTGCTATGTGAAAAAGCAGGCGGAATTACTCTTAATATTAGGTTTTGCAACACAGAGAAACGGTTGAAAAGCTCAATTACACTTTTTGAACAGCATAAGAATGTTCTGACCGTCGGTGTATTCGTATGTGACATTGTCCATGGTCTTCTTAACCATAAAGATACCCAAACCGCCGATTGAACGCTCTTCAGCAGACAGAGTGATGTCGGGGTCTGCCTTTGCAAGCGGGTCAAAGGGCGTGCCCTTATCGGCAAAACGAAGCACAACACTCGTTTTGTCGGTGAAAACGGATATATCCGCTTTTCCATTGCCCTCTGGATACGCATAGTGAGCGATATTAACGAATATCTCCTCCAATGCGACCATAAGCTGCATAGTCGTCTTCATAGAGCAATCCGCTTCCTCAAGCAGCTGCTCTACAAATTCGTTAACCGCATCAAGCGCGGCAGTATCCGCATCAAATTCCTTTTGAGCCATCAGCTCATATTTAATTCCGTTATATTCAAGCATAAGCATAGTAATCTCATAAAACTGTTCAGTCAAAAATCGTCAGAAATAGCCGACTGAATACAGTGCCTCCTGTGCGGTGTCGTGGGTGGTGTTCAGAAGCTGAATTAGATGATAGTCAGAACATCCGAGAAGCCTGTTATTTCAAAGACCTCCATAACATCGGGAACAACATTGCACAGCTCCATCTTGCCCTGCTTCTTCATCTTCTTCTGGGCGGCGAGCAGAACACGCAGACCTGCCGAGGAAATGTATGCAAGTGCCTCCATGTCAAATACGAGCTCAGTAATTCCGTCGAGACTCTCATTCAGCACAGCGTCAAGCTCGGGTGCGGTGGAGGTGTCAAGACGACCTTCAAGCTTAAGAGTGAGTTTGCTGTCTTCAAGTGTTTTTACGATGTTCATATCGGTCTCCTTATCATCAGGTAATATTTTTGTAAGGCTAAAATGTTACGACTCTAATTATATATGTATTTTCCGATATTATCAACATTTTTTTAGAACATATCAATGAATTTTTTCTTTGCGCTGGATAAAGTGCCCGCATCAAGCCAACAAAGATCAAGTTCACGTTCAGGAAGAGGCTTATCGAGCTCAAGCTCGAACAAGCTTCCGTCAATGTCGGCGAACTCCCGCGTGACGCAGGAGACACCGAGATTTATCCTCGCAAAGTCAACGAGCAAGTCGTGCGAGCCGAGGTCAATCTCGGGATTGAGCACAATGCCCGACTGCATGAAGCTCTCGTCAATGCTTCTTCGGGTATTTGAAAGCTTTTCGAGCATAATAAGAGGATAGGAGCACAGCTCACCGCGGCTTATAACCCGCCCCTTGAGCTGAGAAAATGCGTCCGCGGCGATGAAAACATCGTGCAGGGTGAGACATTTTTTAGTCGAAAACTTCCCCGTATCGACGGGGGAGTTGACAAACGCGACATCGAGCTTGCCCGCCGACAGCAAGGCAAATGCCTCGGTGCTCGTTCTGTTAATGACCTGCAGGCGGACATTCGGGTACAGCTCGTTCCAACGCTTGAGATAGGGCAGGAGGAAGTGCCGCGCAACGGTGTCGGCGGCACCGACGCGCAAAAAGCCGTCATCAAGCCGCTTTAGTCTGTCGATACGCTCCTCCGCCTCGCAAATTGTGCCGATTGCGGGGGCAATCATCTCGTAAAGCTGACGCGCCTCAACAGACGGAGCGACAGACCGCTTGCCGCGCACGAAAAGCTCAACGCCGAGCAAGCCCTCAAGCTGCTTTACCGACTGACTGACCGCGCTTTGCGTTACAAATAGATGCCTTGCCGCCTCGGAAAAGGATTTGAACTCATAGACCGCGGCAAAAACGCGGTAGAGGTCGAGAGAAAAAGAGTCTTTCATAGTGTCACCGATTAGAATTACTTATATAAACATAAAAATAATTAACTTTTCTTATGGCATGAATTGTAATATAATAAGAGCGAAAAGGCAAGAGATTTTTTGACTTTCAGTTTATTTTGCTTAACGGCAGATTGGAGAACGACATGGAAAGAACCTACGGAACAGTAGTCAGAGGCGTGAGAGCTCCCATCATTCGTGAGGGCGATGACCTTGCAAAGATAGTCAGCGAGAGTGTGCTCAACTGCATCGAGGCAGAGAAGCTCACAATCGGTGAGAAGGATGTCATCGGCGTAACCGAGTCTATCCTCGCAAGAGCACAGGGCAACTATGCAAGCGTTGAAGCAATTACCGAGGACATCAAGGCAAAATTCCCCAACGGACACGTCGGCGTAATTTTCCCCATCCTCAGCAGAAACAGATTTGCAATCTGCCTGCGCGGCATTGCAAGCGGCTGCAAGAAAATTACCCTCATGCTCAGCTACCCCTCCGACGAGGTCGGCAACCATCTGTTTGATATTGACCTGCTCGACGAAAAGGGCGTTGACCCCTACACAGATGTCCTCACCGAGGAGAAGTACCGCGAGCTGTTCGGCTACACACTGCACCCCTTCACGGGCGTTGACTATGTTGCATACTACAAGCAGCTTATAACCGAGTGCGGCTGTGAGTGCGAGATTATATTCGCAAACAAGGCAAGCGCAATCCTTGACTACACCAAGGACGTGCTGTGCTGTGACATCCACACAAGAGCGCGCACAAAGCGCATTCTTAAGAAGAACGGTGCCGAGACTGTTTACGGTCTTGATGACATCCTCACCGCACCCGTAAACGGAAGCGGCTACAATGATTTCTGCGGACTGCTCGGCTCAAACAAGGCAACCGAGAACACAATAAAGCTCTTCCCGATTAACTGCCAGGAATTCGTAGAGCGAGTGCAGAAGCTCATCTATGACAAGACGGGCAAGACCGTTGAAGTCCTCGTTTACGGCGACGGCGCATTCAAGGACCCCGTCGGCAAGATTTGGGAGCTGGCTGACCCCGTTGTATCCCCGGGCTACACCGCAGGTCTCGCGGGCACACCCAACGAGCTCAAGCTCAAGTACCTCGCAGATAACGAGTTCGCATCTCTGTCGGGCGACGAGCTCAAGGCGGCAATCTCCGCAAAGATTATGGAGAAGGACGGCGACCTCAAGGGACAGATGGCATCCGAGGGCACGACCCCGAGAAGACTCACCGACCTCATTGGCTCACTGTGCGACCTGACCTCCGGCAGTGGCGACAAGGGCACCCCGATTATCTACATTCAGGGCTACTTCGACAACTACACAAAGTAATAATGACTTAAAACGGGACATCGCGTTTGCGGTGTCCCGTTTTGCCTTGACTGAAAAGGTGACTTAGCATATAATCGGAGTAACAAAGCAAAGGAGATACAGTATGAGAGAGTGTGAAAAATGCCATAACCGTATTCCAGAGGGAATGAAGATTTGCCCGCATTGCGGCAAGCTTCCGCCGACGCTGTACCCGCAGTTTGTGCTGTATCTGATATTGACGCTTGTAGCCCTCGGCGCGGCATTCTTTTTCAGACCCTTCCTCGAGGGCCCGTATATCGGCGAGGTTGTCATCGGCGTTTTGTGGGCGGCGTTTGTAATTTTCTGCTTTTTCGGGCTGATTTTCGCCTTTGTGTGTATCGCCCTGCTGAACGATTACTCAAACCGAAGCTACAAGGGCAAGCTGACAAAAGCGGAAAGACTGCGCTTTATCAAGATGAAACAGCACATCGAGTCGGGCAGGCATTTTTACGAAAGAGGCAATTATTGCACCGTCTGCGGACAGAGAAAAAGATAATTTGAGCATATTAAAAGCAGAGTGTAGAAAATTCTACACTCTGCTATTTGCTTTTTTATTTAGTTGCCTTGATGCTGACAGCCTTGCTGTAAGCGGAGGTGGCGGCGCTTGTCTGATTTGTGACCGCCTTGACCTTGTAGTAGTAGGTCTTGTTCTTGGTTGCCTTGGTGTTGGTGTAGCTGAGCTTTGTTGTGGTTGTGAGCTGGGAGAAGGTCTTGCCGTCGGTACTGCGGTAGATGATGTACTTATCCGCGCCCGTGACAGCCTTCCATGAGATTTTCGGCTTGCCGCTTGAACGGGTGATTGATACAGTCGGCGCGGTGAGCGTTGTGAACAGGCTCTTTTCGTTACTGTATGCCGAGGCAACCGCCGTGCCGTTTACGACCTTGATTGCCTTGACCTTGTAGTAGTACTTCTTGCCCGATGCGGCACCCGTGTTGGTATAGCTCGTGCTTGTCGTGCTTGTCAGGTAGCTGTAGGTCTTGCCGTCGGTACTGCGGTAGATGTAGTACTTTGTCGCACCCGTGACAGCCTTCCACGAAAGCTTAGGCTTGCCATTTGAGCGTGCTATGGAGATTGTCGGTGCGGCAGTTGTGCAAGTGATAGGCTTTGTTGCATTGCTGTAATCACTCTTGACCGTTGTGCCGTCAATCGTTGCCGCGGCGACAACCTTGTAGCTGTACTTTGTGCCGACTGTTGCCTTGCTGTCGGTGTAGCTTGTGCTGCTTGTGTAGGTGACATACTTGTAGGTCTTACCGCCGTCGGTTGAGCGATAGATGTAATACTTTGTCGCACCGTCAACAGCGTTCCAAGATATTTGCGGCTTGCCCGCAGAGGTCGTAATCTTCAAGGTCGGTGCGGCAATGGTGTAATCTGCCATATACCAGTCCCCACATCCACAAGCATATACTGAATAACCCATTTTTGATTCGGTTGGCTCATAAACAGCTACTTTAGAATAGCTATGCTCTGCAACTATGTTTCTAAAATAAAACCATACTTGATCTTCATAATAATCAGAAAAGCCATAATCGAACTGCAAAATATAATCCACACCGCCAACCAAAGGCCAAGCGTTTATATCATCGTCGAAAGGTATCTCGTTGTTGTTCTCATCAAAAATCCTTATATTCCAGTAGCGTAAGGCTTCTTCCATAGAACCATCGTCGTAATATCCATACATTCCGCAATAGTCCATATTAATATGCCAATAATATGTCGCATATTGCCCGTTCTCAGGATCAATATAAAAGTCATCATATTCGCTAATGGGTGAAAGATAAGAGAAACAATCGTAATAGGAAGAAATAGTAATTGTTGATTCACATTCTAAGAAATCATGTGATGATATTATTACGGATTGCTCTCCTGTTTCGTATATTTCCTCTTCGTCAGTCAGTGTATTATATTTACCATTATAATATACATATAAGTCTGGAAGACCATATTCCTCTAATTCATATAAGGACATAACTGATGAACTTCCATTATCGAATGTAACTTCATAATCAAAATCAGATTCATCAAAATCACTGCTTCCCGATAGCTTGCGGTATTGCGAAGATATTTGAATATCTTCAATATTAAGCTCAGTTTTTGAGAAGCTTAATCTAATAGGCAACCCTGATTCACCAATATTATTAAGGGTGTAGAAAGATAGGTAATAATCTTTATTTGCTTCTAATTTGAAAATACAGTTCTTGAAACCGCATTCATAGTCTGAAAATACACCATCAAAGTACGAATGGTCGTCGCTATAAAAGAAAAGAGTAGATATATAATTGTTTGACTTAAAGACATAGTCGCCAGCCTCGCTGGTGTGAATCTTAAATTCACAATTTGAATTCGCTGTTAAAACAAATTGCTTGGATGTTTCCGTAATAGTATCAGGAACGAAGTCACTGCTTTCAAATGTTATTGAAAGATTTGCGTTAGCGTTATTATCTGAATAGTCACAATATGAACATCTTATTTCATAATCGCCTTTTTCTATATACTCATTATAATAAACAAAATCTGCAGACAAACGGTCGTATGTGTCAAGCCAATATAGATAACAGTCAAGGTATGGATCGGAATCGTAAGATTCTAATGTGAAATAACCAGTGTCATTATAATCTATGACATGAATGTTATAATAGCCAGATTCGGGAATGGTCAGATTAAAATAGTAGTAATCAGTTTTGCTTGACCATTGTCCAGACCAAGTTTGATCTACGGTTAGACTTGGAATGCCCGAAGCTCCAACGGAGGGCATTAGTGTGCAAACCATACACAACGCCAAAATTATGCTTATTGCTCTCTTTCTCATTTTTTCCTCCCAATATATAATATTGATGAAAAAATTATATCATACACAATGCAGACTTTTGAAGCATAATTTATTTTTTAACAGCTTTTTGATGTAAAAAATTACCGATAAATTTTGGCTATTTTTAACAAAGCCTGCTTTACGCACAAAAACACAAAAGACCACGGTACAATACCGTGGCCCTTTGCTGAAAAAGAGAGGATGTAAAAAAAGGAGAATGAGAAGAATATCAAATTTATGCGGCAGACTGAACGGAGCTTGAAGGCTTCTCGTTACTGTCTGCGCTCGGCTTCGCTTCGTCAAATGTGACGCTGAGTATCAAATACTCTCCCGAGCGATAAACGCTTATATCCGCGGTTTCGCCCGCATGATAGTGCCGCAGTGCCGAGTCGAGGTCTGTGAGACTTTTAATCTCATCGTCGCCGAGCTTGGTTATTATATCGCCTGCGGCAAGACCGCAGTCCTCCGCACAGGAATCGGACTCGACGCTGAACACATAAGCGCCCTCGGGCATACTGTAATACTCTGCGTAAACCGAGGTGTAGCGGCTGTCAATATTCGCGCCTAAGTACGCCTTGCCCGAGACATAACCCTTTGTGATAAGGTCGTTTGCTATATCAACCGCGTCGTTGATGGGGATTGCAAAGCTCAAGCCCTCAACGCCCGTGGAGCTGTATTTTGCGGTCACGATGCCGATAACCTCGCCGCTTGAGTTGTAAAGCGGACCGCCCGAGTTGCCCGAATTGACGGCGGCATCGAACTGGAACATACTGATCGCCGTTGTGCCCTCGCTCGTGGCAATACTGCGGTCAAGTGCGCTGACATTGCCCGTCGTCATGGAGAAGGCAAGCTCGCCGAGCGGGTTTCCTATGGCGTAAACCGACTCGCCGACGGTTATCGCATCACTGTCGCCTATATCAACGGGGGAGAGACCCTCGGCGTCTATCTTCAAAACGGCAATGTCGTTATCCTCCTCGACACCGACTATGCTCGCCTTATAGGTTTCGCCGTCGTAGAACATGACCGAAACATCGTAATTATACAGATATGCGTACTCGATTACGTGGAAATTCGTGATGATATATCCGTCCTCGGTTACAACAAAGCCCGAGCCCGAAACTGCGCTTGAGCTCGTCTGACCGAACCAGTTTGTTGTCGTGACTTCGGTCGTGATACCCACAGCCTGCTGACAGCCGAGCGAGTATATATCATTTGCCGAGCTGATCGTTTTGGCCTCGTTTTCCGATTTGGTCGTCGAAATGGGCTTTTCGGAGCTTACGACATCGGGCGTGTCCTCCTGCGGATTAACCTTTGAAACAATAAATCCGCCGATAAGACCGCCTATGAGCGCACAGGCAAGGCACAGACAGGTGAGCTTGAAAAAGCCCTTGCCGCCGTCTAAGTCCTTGACCTTCTTGGCTGTCGGGACATAGCGCTTGGGGATATCGGTATCCTCATCGCAGGGGACAAAGCCCGCATCCTCGTAAAGCTTCTGCTCAGGTCTGACGAAATGGTATTCACCGCTTTCGTCGAAGCCCTCATTCACTTGTTCGGCTTTTTCCTCCGAGGAAACGTCTTTCTTGTCCTTTTCGTCCATACAACCCTCCGACGCACTACATTGCGTTGACTGTATAATAACGCATGATTATGACAAAGGCATGAACAAATGCTGAAAAAATTAAAAATACTCAGCTTTCCAACGGAAAAGCTGAGTATTTTTGTTATTTTGCAAGGTTTTCGTTAATCCATGCAATGCAGTTTGTGTATTCGGGGTAAATGGAGAAGTAGTAGTATGAGCATTGTTCAACCTCTAAGCCGCCGCTTTCTGCAAGCGCACTGCCCTCTACGACATCTATATCGAGCCCTAACTCATATACGGGATTAGCGTCTGTGGGCAAATTGAAATCGGAAACAACAACGCCGCTTTCAATATCCTTTTCAAACGCCTTGCAGAGCTCATACGCCTGCCTCGAAGTAATTTCGGAGGAGAAGTAATCGGAATTGTTGTAATCGGTGAGATTTGCATAAGTGATATCAGCCGCCGACAGCTTGTAAACCCAGCTGTAATACGCCTTTATCGCGGAGTTGGAGTTCATAAGCTCCGAATAAGCGGCGTAGTTTTCATCGTTGCTTATCTCGTAGTAGCGGCGAATTACCGAGCCGTCCTTTAGCATATAGCTGAACTCAACACAGAATACAGACTCGTAGTCTGTCGGGTCAAGCTCGCTGTATTTGTCGCGGTTGTCGATTATTGACCTGTTAATCTCAAGTATCTTTTCGACATCCTCCTCGCTCGAGAAGGTGCATTCAGACCACAAGGTGACACTGTAAACATCGTCTGCATCGGGAAGTGTGTTGCCCAAGCCCAGAACATCAAATACACAGCATACGGCAAATGCTATGCAGAGCACGGATATCACAATACAGCCGGTCAAGCTTCCGCGGAATACGTGCAGACTCTTTTTCAGCATCATCTGCGAGGCAAAGTAGCCGATAAATGCGCCGATAATATAGCCGAGAGCGAGAAGAATAAGCTCAGTTGTTCTGGAATTCGTGTCCCATGATACGATCGAGTAGAACAGAAGTCCGAAGCACAGTGCCACGCATACCGTAACGCCGTATTTGAATACAGGACGCAGTGCCTTAACGGCAATAACATCGCCCGCGGATTCCATTCTTCTCCTGCGGAACATCAGAAGTGCGATGACAGCCAGCACGATACCGAGAGCACAGTAGATGATGAGAGTGCCCCAACCCTCGATGACCTGCGAAACAGTTCTTGTTTTTGCGATGAAGCCGACGGAGGAAATGTTATTGATTTTCTCGAAGAAGTAGATAAACGGAGAGGTGAAATCAAGGTGCGAGGTAAAGTCTGCGTTGTAGCCGTAAACGAACTGACCGTAGATGAATCCGACTATCTGCTCCATTCCGACAAACAGGAAATTGAAAATTGCGTACAGAACGGGCATGGCATAATTGTTGCCCGTCATCATAGCCGTCAAAACAGCTATGCCGTAGAACACGACAAATTCCATTGAGCACGCGCCGAAGAAGGTCATGTTAATTCTGATAATCGAGCTTACGGAGAGCCCCGTACCGCCGAGAGAAAACAGAATGTTGAATACGGCGATAAGAAATGTTGCCGAAACAACGGGAACGAGACCCGCAAGATAAGCCGAGGTGAATACCGCATTACGGCTTATGGGCATAGATGCCACCATGCCCGTGCTGCGAGTGTTGAACAGGAAGCCGAACACAGCCGCGGCGGTGCATATTGCCATAATGAAGACCGAAATGATTGCGAAGTGCAGCAGTGAATCGAGGTTATACAGAATATCTGTGTTTATCTCGGCTGAATAGGAGCCAACGAGGCTTTCAACAGCGCTGGCATCTTCTGTGCTGCTTTGAACGAGAGTCACAAGCGGAAGTCCGATAAACCAGATTGCAAAATAAGCAAACCAAAGCGGCCAGAAGCGCTTCAGCAGATTTTTGAAGAGTCCTGCATTAAAGAACGATGTCTTTGACTTCATAGTCGGCACCTCCCAGCTCATAAATGAATATTTCCTCAAGCGTGAGGGGAACGGCATCTATAAACAGAGGCATTGAGCCTGCAAGCTTTTCCGTAATCTCCTCAAGCTGTCCGTGCATAATAAGCGACTGCAGTCTGCCCGTTGAGGACTTGTGCAGAATGTCGAGCCCCTCGGGAAGCTCAGCTCCGTCGGGCAGAGCAAGCTGAATTTTGACTATGTTCTCCTGCAGCTCGTTAAGACTGCGCTCAATCATAATCCTGCCCTTGTTCATGATGCCCACGTGGTCGCAGACATCCTCAAGCTCACGCAGATTGTGCGAGGATACGAGCACAGTAGTGCCGTTTTCCGCAACATCTGCCATGATAATGCTCCATATCTGACGGCGCATTACAGGGTCAAGACCGTCAACGGGCTCGTCGAGTATAAGGATTTCGGGGTGCAGTGAAACGGCAATCCAGAATGCCGCCTGCTTCTGCATACCCTTGCTGAGTCTGCGCATCTGATGCTTGGGGTTGAGGTTGAAAACCTCGGCAAGCTTCTTAAAGCGCTCCTCGTCAAAGGTCTTGTAGATGCTTTTGTAATATTCCTTCATCTCGTTAATTGTTGCGTTGGGATAATAGAAAATGTCGTCGGGAATATAGCCGATACGGTTTTTGACCTCACAGTTTTCAAAAACGGGTGCGCCGTCAACGCTTATCTCGCCCGCATCCTGCTTGTATATGCCCGTGAGATGACGGATAATTGTCGATTTGCCCGCACCGTTGGGACCGACAAGACCGTAAACCGAGCCCGTCGGCACAGTCATGGTCAGTCCGTCAAGAGCGCGAAAGCCGTCAAATTCCTTTACAACGTTTTTAACTTCAATCATAAACTCAGTCTCCTTTCAGACGCTCAATAAGCATGGGCTTATTAACGCCGATATAGCCGAGCTCGGTAACAAGCTCATCAAATTTGCCGAGAAGCTCCGCCTGTCTTGCTCTGTCAGCATCGTCGGTTGCACAGACGAAGCTGCCCTTACCGGGAACCGAGCAGATATAACCCTCAGCCTCAAGCTCGCGATAAGCTCTTTGAATTGTGCTGGGGTTTATTGCAAGCTCAGATGCCATCTCACGAACGGAAGGAAGCTTACTGTCGGCAGGCAATACATCGGATACGATAAGCCTGCGCAGGTTGTCCTTTATCTGCTCGTAGATAGGGCGGGGGTCTCGGAAGTTCACACTAATCATGTTAAATCCCTCCAAGTCGTTTAACTGTGTGCTTTGTACTCATACAGTCAATATATACTTATCGCTTCGTTTTGTCAATACTAAATTTTTAAGTTTGCAATTTGCTGTATGCCGTGGTATAGTAGTAATGAATTAGTGTAATAAAGAGGCACCGATATGGATAACAACAGAGAAATGAAATACGCGCAGGAGCTGTCAAAGCTCATACAGACTGAAACAATTTCAATCTGGGGTGTGAAAACCGATGAAAAGTTTGAGAAATTTCGTAATGTAATGTACGAAATGTTCCCCAGTCTTTTCGCTGTCACACAGACCGAAAGCTTTGACGGAAGCCTGCTTATAAAATGGAAGGGCAAAACCGAGCAGAAGCCGCTTATGCTGATGAGTCATCACGATGTCGTTGAGGCGGGCGGCAAATGGCAGCACGAGCCCTTCTCGGGCGATATATGCGACGGCAGAGTATGGGGCAGAGGCACGGTTGATACAAAATGCAGTCTGTGGGCTATGCTCCGTGCCGCGGATGAGCTTGCCGCCGAGGGCTTTGTGCCGTCGAGAGATGTGTATTTCGAGTCGGCTTGCACCGAAGAGGTCGAGGGTACGGGCGCGGATATGATAAGCACCGAGCTGAAAAACAGAGGCATCGAGTTTTTCATGACACTCGATGAGGGCGGCATGATAATGTATGACCCGATCGGCGGTGCAGACAGTTATTTTGCGATGATAGGTGTCGGAGAAAAGGGCTGTGCCGACCTCAAATTCATTGCCCGTTCAAACGGCGGACACGCCTCAACCCCCGGCAAAAATACGCCGCTTGTGCGCCTCGGCAAATTCATGGCGGCGGCTGAAAAGGCGGATTTATTCGATGTCGAGCTTTCGCCGACTGTCGTTGAAATGCTCAGAAGAATGGCACCCTCAATGGGTGGCGCACTTGGTGTGGTGCTAAAAAATGCGGGCAGGCTCAAGCCCTTGCTTTGCAAGGTCATGCCGAAGGTATCCCCCATGGCGGGTGCGATGCTGAAAACAACGCTTGCATTCACAATGGCGGGCGGCGCAGAGGGAACGAATGTTTTGCCGCAGGAGGCATTCGTTGTCGGAAATATGCGCTTTTCGCATCATCAGGGCGGCGCAGACAGTATAAAGAAGGTTGCTGAGCTTGCGGCAAAGTTTGATATTGAAACAGTAGTGCTCGACCCGGGCTTGGAGTCGCATATAAGCGATTTCAACAGTGAGGGCTTCAAGCTTGTCGAAAAAGCGGTGAACGCCGTATTCCCGAATGTTATTCCCACGCCGTATATTATGACGGGTGCAAGTGACAGCCGCTATTTCTCCCGCGTCAGCGATTGCTGTATCCGCTTTGCTCCGTTCACAATCGACGCGCAGCAGCTAAGCAGTATCCACGGCATAGACGAAAACATAAGCATTGATACACTTGTCCCCGCGGTGGAGTTTTTCAAATATATAATCAGCGAGGTTTAATATGGATAAGTCAACAGAAAAAGAAGGCTTGAATGTATCGGTAAAATCGTTTGTAACGGCGATTTTGGTTATATTCATTCTG
>DCHB01000036.1:32735-34174 GCA_002314685.1 Clostridiales bacterium UBA1763
CTGACATACGCACTGACATTTATTATTCCCGCAGGTCAGTATGACCGCGTGCTTGATGCAAACGGCAACTCAATTATCGACACAGAAGGCGAATTTCGCTACATAGACGGCGGAATTCCGTTCTGGAAATGGCTTTTGTCCCCGTTTTTGGTGTTCGGCGCATCGGGCAGTGCAATGCTCATTGCGGTCATCGTGTTCCTGCTTGTAATCGGCGGCATATTCAACAGCCTTGAGATTTGCGGCTTGATGAAGTATATGCTTGACCGCATAGTCAGCCGCTTCGGCAGCTCGCGCTATAAGCTTATGGCAATGGTCTTGCTGTTTTTCATGTCAATGGGTGCCTTCGTCGGCTCGTTTGAGGAATGCGTACCGCTTGTACCCATTGTCGTCGCCCTTGCAATCGGACTCGGCTGGGATGCCATAACGGGCATGGGCATGAGCATACTTGCTGCGGGCTGCGGCTTTGCGGCGGGCGTGTGCAATCCGTTTACCATAGGTGTTGCACAGTCGCTTGCGGGGCTTCCCATGTTCTCGGGCGCAGGGCTTCGCGCCGTAAACTTTGTGTTCATTTATGCCTTGCTTTTTGCATTTATCAGAGCTCACGCAAAGAAAATCGAAAAGCCAATCAGTGCCGAGCGCACAGCGGATAGCTTTACGAAGAATGTAAAAATGGACAGAGCGCTCAAGTGCTTTGCAATTATTCTCGGCACGGGCATAGTCATTGTTTTCAGCTCAAGCTTTATCTCCGCCCTGCAGGATTACACTCTCGTAATTGTCGCTGTAATGTTCCTCGCGGCAGGTGTCACAGCATCACTCGTTTCGGGTATGGACGGAAAGCGCTTCGGCAAATCCTTCCTTGACGGCGTGGTTGAGATACTGCCTGCGGTTATTATGATACTCATGGCATCGTCCATTAAATACACCCTCGAGGAGTCAAACATACTCGACACGGTACTGCATTCGGCAGTCCTGACGGCAAGCACACTGCCCAAATGGGTTGTGATTTTGTTTATCTACCTGCTTGTTCTCGGACTCAACTTCTTCATCGCATCGGGCTCGGCAAAGGCATTCCTGCTTATCCCGATAATAGTACCGATTGCTCAGGTTTTCGGCATCCCCACACAGCTTTGCATTATGGCTTTCGCCTTCGGCGACGGCTTCTCAAATGTGTTTTATCCCACTAATCCCGCACTGCTTATAAGCCTCGGACTTGCGGGAGTGAGCTACGGCGACTGGGCAAAATGGAGCTGGAAGTTCCAGGGCGCAAACCTGCTGTTTACAAGCGCAATGCTTTTGTTCGGACTCGCGATAGGATACGGCTTATAATTTCATAGCGAACATCTTCGATGTTCACTATGAAGGGGGCTTGCACTGCACTCTGCGCCTCATTTCCTTCGGAAATTTCGACGCTCGTTCCGTGAGAAGTGTTTTCGTTCACG
>DCHB01000047.1:0-15181 GCA_002314685.1 Clostridiales bacterium UBA1763
CCGTGATATCACCGTATTTGCCCTCAGTCACGGCATTGTAGGTACTGCCGTACTTCACAGAAACCGTCTGCGTGGTCTTGGTATAAGTTGAGCAGTCGGTATTCTGCTTATAGGTATCGATAGTAACGGTGTAGCTGCTTCTGTCGTAGTAAAGATTCAAAGTCAGACCGTCTTCAGTCACGGTGCCGCTTGTAATGCTCTTGCCTGTGTTCTTGGTGAAGCCCGTGATATTACCGTACTTGCCTTTTGCTACGGCATCATAGGTGCTGCCGTACAAAGCAGTGTCGGTAGTAGTGGTCTTGGTATAAGTCTTGCCGTCGGTGTTCTGCTTATAGGTGTTGATAGTAACGGTATAGCTTGCTGTGGCAACGTTGGTGATAGTTGCGGAGCAGGTGCAGTACACCTTGTTGTTGTAGGTGTAGGTCGCGGTGACGGTGGAGTTGGCGTTCGCACTTCCGCCCGTTATGGTGGCGGTTGCACCCGAGCCCGAAACGGTCACAGCGCTCGGGTTACTGCTCGTCCAAGTCCAGGTACCGCCTGCGGGCAGGGAATAACCCGCGGGCGAGCTTGTGTATGCGGTGAGGAGCTCAGCCGTGTTCTGCCCCTTGTATGTGTTCAGGGTGTACGAAGTGATTTCGTTCGCGCCGACGTACATTTTGCCCGTGAAGGTTGCGTCAACTCTTTGGACGGAAATTGTGCTCGTGATATTATTGCCGTCCAAGCCCTTTACGGCGTTGCCGCTTGAGTCAATACGCGTCACGGTAATTGTCGCGCTGCCTGCCTTGTTGAACTTCAAGGTTGCATAGTCGGAGAACGCATTGGTAACAGTGGCTACTGAGGTGTTGGAGCTTGACCATGACCAGCCTGTGCCCTTAAGCTCCAGACCTGCGGGGTCGGTAGAAGCCATTGCGGTGAGTGCGCTGTCATTTGCGTCGGGATCGCCGACGAAAACGAAGCTGTTGTCGGTGCCTGTGTTATCGGTCAATGAGCCGAGGAGGATATCCGCACCGTAGCTCTTAACGTTGGTGACGGTGTTTTTAGAGGCGAGCCAGTGGTAGTTGGTCCAAACCCAAGTGTTTTGCCGTATCTCAACCCAGTGATAGCCGCTGTCGGTAGTGCTGGGGACCTTTGTCTTGTTTGCGATTGCGGCATTCTTTTCGGCTGTGGAGTAATACTGCCAGCTGTTGTTATCGAACACATAGTCTGTGCCGTCATCTTCGGTCCAAAGGAAGTTCGCAACAATATCGGTACTGCCGCTTTTGCCCGTGAAGGTGAGCGTGCCGCCGCCGTTAGAGTATTTAGCAGAGGAATCCCATGCAGACTGGCTTACGGCTGCAACGCTCGTATCGGTGCTGTACCAAAAGATTTTCTGGTTATCGCCGAAGGTGTAGAACGAATAGGGACCTCTTGCGTCGTTGCTTGCGGGAGAGTCGGTATAAACAGAGCCCGTGGGGGAGCCTGTATTATCGAGCACCTGTGATGTGAGCTTGAATTGAAGAGAAACGGTGCTGTTGGCTGCCTTTCTGTAAAAGAGGCTGTTATCAGCGGAGGTGTCGTCAATTCCGCTGCCCGTTATATCAAGAGTTGCCTTGACCTGGTAGCCGTTGCTGTCAAACAGCGCAAGGTTGTAGCTTTCGTCTAGGTTGGTGTTGGCGTAGAAATTAGTTACACCACCATCCACACCTCTTTTACTCGCGGCAAATTGCGGACCATAGTTTGTTCCTGCACTTGTGAGATTGTGCTTGCCCAAATAATTACCTCTGTTCGTCCACATCTTATCCATGTTTGTGTTGAAGAAAACAAGGTTCTTATTGGTATTACCATTGTAGTAAAGGTCAACCATACCATTTGTCTTAGCTTCAACATGGGTAAATGAGTACCAGCCTTTAGTGATACCACTGGTAGCGGGTGTTCCATTATATGGAGAAGTGGGATATACAACGTCGCCACTCCAAGTGGAGGGGAAGTACCAAGCAAGATACCAACTGTTGTTTTCCCATAGGAAGTTATTGCTACTATTGTTGCCTGTCAGATGCCACTTCGCACTTGCATTTTTGCTGTTGCCGATTATGTATGGCTTCTGTTCTGTGCCAACCTGCACGGGTATGGACAACTCTCCGATTGTGGACATTTCCGAAATGCCTATTGCATCAAGCTTAAAGTTGGGAAAATCACTCCAAGCACCATAATACACACCGTCAGTTGATATTGAAGTAACCTTGGTATTTGAAACCGCATAGCCCGATACGGACTGATTGTAATCTGCGGCATTGTTGTAAACCGTATAGCTTTTGCCCGTGTTAATAATGCCGTTGGTGTTGACGATATAGTAGTCATAGCCGTTACTGAGGCTTGTGGTGGATAGGAATATGTTTTCTATTATTTTCTCTGCGCCAGTGCCCGCCTCGTAGTTCTCATTTTCCTTGTAGAAAATAGTCGTGGGGGTTAGCTTTGCTACCTCTGACTGACCTGCGGAGGTGAAGTGAATACCGTCCGTGGTGTAGGCAAGGTTGAGGAAATTCGTGTCAGAGTAGTACATATTCGAAAGGCTTATGAAGCCAAAGGTGTCAAAGCTGCTGCCCGAGGAGAGGTTGGCGGGGGTGCGGGCGTAGATTGCGTCGCACGATTGTCCGCCCGATGTGCCGCCGTATGATGTGGCACCGTAGTTGTTATTGCCTACGGAGATTGTCGCGGCACCGTCGGATTTTGTGTTGCGTCCTGCGGTGGCATAATTATCGTATTTTTCGCCGTATTGCCTGAGCCATGCGTTTACCGCGGTACGGATGCTTTCAGCCTCGGACGCAAAAGCTAACTTTTGAGCATCAGAGAATCTGTCCAATGCCCAATAAAGCTGGCTGTCACGGGTGTAGGAAACACCGTTTGAACCATCAGTGCCCGCCCACGGGGTGAGCTCGTAGAAGTAAATTTCAACGCCCGCGTCGTGCGCTATCTTGATAAGCTGCTTATAGCCCGCGATTATTTCCGCCGCCGTGGTCCTGTGAGCGTAGTTGCCGTCAAGGTCATCACAGTAGGGGTGGAGAATATCGTTAATACCCTCCTTGACGATAACCTTCTTTACACCGGGGAGCTGAACAATATCCTGCATAATCGCAAGACCTGATTTGCCCATGGGGGGGCCGCTGCAGTCGGAGGAGGTTTCGCTGTCATCGGGGGAGTTGGACTGACCGTTCAGGAGAAGCTCGTTGCCCTTGGTTGACGCATAGGTAACCGCAACGCCGTCAATGCCTCTTGATTGGAGCCTCTGTGCGAGGTAAATAGGAATATCGTTTGCAACGGTGGAGTCACCGAATATGACTGTAGTGTAGGCGTTGTTTACATCGTCAACGCCCTTTATGGTGTCGCGCTTTACTTCAATTCCCGTGATGAAGGGAATGACATTGTAGTCGCCTGTATCGTCAGAGCTTGTAAGCTCAGCAGCGTGAATGGTACTGTAGTCCAAGTCAAACTGCTCAGTGTGGTTGCAGTTGAACGAAGTATCCGCAATACGGAGGTAGGATGTCCTTGCACCTATAAGACCGCCCGTGATACCGCCGCTGAAAGACTTGAAGTTGCACAGATAAGTTGAGAATGAAATGTTATCCATGGCCTCAAGATTAAGGCTTGAAACATCAATGGGGTCGGTGGTTACCGTCTGTCCTGCGTGAATGCAGATGCAGGTGGTACCCTCACCGTCTGTTCCGACGGAGGCTTTGCCTGCGGCAATCGCCTGGCTGAATGCACTGCTGAAGGACTTGGTTGAGCCACTGTTAGAGGTACCCTTTATAAAGATTGAGGCAGTTCCGTCTGCCCAACAGCCAACATCGCTGCCGCCGCCCTTAGCTATGGTAATCTCACCGATGAGCAGACTTTTGTCACCGTACTGGTTGGAGATAGTGAAGCGCATAGTGTCGCCGCCCATGGTGATGGGAATAAGAGAACGGAAGGTAATCTGATTACCCACTGTCAGCAGGGTGCTCAGTGTGCTCAGCTTACTCGCACTCGCGTTAAGGAACAGGGGCGTGGTATGCCAAAGCGTCACCCATTCCGATGTGCCCGCGTTAGTGTTCGAGTCCTTTGCATAAGCCTCGGTCTCAACACCCGTATCAAGCTCAGTGTTCGGCACAATGGGGATGCCCGTCAAAAGCGACAGCACCATCACAAGACAGAGCACAAAGCTTAAGCCTCTTTTTAATTTACTCATATTCCGTACCTCCGGATTAGACTTTTCAGTCATTTTTTACTTGATTGTTCAAGATTTTCCCTAAAAATGCAGATGCTTTCGCATCGTACATTATTAGATTATAATTATACGATCTTAACACACGATTGTCAATATTTTGCAACCAAAAATATATATTAAAATAGAGTGAAGAGTGATGAGTGAAGAGTGATGAGTGAACGGTGCAGACTATATCCGACACCGTAGGGGTGAATGGAGCGTCAGCGTAATGAGCCCGCTTTGCGAGTGAAGAGTGATGAGTGATGAGTGATGAGTGATGAACTGAGTGTAGAACTATGAGTGATGAGTGATGAACTATGAGTTTAGTTGTTTAGTTTGGATTTGACTGTCAATATCGAGGAAATCAGCAGTCGCCGTATCTCGTCACATTCGGCAAGTAATTTCTTGCAAGTTCGCGGGTCAATGCTTTGCGTGCTTAACAACAGGTCTAACCAATATGAGCTTTCGTTGCACTCCTTGAGTGCGATTTCGAGCTTCGAGACAAAATCCTTTTTGCCGTGAGCATATTGTGCCTCGTGGACATTGGCACCAACCGATGTTCCGCTTCTCATTAACTGGTCGATTAACGCGTATTCAACGCGGCTTTTTCGCATTTCACGACAGGCTTTGATAATATCAAGCGCATATTGCCGTGACTTTGTTCTTAATATGCTGTCTTCCATGTCTTTCTCCTATAACTCATCACTCATCACTCATAGTTCTACGCTCTAAATAGCGGGCTCATTGCGCTAACGCTCCATTCACCCCTACGGCGTTAATTTTAGTCTGCACCAAACACTCATCACTCATCACTCATAGTTCATCACTCGAAAGTCCGCAGGACTTTCGACATCAAGCGTGCGTGATTGCCCTCGCCGACAAAGCTATTGTGCGGGGAAATAAGCAGGTTTTGCGCCTTTCGCAGGGGACTGCCCTCGGGCAGTGGCTCGATCTCGAACACGTCAAGCGCCGCACTCGACAGTCGTGCGTCGAGCGCGGACAATAGCGCCGCCTCGTCAACAAGCGCACCCCGCGCCGCATTCACAAACACCGCGCCCGATTTCATCGCCGCAAAGCGACCTGCATCAAACAGCCTGCGCGTTTCGTCCGTCAGCGCAATCGCCGATACGACAATGTCCGACCTCGACAGCGCAGAATTGAGCTCCGAAAGCGGCAGAAATTCATCGACATACGCGCTCGGCTTAGCACTTCTGTTCACGGCAAGCACCGTGACATCGAACGCCTTGAGCCGCTTCGCGACCTCCGCACCATAAGCACCAAAGCCGACTATGCACGCCGTTTTGCCCGAAAGCTCGCGCCATGACCTGTCCTTTTCCCACGCGCGCGCACCGAACAGCCGCGCCGCGTTCTTGTATAGCTCCAATATCCGCATGAGCGTCCACTCAGCCATAGGCACCGCGTAAACCCCGTCGGCGTTCTTGACCGTGATGCCGTGCGCGGCGGCGTACTCAATCGGCGCGCGGTCATAGCCCGCACTCGTTAGCTGTATGAGCTTTAGCGCCGTGAAAGCCGCGATGTCGTTGTAGAGGAACAGCCCGTTGCATATAACCGCGTCGTACTGCGCGGGATTTGCAACCGCCGCACGCTCGTCGGGATGCACCGTGACCTCGTGCCCGAGTGCCTCGAGTGCCGAAATGTCCTGCGCCGTCGCCTGTAATGCGCCCGTTACTAAAATTTTCATATATTACTCTCCGTAATCTGCGCAACAATGCGCTGAAGCTCCGCGTGATTGTCCTCGAAAAACTGCCCGTCCTTCTGCAGAAGCTCTGCGTGCTTCGCTCTGAGCTTCGGCACCTCCTCGGCAAATACCGCCGCGCAGTCGTCCTCGGCTATCGTGCGCACGTCGCAAAACCCGCGTGACAGTATCACACTGCCCGAGCCGAGGCGCACGTGCTCGCCGAGTATCACATCCGCCGACAGCAGTCCCGTGCCGATTCGCGCTATGCCGCCGAAGCCGTAGGGTATGCCCGCCTGCGCAAATTTGTAGCACAGATAATCCACTGTGCCGTCCGCTAATAGCTCAAACATGAATTTGCGCTTGTAGCCGAGGTGCAGGTCGTTCAGACCCACATAGCACTCGTCGATGCCGCGGAGCTCGAGGATTTTGTCGATGTTTTTAACCGCCTCGGGTGTCTCGAACAGCAGGAGCGTTTTTGCCCTGCCGTTTACCATTAAAAGGAATTTCATAACCTGCCACGGGTGCTTGAAGTAGGGGAGCATGATTATGTCCGCACCCGCCTCGATGACGGCGTCAATCTCCGCCTTCGAGCCGGGGTATATGGGGTTGACGCGCACCAAAAGCTCTGATTTATCAAGGGTTTTTCGCATTTCGGCGACATCCGCGACGGTGTGCTTCGACTGCACCGTGTCCATGCCGCCCTGACGCTCCGCCTTGCCCACGGTCTCAAGGTCAACGAAGATTCGGTCAACGCCCGCCGCCTGCGCACCGAGCGCAATCGTGGGCTTATTTGTTATGAACATGAGCTTCATTTTACTGCTCTCCTTTGTTCTCGCTCGGGGCGGTTTCGCCCACGTTTTCGTTGTCGGCATTCGTCAGCACCTTGATTGCCGTTTTGAAGATAATCGTCAAATCAAGCCACAGCGAAACGTGCTGAACGTACCAGATGTTCAGCTCTATGCGCTCGGGCCACGGCACCTCCTTGCGTCCGTTTATCTGTGCCCAGCCCGTTATGCCGGGGCGCAGGTCAAACATCTGCTTTTGGTGCTCGGTGTATTCGGAGTACTCCCACGGGTGATATGTAAGTGCGGGGCGCGGACCTATCCACGCCATGTCGCCCTTTAAGATGTTGAGCATCTGCGGAAGCTCGTCGATGCTCGTCTTGCGCAGAATGTTGCCGACTCTCGTTATGCGAGGGTCGGAGTTGTCCGAGTAAACGCCCGAGCCCGTATGCTCTGCACCCACGCACATTGAACGGAATTTATACATCTCAAACGGCACGCCGCCGACACCGAGGCGCTGCTGCTTAAACAGCACGGGTCCGTCGGAATCGAGCCGCACCGCGAGCGCGGTTATGAGCATAAGCGGCGAGAGGACAATGAGCCCGATTGCCGCGAGCACCGCGCCGATAATCCGCTTGAAGCAGAGGTAAATTCTTTGCGAGGTTTTGTAATTTTGCCTTGTATTTGTCATGTTTTTCACCGCATAACCGATATTTTTTCAATTTTATTATAATACCCTAATTTGCCGTTGTAAATATAATATTATTAAAGTATTGAACGAACGGCAGATGCTTGGTATAATGGGGAAAATGACAGAAATCAAACGGAGCTGTGCGATGAATTACGCTGAATATCTTGCCGAAAGAGAAAAAATGGCGGAGGAAAACTCAAATCTTGTGGGTAATGTCCTCAATGCAAAGGAGCAGGCGGTTGATGAGCGTCTGCGTCAAATGAAGCAGAGGCTTCGCGAGAGCATTGATGAAAATACGCTGTATAAGATGAATTTCCTCGAAAATGAAGCGCTGTGGAGCAGTGAGCTCTACGGCTTTATGAGCGCTCTGCCGAAGGGCTCGGATCTGCACGTGCACGCAACTGCACTGCTCCCTGCCGATAAGCTCGTTGATTTTGTCGCGGAGCATCGCGAGCTGGTTGTCGATGTAAACGACTGCCATATCTACAATATCGCCGAGACCTGCTTTGACAAAAATGCCTGCCTTCCGCTTGCCGATGCAATGGAAAAGGGCTTGCTCAGCCGCGGTGAAATACTCAGAAAATGGACGCTCACGGGCAGACGGCACAACGAGTCTGTGTGGGAGTATTTTGAGAATTTGCTCGGTCTTTTCGAGTCGATTGAGTACAGCGCGGATACTCTGTTTGATTACTATGTCACCGCATTCGAGTACTACCTCGAAAAAAAGGTGTTCCATATCGAAATCCACGCGGTTTTCTCCGAGGATTATGAACGCTCGCTCGAGCTTGCCGAGACGGTGAAAAGAGCATATTTCGAGGTCAAAAAAGCTCACCCCGAGCTTATTGTGTCAGTCATCTGCTCGGGATTAAAATACCTCGGCGCGGATTTGAGCGTGCCCGAAATGTATCTCAAAAATGCCCTGCGCCTCAGGGAGGATATTTGCGACGACTTCGAGCCCGATAATACACATCCGTTTATAATAGGCTTTGATTTGCTCAATGAGGAGGATAAATCCATACCTCTGAAGGAGCTTGCGCCGATGCTTCTTGATTACAAGAAGTTATATCCCGACTTTAATTTATACATACATTGCGGCGAATCTCTGCACGCGCAGGTGGATAATCTGATTGATGCCTACCTGCTCGGAGCATCGAGAGTGGGACACGGCATGAATCTCTACCGCTTCCCGAAGCTTCTCAACGCCTTTGCCGACAGAGAGATTTGCCTCGAGGCGTGCCCCGTCTCGAACAAAACTCTGCGCTATGTGAAGGATTTGCGCCTGCACCCCGTCGCGGAGTATCTGAAGCGCGGCGTTACGGTGGCGTTGTGTTCGGATGACCCCGTGTGTCAGGAGCACGAAACCCTCACCGATGACTTTTTCGCGGGCACGGTATGCTGGGACCTCGGGCTTGCGGATATAAAACAGCTTTGCATAAACTCAATTCTCTACTCGGGACTCGACAAAAAACAGAAGTCCGAGCTGTCCGCCTCATGGAAAAATGCATGGAATGAGTTTTTGAATATTTTTTCATAATGAATGAATAAAAATAAATCCTCGGTACAAGGCGTACCGAGGATTTTTGATGTTATTTTCAGATTATGAGACCGTATTTAGCGACAAGCGGCATGAGCTCATCGTCGGATAGTGCACCGTCGTACAGTGCTCTGCCCTGATATGCGCGCAGTGCCTTTTCGAGAAGCGCGGCATCGTCGCAGATTATGCACAGCGGGTTTTTGATGCAGTACTGCACGTCGGAGAACACCGCAACATCCTCAATTGTGACTATCTCGATTGCAAAAAGCTCGTCCTCCTCAAGCTCGTAGATGTTGTCCTCAAGCTCATCGTCGCAGGCAAGCACGGTTTCGCAAGCGGCATCGGGCGGCAAAAGGAAGGCGTCCTTTTCGCTTGCGCAGGGCAGATATTCGGAATACTGCGGCGCGGGGGACTTGACCGTGACGGATTCAAGTGCCTTTTTGATGCCCGCGATATAGCTCTCATCAGTGCCGCAACAGCCGCCTATAATGCTTGCGCCTGCATTAACAAGCTCGGGCACGAGCGCGGCAAAGCCCTCGGCATCCACGGAAAACTCCGTTTTGCCGTCCTTTTCGCAGGGCAGACCCGCATTCGGCTTTGCGATAATGGGAATATCGGCGAGCTCGTACAGTCGCTCAATGTGCTCTAACAGCTCCTCGGGACCGACAGAGCAGTTCAAGCCGAAGGCATCAACGCCCATGCCCTGCATTATTTCGAGTGCCGCGCAGACATCACTGCCCATCATCGTGCGACCGCTTTCGTCGCAGGAGAAGCTGACAAAAATGGGCTTTTCGCTCACGCTTTTTACAGCGAGCACCGCGGCTCTCGCCTCGGGTATGCTCGTCATGGTTTCGATTACAAAGAGGTCAACGCCCGCGTTTTCAAGAGCCCTTGCCTGCTCGAGATATATCTCATAAAAGTCCTCAAAGCTCATGTTGCCCATAGGGTAGAGCATACCGCCCGTCGAGGAAATATCGCCCGCGACGAGCGCCTTGCCCGCGGCGGTTTCGAGAGACAGCCCTGCAAGTGCGGCGTTGTATTCGCCGACCTTGTTGAAAATGCCGTGCTTTTCAAGTGAGGCGGAGTTTGCTCCGAAGGTCGGGGCGTAGATTACATTTGAGCCTGAAGCTATGTAGGTGCTTTGAATTTCACGCACCGCATCGGGGTTTTCAAGTATCCATTTTTCGGGGCAAACGCCCTGAGGCAAGCCCTTTTTTTGGAGCTGTGTGCCCATGGCACCGTCTAAGATAAGAGGGAAGCTTATGTTCATTTTTCGGTCTCCTTACTGCTCGGGAAAGCTCATCGCATCAACAAATCGGTCGTTGAAAACCGCGTCGGACGACAGCTCAAGATATTTGCATTTTTCCTTTATTTTCAATAGCTCAGCCCGCTTTGACGGGTTCAGCAGTGCGACAGATGCACCCGTAAGGCTCGTGTTGCCGAGAGGCTTAATTCTGCCTGCAAGCTCTGCGGGAAGCATGCCTATTCTGACAGCGCTTTCGCTTCTCAGCCTCGTGCCGAAGCCGCCCGAGAGATACAGCGTGTCAATGTCATTATAGCTTATGCCCTGCGTCTCAGTGAGCCTTGTAATGCCCGCAAAAACCGCCGCCTTTGCAAGCTGAAGCTGACGGATGTCGCGCTGATCTAAATAAACAGTGTCGGTCAGATAGAAAACATCTTCGCCCTCGTCATCCTCAAGACAGCCGCTTTCATCTATGTAGCCGAGCTCGAGCAGACAGGCAACGAGATCAAGCAGTCCCGAGCCGCAAAGTCCCTTTGCCTCTCCGCCGCCTATTACCTCGAAGCTGAGTCCCTCATCGCTGAGCTCAACGCTGTTGACTGCGCCGTCTGCGGCGGGCATTCCGCAACTTATGCCCGCACCCTCAAAGGCGGGGCCCGAAGCAACCGCGCAGGAGATACAGCTGTTTTTGTCGCCGAGGACAATTTCTCCGTTTGTGCCTACATCAATAAAAAGCACGGTTTTTTGGGACTTATACACCCCGTCGGTGAGAAGTCCCGCGGTAATATCGCCGCCTACATAGCCCGCGATACAGGGTGATAGATAAAACGGCACTCCGCCGAGCGTGACGCAGTCACCCTTGTCAAAATACGAGGCGGGGAGGTACGGTGCCGCGGCAATTGAGTCGGGAGCGATGCCCGCAAAAATGTGCTCCATAACTGTGTTTCCCGCGAGAAAACCATCGGTGACATCGGAAAGTGCGATGTTATTATCAGCGCACAAGCCTTGAAGCATATCGAGAATTTGACCGCGTATGCTCTGCGACAGAGCGCCTAAACCGTCGGCGGTATCAATGCAGTAGCCAATGCGCGAGATAACGTCTGCGCCGCAGCTTTTCTGCGCATTCCAGCGGCTCGCGGAGCCGAGCTGCGTGCCGTCAGAAAGACTGTATAGGCTCACCGCGACAGTAGTCGTGCCGAGGTCAACCGCCGCGCCGTAGCCCGAGCGTCCATGCTCAAAGCCAAGGCAGTCGCTCGCGTCGTTCCAAGATATGTCCGAGTCGTCATCGCTGAGGAAAACCTCGCAGTCGGAGGTGAGCTCTGTGCGGCAGGCGATGACCTGCCTTGTGCCCTCTGCTGTTTTCATCAAAACCCTGCACTTGCCGCACAGTCCGTGCCCTCCGCAGGGTGCGCTGACCGCAAAGCCCTTAGAGCGCAAAAGCTCGAGCAAATTACAGCCCGAAATGAAAGAATATTCAAAAATTTCGTCCGAAAAGTGAATGACTATACTTGACATTTTTTCGCCCAATTCGTATAATATTGTTTAACTATAAACTAATAGTATTGCGTATATTCTACATTATTTTTTTCGGATTGACAAGATGAATTGGATAAAACTTGCCCTCGAAGCGGGATTTGAGGATGCAGTCTTACTGAATATGGATGCCCTTGAGCCCCGTCAGGAGGTCCGCGATATGTGCTCAGCCGACAGATGCAGGGCATTCGGGACACGTTGGGCGTGTCCTCCCGCCTGCGGCAGTATTGAGCACTGCGAAAAGAGAATGAAGGCATATACCGACGGTATATTGGTGCAGACAGTCGGTGAGCTTGAGGATGATTTTGACAGCGAGGGCATTGCAAGAGCAAATGCTGAGCACAAAAGGCGCTTTGCGGCACTTGCACGGCAGGCGCGGATGATAGCGGGCGATTGCCTACCCCTGTCTGCGGGCACCTGCACGAGGTGCGAGGTGTGCACCTATCCCGACAGACCGTGCAGATTTCCCGATAAAATGCTGTCGTCAATGGAGGCATACGGACTTTTGGTCAGCGAGGTTTGCACAAGGTCGGGTATGCCATATAACAGAGGAGAAAAAACGATTACCTTCACATCGTGTTTATTATTCAACAAAAAGGAGACTGACAAATGAACGCAAAAGAGATATTTCTGGAAATGTTAAAGCCCGACGGCAAGCCCGACAGACAGCTTGTTCAGTACGAGGCTCTTAATCTCTGGCTTTTTGACCCCGTAAACGGCTATCTCATGAACGGTCGTCACCCCGGCATGACAGGCAAGGACCATTGGGGCGTAACGATTGCATGGCCCGCTGACCATCCCGGACAGCAGCCCATCGTAAACGATGAGACCAAGGTGCTCAAGGATATAACCCATTGGAGAGACTATGTCACAGCTCCCGATGTTGAGGCAAACTGCCAGCAGGGCTGGGAGGAGTGCATCGCCGCGGCAAGAGCCGCAACGGGAGATGAGAAGCTTCTCTGCGCATTCTCGGGCACGGGACTTTTTGAGGAATGCCATTTCCTCATGGGTTTTGCTGATACACTGACAAATCTTTATGAGCATCCGCAGGAGATGCACGAGCTGATTGACTACATCTGCGAGTTCAAGCTCAAGGTCTTAAAGCTTTACTGCGAGAAGTTCAAGCCCGATGCAATTTTCTTCCACGATGACTGGGGCACAAAGACTCAGCTTTTCATGTCTCCCGACATGTGGCGTGAGTTCTTCAAGGAGCCCTACAGAAGAATATACAGCTATATCCGTTCACAGGGCTTAATCGCAATCCACCATGCCGACTCCTACCTCGCACCTATCGTTGAGGATATGGTCGAGATAGGCATACAGTGCTGGCAGGGTGTTCTGCCCGAGAATAACATCCCCGAGCTTCAGGAGAGACTTCAGGGCAAGATGATTCTCATGGGCGGTATCGGCGCAAGCATAGACACTCCCGACTCCACCGAGGAAGAGATAAGAGAGTATGTCAAGAAGGCACTTAACGAGTATTGCCCGGGCGGTCATTTCATCCCGTCTATCACCTACGGTCTTGCGGGCACTATATTCCCCCATGTTGACCCGATTATCGACGATGAGATAAAGAAATACAACAGCGCAGTGCACATGCCCAAGAAGACGGTCACAGAGGCACGCCGCACGGCAAGAGTCGCGGCAAAGACCGTCAAGACTGAGGAAGCGGCAGAGACTGATGTAATCACCGCAATCGGTGCAGCTCTTGTTAAGGGACAGAAAAAGAAGACCTCCGCACTTGTTGCTCAGGCACTTGAAGAGGGCAAGAGCGCCGCAGATATACTCAACAACGGTCTTGTTGCAGGCATGACAAAGCTCGGCGAGGATTTCTCCGCGGGCAAGGCATTCGTACCCGAAATGCTCATGGCGGCAAAATGTATGTATGATGCAATGGCAATTCTCAAGCCCCTGCTTGCTGACAGCGGCGCAAAGGCGGCGGGCAAGGCGGTTATGGGTACCGTCAAGGGCGACCTGCACGATATAGGCAAGAACATAGTAAAGATTATGTTCGAGGGCAGCGGCATTGAGGTCATAGACCTTGGCGTTGACTCAAGCGCAGAGGACTTTGTAAACACAGCAAAGGAGCAAGGCTGTAATATTATCGCCTGCTCGTCACTGCTGACAACCTCTATGAACGAGATGTCAAGAGTTGTTGAGCTTGCAAAGGAAGCGGGCATAAGAGACAGCGTCAAGATAATGATAGGCGGCGCACCCACCTCTCAGGAATTCTGCGACAGAATAGGCGCAGACTACTACACTCCCGATGCGGCATCCTGCGCACGTGCCGCGGCAGAATTACTGGCATAAGATTATTGATAAAAAGCGATTGCAGTTTTGTACTGCAATCGCTTTTTTTATGGCTTTATGGTCGGATTTGAACAAATAATGCGCTTGTGTTTATCACCTGCCCTGTGATACAATAGGCATAAAAAATCGGGAGGTTTTTCGGATGAAAGCACTGAAAAAAGCACTTTGTCTTTTCCTTGCATTTGTAATGGCATTCGGGCTTCTGCCTGCAACAGAGATTGCGGCTGAGAATACGAATACCTATACCTACTATTATCTGGCTGACGGCGGGAGTTTTAACAACCTGTTGGCACAGTATTGCTCCACGGGTGTCAATAAAATTTCTTTCCACCAGCAAACAAAGACACCTACCGTGCCCAATGAGGGATATAAAAAGATCCCCTTTGCCCACGATTCACATGGTTTTGAAAGTTATGACATCTGCGGCGTGCTTAATATTGCGGGGAAAAAGCTTGATATATACTGTGAAGGCTATATAGAGCCCAATTATGACTGCGGCGGAATGTTCGAAGGAAGAACGGATCTCAAAACCGTTGACTTCGGAGGGATAGATTTTTCGAGAACAAATAATATGTCTGGCATGTTCAGTGGCTGCACTGCGATTGAGGAACTGGATCTCAGTGGCATAGATGCGTCAAATTGTTTTGGATTTTCGAGTATGTTTTATGATTGCTCAAATCTTAAAAGAATAAATCTCGATGGGTTCGCGTGCGGCTTCTTAGGAGACCTTAACCTCAACGGGCATAAAGATTTTCAATGTATGTTCTACGGCTGCAAGAGCTTGGTAAGCCTTGATTTATCGAGCTTCGAGTTATGCGGGTGGTATGGGTATGATTGTACTGATATGCTCGCATTCAGTGGAAGCGGCACAAGCTTTGCCTGCAAAAAGCTCATTCTCGGCGAAAATTTTCAAGTGTCAGCTGACAGCACAGGCTTGCCGGGCAACAATTGGTATAAAGGTACCGAGCCTGTTGAGAAATGGGCAATAATAGGTGCGGGCACATATACATGGGGACCTTATGAGCCCGAAGTGAGCATTTCGCTTTCATCTACGGCTGAAAATATGCTTGTCGGCAGTACGAAAACCCTCAGTGCAACGGTTGAGCCATCCACAGCGACCGTAACATGGTCGTCGTCAGATACCTCAGTTGCAACAGTCAGCAGTAAGGGCGT
>DCHB01000047.1:15216-15471 GCA_002314685.1 Clostridiales bacterium UBA1763
CCGCAGTCAAGGCGGGCACGGCAACGATAACGGCACAGGCAAACAGTGTTTCGGCAACCTGCAAGGTGACGGTAACAAACCCGAAAATATCATTAAATTCGACGAGTGCAACTATATACAAGGGCAAAACCACAACACTCACGGCAACAACGGTGCCCGAGGGCAAGACGGTAACATGGAAAAGCTCAAATACGGATGTTGCGACGGTCAGCAGTAAGGGCGTAGTGACTGCAGTCAAGGCGGGCACGGCAACAA
>DCHB01000010.1:0-232 GCA_002314685.1 Clostridiales bacterium UBA1763
GGTGTGCAGTCTTGTCAAGAGCCGTTTTTTATTTCTACGAAGGGTTTGAGCGTCATGTATCAGGCTTTGTACCGTAAATGGAGACCTAAAACCTTTGATGAGGTTGTCGGTCAGAAGCATATTACCGAGACACTTAAAAACCAGATAATCACGGGCAGACTGTCCCACGCCTATCTTTTTATAGGCACTCGCGGGACGGGCAAGACCACCTGCGCAAAAATTCTTGCAAAGG
>DCHB01000010.1:356-1828 GCA_002314685.1 Clostridiales bacterium UBA1763
CATCAAACAACGGTGTTGACAATGTCCGTCAGCTTCGCGAGGAGGCTGTGTTCTCCCCCGTTTCCGTAAAAAAGCGTGTGTATATAATAGACGAGGTGCACATGCTGTCGGCATCCGCTTTTAATGCACTGCTCAAAATTCTTGAGGAGCCTCCCGAGCATCTGACCTTTATTCTCGCAACAACCGAGCTTAACAAGGTGCCCGCGACTATTCTTTCAAGATGTCAGCGTCACAGCTTCAAAAGACTTGATACTGCGGTTATTACCGAGCATCTTGAGTATATTGCAGGCTGTGAAAAGCTCAGCCTTGACCCGAAGGCGGCTGAGCTTATTGCAGGTCTTGCCGAGGGCGGTATGCGCGATGCACTGTCATTGCTCGACCAGTGCTCGGGTGCGGAGAAGATTGATGTTGATGCCGTATATTCCTCCATGGGACTTACGGGCAACAGACGCACGGCAAAGCTTCTTGACTACACCGTTAAATGCAACACCGAAGCGGCGCTTGAGCTGTTCGATGAGCTGTGGACTGACGGCAAAGACCCCGCGACACTGCTCGGCGAGCTGAACACTCTGCTTCGCGACTGCATGATGCTTTCCGTTGCACCGAGGGCGGGCGCAAATCTGCTGTCGGGCAGATTTGACAGACAGGTGCTCGCGGTATTCTGCAAAAAGCTTACCAAAGCGGAGCTATTATGCCGCATTAACACGATATCGGACTATCAGATTAAAATAAGAGGCGCAAAAAATCCCAAGCTGTGCGTTGAAATGTGCCTTATCGCTCTTTGCGACCCGAGCTTGACCGAGGGACTTGACGAGCTTCGTGCAAGGGTATCGCGCCTTGAGTACGATATGAAGAACGCACCCGCGGCAAGATATGCTCCTGACGATGACGATGAGGATTTCGCCCCCGTCGAGGAGATACCCTACGACGATGAGCCTCCCGCAAAACATGAGACTGTCTGTGAGGATGACGAGCTTGACGCATCGCAGTTTACCGAATATCAGCCCGAGGACGATTTTCTGAACAAAACCGAGACGGATAATCCCGTTGAGCTGAACCCCGATGCAAATCCAAATGCAGTCAACGCCCCGCTTGACAATGCTCAGCTTTGGGCAGAGATTATGGATAAGGCTGAGGAAACGCTCCCCGTCGGTCTTGTACCTATACTCAACGACCCCAATCAGGTCAAGTGCGAGATTGATTACGACACCCTGCATCTGTACGTTATCCCCGGATTTTTCTATGACGCAATTAACAATCAGGATGTAATTATCCGAATCCGTGCAGCGGCAAGCGAGGTTACGGGCAGAAGTCTCAGAATTCAGCTCGGCGAATTGGGCAAGGAAAGCGAAAAGCCCTCAAGAAGTCTTGATGAGCTCAAAAAATTCAAGGAAACCAGATTTATCTGATAAAGAAATAAAACATTTAACTACACATAGGAGGAATAATTATGGCAAAAGGCGGATTTCGCG
>DCHB01000010.1:1873-2929 GCA_002314685.1 Clostridiales bacterium UBA1763
GCAGGCTCAGAAGATGCAGGAGGATTTCCTCAAGATGCAGCAGGAGCTTGAAAGCACTGAGTTCACAGCGGCAGCAGGCGGCGGCGCAGTTAAGGCAACCATGCTCGGCACCCGTGTTCTCAAGAGCATTGAAATTGCTCCCGACGCAGTTGATCCCGATGATGTTGAGATGCTGCAGGATATGATAGTCGCGGCTGTCAACGAGGCTATCGGCATGAGCGAGGATGCAACAAACAAGGCAATGAGCAAGCTCTCACCCATGGGCATGGGCTTCCCGTTCTGATTGATTTATAAAAAAACGAGGTAGTTTTACTACCTCGTTTTTTTATTTCAAAAATCCGCCGTCTGCGGAGATTACCTGTCCCGTTATGAACGATGCCTCATCCGAGGCAAGAAAGCTCACTGCCGCGGCAATATCCTCGGGCTCGCCGAGTCTGCCGACGGGTGTATCCTGCGCGAGCATTTCGAGTGTTTCCTCGCCGAGCACCTGCACCATATCGGTGTTTATTACGCCCGGGGCTATGCAGTTTACGCGGATATTCGTCGGTGCAAGCTCCTGCGCAAGAGCTCGGGTCAAGCCGACTATTGCGTGCTTTGTTGCGCAGTATGCGACCTCGCAGGAGGCGCCGTGCATTCCCCATATAGACGAGGTGTTGATTATACAGCCCGCGTGCTCGTGGAGCATATTCGGAAGCACAGCCTGAATTGCGTTGAAGGCACCGTTTACATTGACATCAAACAGGTGCTTCCAGTAATCCTCGGTCATGTCCTGAAAAAGGCACTGCTTTGCTATACCTGCATTGTTTACGAGCAGTGTTACGGGTCCGAGAGTTTTTTCAATCGCTTTGACCATTTCGTTGACCGCGTTTTTATCCGAGACATCCGCCTTGTACCACATTGCCTCACAGCCCTCGGCATTCAGAAGCTCGGCAAGCTCGCTCGCCTTATCCTCGCGCTCAACGCAGTTTATACAAACAGCATAGCCCGAATGGGCAAGCCTTATTGCCTCCGCCCTGCCGATGCCGCGGGAAGAGCCCGTTATAAGTGCAACCTTTT
>DCHB01000010.1:3007-6322 GCA_002314685.1 Clostridiales bacterium UBA1763
ATCCGCCCGCCTCAAGCAGCTCGGAATGTGTGCCGCTTTCGACAACATCGCCCTTATCCATTACCAAAATCAAATCGGCATCGCGTATTGTTGAAAGTCTGTGAGCTATCACAAATGATGTTCTGCCCTCGGTGAGCTTATACATCGCCTGCTGAACAAGTGCCTCCGTGCGGGTATCGACTGAGCTTGTCGCCTCGTCGAGAATTATCATCGGGGCATTTTCGACCATTGCACGGGCAATGGTGAGAAGCTGACGCTGACCTGCCGACAGACTGCTTCTGTCGTTTAACACGGTGTCGTAGCCGTCGGGCAGAGTTGAAATAAAATGGTGCATACCGACGGCCTTGCACACGTCAATCACCTGCTCATCTGTGACATTTTCCTTGCCATAGACTATATTTTCCTTATATGTACCGTCAAACAGCCACGTATCCTGCAGTACCATGCCGAACAGCGAGTGCACCTGACTGCGCTTCATTTCGGAAATCGGCACTCCGTCTATGCGGATTTCGCCACTCCACAGCTCGTAAAAGCGCATAAGCAGGTTTACCATTGTTGTTTTGCCCGCGCCCGTATGTCCGACTATTGCAATCTTTTGTCCCGGAAGCACCTTTGCGGAGAAGTCGTTTATTACGGGCTTGTCCTCGTCGTAGCCGAAGCGTACACGGTCAAATTCTACTGCGCCCTTAATATTCTCGGGTGCTGAAATGCTGTCGGAGTCATCGGAAAGCTCCGCTTCCTCCAAAAAGCCGAACACTCTCTCGCCCGCGGCACCTGCCGACATAAGCTGTGTTGCCGCCTGCGCGATCTGCGAAAGCGGACCCGTGAACAGCTTTACATAGGCGATGAAGGATACGATTGTGCCGAACTGAATTTTTCCGTTTACAGTCAGAGCCGCACCGACAACGCACACGGCGACATAGCCGAAATTGCCGATAAAGCCCATAAACGGCATCATAAGTCCGCCGAAGAACTGCGATTTCCACGCACTCGTATAGAGGTTTTCGTTTATGCGCTTAAACTCGCGCTTCGCCTGTCCGACTGCGGAATATACTCTCACGACATCGTGTCCTGAGTACATTTCCTCGACATGACCGTTCATCTCGCCGAGGTTGTTTTGCTGCTGAGTAAAGTATTTCTTCGAGCTTTTTATCATCAGTGTCATGAATAAAAAGCCCAGAAGCGACGAGCCGATTGCCGCAAGCGCCATAAGTGAGCTTGTTGCAAACATAATAACCGTTACGCTAATAAACTGAACGGCACCCTGCACCAAGGTCGTTATGCTTGAGTTTAAGCTTGAGCTTAATGTATCGACATCGTTTGTAATACGGCTCATTACATCGCCGACGCTGACCTTGTCGAAATATTTAAGCGGAAGGCGGTTAATTTTGCCCGAAATGCTGTTTCGCATACTCCATGCGAGCTTCTGCATTACGGTTATCATCACAAAGCCCGCCGCGCAGGAGATAAGCCCCGCGCTTACATATATAATAAGGATAACGATAATCGACCTTATTATACCGTCCATATCCATGCCGCCGACAAGTCCCGCAGATATAGTGTTAGTCAAATCTGCCATTTTGTCGGGTGCTATGAGTGTCAGCACCGTACTGCCGAGTGACAGCACGAGGGATATTATTATAGGTGCATACCACGGCTTAAGATATATAAGCAGTGATTTCATAGCGGATTTTACATTTTTCGGCTTTTCATCCTGCGGAGGTCCGCCCGGTCTCATAGGTTTCATTTGGCAAGCTCCTCCTCCGAAAGCTGTGACAGGGCAATCTGTCTGTAAACCTCGCAGGTGTCAAGAAGCTCACGATGAGTTCCCGTGCCGACCTGTCTGCCCTCGTCAAGCACTATTATCTTGTCCGCACTCATTATTGTGCCTATTCGCTGAGCAACAATGAGCTTTGTTGTATCCTGCGTTTTTTCCTTAAGCGCATCGCGCAGTGCGCGGTCGGTCTTAAAGTCAAGCGCAGAGAAGGTATCGTCAAATATGAGTATCTCGGAGCTTCTGCACAATGCTCTTGCTATACTCATGCGCTGTTTCTGTCCGCCCGAGAAGTTTGTTCCTCCCTGCGACACGCGGGCTTTTTCCTTTTCCTCAAGCTCGGCTATAAATTCCTCTGCCTGAGCGATGCCGAGTGCCTCAGAAAGCTTATTTAAGTCCGCATTTTCACCGAAGGCAATATTTTCTTCAACCGTACCCGAGAACATTACAGCCTTCTGCGTTACATAGCTGAGCTTTGAGTACAGCTCCTCGAGCTTATAGTCTCTGACATCAATGCCGTCAACAAGCACAGCACCCTCTGTTGCATCATATAGACGCGGTATGAGATTTACGAGCGTTGTTTTACCCGAGCCCGTTGAGCCGATAAACGCAACGGTCTCGCCCTTATGCGCCGTGAAGCTTATATTGCTCAGCACATTGCCGCTTCCGCCGGGATATGCAAAGCTGACATTCTTAAACTCAAGCTCGCCGACAAGCTCTGTTTTCTCTGCGCCCTTGCCGTCTAATATCTTAGGCTCGGTTTCGAGCACTTCATTTATGCGCTTTGCCGCAACTATTGCACGGGGGGCAATTATGAATACAATGACTATCATAATAAAGGACATTATGACCTGCATTGCATAAGCCATGAACACTATCATGTCGGCAAAGATATTTACTCTCTGCGCTATTGCCGCCGCACCGTCTATTGCCACGGATGAAATAAGCACCGCACCTATCCAATAGATAGACATATTAAGTCCGTTCATGATAAGCGTCATAAACGGAGACATGAGCGTCATCGTGCGGTTTGCAAACAGCTGATTTTCGAGAAGCTCGGTATTTGCCTTTGTAAACTTCTTCTCCTGATACGCCTCGGCATTGTAGGCTCTTACAACACGGATGCCCGTGAGATTTTCGCGTGCCGCGTGGTTGAGCGCATCCTGAAGCCACTGCACCTTACGGAATTTTGGGAAGGTCAGTGCCATTGAAATTGCCATCATCACCGAAATTGCCGCAACGGCAACACCCGTTGCAAGCGACCACTGCCATGCCTTGCCCGCTATTTTTGTTATTGCCCATACCGCCATTGCGGGTGCCTTGACTACAACCTGCATGGACATAACGATGAGCAGCTGAACCTGCATAACATCGTTTGTGGAGCGAGTAATAAGACTTGCCGTTGAAAATGCGTTTATCTCCTCAAGCGAGAATGACTCGACCTTTTCAAACATCGCACTGCGCAGACGCTTTGAAAAGCGAGCCGCAATTTTTGACGCGAGATAGCAAACGGCAATAGATGCAGCAAGGCTTCCGAGCGA
>DCHB01000071.1 GCA_002314685.1 Clostridiales bacterium UBA1763
TTTAGTTTTTTGACAGTCTCAAAAGCTGTTGCTTTGCAACAGCTTTCTTTTTATTTTCTTATGACTATATTGTCCTTGTCCTTATATATCCCGTTTTCGGGAACAACACCACGCACAGAGCTTATCGGGTAGATGCTCACGCCTCTGCCAAGCACCGTGCCCGGGTTTAACACACTGTTGCAGCCGACCTCGACACAGTCGCCGAGAATAGCACCGAACTTTTTTCTGCCAGTTTCTATCTCGCCCTCGGGGGATTTTACAACGACAAGCGTCTTGTCGCTTTTAACATTGCTCGTAATTGAGCCCGCACCCATGTGTGATTTGTAGCCGAGAATTGAGTCGCCGACATAGTTATAGTGCGGTGTCTGCACATTGTCGAACAAAACAACGTTTTTAAGCTCGACGGAGTTGCCTATGACACAGTTTTTGCCGACTATTGCACTGCCTCGTATAAGCGCACAGTGGCGCAGCTCGGCACCGTGGTCTATTATGCAGGGAGCGCCGATGTATGCCGAGGGAAAAATCTTGGCATCCCTTGCAATCCAGATATTTTCTCCGCGCTTTTCATACTCATCCTCGGGGAGGGTATTGCCGAGCTTTACGATAAAATCGCTTATATCCGCCAAAACCTCCCACGGGTAGGTTTTGCCCTCGAACAGAGGGGCGGCTATTGTTTTTGAAAGGTCAAGCAGTTCGCTAATCTCAAGCATTTATTTCACCCTTATGAGCCTTCCGCATTCACGCATTGCGTCGATTATAAACTCAACGCCCTTTTCGCACTTTTCCTCGTCTATTGCCTCGACCATTACACGCAAAACGGGCTCTGTGCCGCTTTTGCGAAGAAGCACTCTGCCGTCATCGCCGAGGGTTTCCTCAAGCTTTTTAACCGCCGCTTTGACGCACTCGCAGTCTAAGGTTGCGTCCTTATCGTCAACGACGACATTTTTAAGTAACTGCGGATACATCACAACGGGAGAAGCCAGCACGCTTAAAGGCTGCTTGCTCTCGCACATTGCCTCCATAATCTTGATTGCGGTCAAAATACCGTCTCCCGAGTTTGCAAGGCGTCCGAAAATAATGTGTCCCGATTGCTCGCCGCCGAGGATATGACCGTTTGCACGCATATTCTCAGCTACGTATTTATCGCCGACCTTGGTTTTTTCGTAGCCTATGCCGAGGGCATCAAGTGCCTTATAAAGCCCCATATTGCTCATAACGGTTGTGACTATCTTCTTGTTGCCGAGCATTCCGCTGTCGTACATATACTTGCCGCACACGTACAGAATGTGGTCGCCCGTGATTATATTGCCCTTTTCGTCAACTGCAAGGCAGCGGTCTGCATCGCCGTCAAAGGCGAAGCCGACATCAAGTCCCTTTTCCAAAACAAACTGCTGAATTTTCTCGATGTGCGTTGAGCCGCAGTCAACATTGATATTCAAGCCATCAGGGTTGTTGCTGATTACATAGGTATCGGCACCGAGGGCATCGAAAACGCTCTTTGCCATCATCCACGTACTGCCGTTTGCACAGTCAAGTCCTATTTTCTTGCCCTTGTACGAGCGTGTTGCAAGTGAGATGAGGAAGCCTATGTAGCGGTTGCGTCCCGCGGCATAGTCAATAGTTCTGCCGATTGCGCTGTCTTTTGCATAGGGAAGCTCATCGGCGCCTGCGGCACATTTGTCGATATACGCCTCAATGCCGTCAAGCACATCATCGCCCATTTTTTCACCTGCGCCGTTAATGAGCTTTATGCCGTTGTCAAAATACGGGTTGTGGCTTGCGGATATCATAATTCCGCAGTTAAAATCATCCGCCCTTGCAATGTAGGACACGCTGGGGGTTGTGGTCACGTGCAGAAGGTAGGCATCCGCGCCCGAGGCTGTAAGTCCCGCGCAGAGCGCCGCCTCAAACATATAGCTTGAGCGTCGGGTATCCTTGCCGATTACAACTCTCGCCTTGCCCTCTCTGCCGTAAAACCAACCGAGATAGCGGCCTATCTGGAATGCGTGCATGACTGTCAAATCGACATTAGCTTCCCCGCGGAAGCCGTCTGTTCCGAAATATTTACCCATAGTTTTCTCCTTATCAGAGCTTTGACGCGGCTTCATTATCGAGGCACAGCGTCATATTCATGTGCATCTGCAGCATTGCCGCAGGCACATAGGTCGAGGTCTTTCCGTAAACAAGCTTGTGGATAATATCCGCTTTTTCCTCTCCGAATGCGACTAAAATTACATTTTTCGCACTGCAGATCGTTTTAAGTCCCATTGTCACGCCGAAATCGGGGACATTTTCCACTCCGCCGAAATGCTCGGCTTTCATTTTCTTTGTGCTGTCGGTCAACTGCTGTGTATGTGTGAGTGTATCGTAAAGCGTGGCGGGCTCGTTGAAGCCTATATGTCCGTTGAGTCCTATTCCGAGGACTAAGAGGTCAAGTCCGCCGCAGGCTTTGATTTCTTCGTCGTAGCTTTCGGGTGCGTCAAAATCGGGTGTGTGTACCTTTTTAATATTGAGCTTTGAATAAAGCTTCGCATTAAGCTCATAAGCGCAGGATTTTTCATCGTCCGCGCCGAGCTTTTCATACTCGCAGATGTTAAAGGCGTTCACTGCGGAAAAATCCGCATCTTTGCAATCGGCGATAAGCGGGAAAATATCCTCAAAGGTCTCCCCCGCCGCAAACGCAATACTCGCATCGGGCTTATCCGCCACAAAATCGCAGACAGCCTTTGCAACATAAGCGGCTATATTTTCTTTCGTATCCTTAACGGTTTTCATATAAAGCTTCCTTTATAATTTGCCTCAAATGGGAAATGCTATTTGCGGAGGCGTTGGTTTATGGCTATTGTTTTTATAAGAACACTGATATTATATTTTACTCTCTTGGTTTCAATGCGGATAATGGGCAAGCGTCAGTTAGGTCAAATGGAGCTGTCCGAATTTATTGTTGCCGCGCTCATTGCAGACCTCGCCTCAACTCCGCTTCAGGATATAGGCACTCCCCTGCTAAATGGTCTCGTGCCGATTTTAACGCTGTTCTGTCTCGAAATAATAATCGCGGGGCTTTCCATGCGCAGTATGAAGGTGCGGCGTTTTGTGTTCGGAAAACCCGAGATTTTAGTTCAAAACGGGCAGATTGACATGAAAAAGATGCACAAAAACCGCTTCACTCTCGACGAGCTTATGCAGGAATTACGCTCACACGGTTTAAGCGACACCTCAAGTGTTGCCTATGCAGTGCTTGAAACAAGCGGTCAGCTTAACGTAATAATCGAGCCGTCCGAGCAGCCCGTTACCCCGTCTCAGCTTAATATTGAGACCGAAAACAACGGCTATTCGCACATAATAATCAACGAGGGCAGGATACTTGACAACAATCTGCGGCTTTCAGGGCGTGACCGTCGCTGGCTTAACAAGCAATTAAATGCGCAAGGCATTGCCTCGAGCGAGGATGTTTATATCTTCACGCTCAGCGATTCGGGCAAAACATTCTGTCAGAAGAAGGAGAATGCAAAATGAAACGCGAAATTTCCGCATACATTCTTCTTATCGTGCTTCTTTTAGGCTCGCTTATTAACATCAAGGTGTTGGACAGTAAAATTGACAGTCTGCGCACACAGGCTGAAAGCGCGTATAAAAGCGCACAGCTTCATAACTACGGCAAGGCTAAAGCAGAGCTTTTATCCGCCTGCGATGAGTGGCTCGGCATGGACAGCTATACGCACATTTTCATCCGTCACTCCGAGATTGACAGTACAACGGACGCATTTTTCGATATGCTGTCGGATATAGCCTCCGAGGATGCCGAAGGGGCAGACGGAAGCTACCGAAAGCTCGATGCGCATTTATCGTCGCTTATGACGATTGAGCATCTGAGCTTCGGCAGTATTTTCTGATTATTTATCGCTGAGGAGCTTCGTGAGCTCTTCCATGAAGGTGTTGATGTCCTTAAAGCTGCGGTAAACGGAGGCAAAGCGGACATAAGCGACCTCATCGACATCTTTTAGTCTCTTCATGACCATTTCGCCGATGCTGACCGTGCTTATCTCGCGCTCGAGTGCGCTCTGGAGCTCCTGCTCGATTTCGTCCGCAATTTTCTCAAGCTGTGCAAGAGAAACGGGACGCTTTTCGCAGGCGCGTACCATGCCGTTTATGAGCTTGACGCGGTCAAAGGTCTGTCGTGAGCCGTCACGCTTGACAACGACCAAAGGCAGATGCTCAATGATTTCGTATGTTGTGAAACGCTTCTGACACGCAAGACACTCTCTGCGTCGGCGAATCGTTGAGCCCTCCTCGGCGGGGCGGGAGTCAATTACCTTGCTTTCAAGGAATCCGCAAAACGGACATTTCATTTGGCTTTCCTCCGTGAAAAAACATTATGTAGCATTATCTTATACAGTATAACACAACATATAAGATAATGCTACATAAATTTACATTGCCATGAATTCGTCACGGCTCATTATTACATTCAGAACATCGAGCAGCGCGCCCGATGTCATCCTTGAGGGCAGATTGAGCTTTTCAAGTAGCCTCGCTCTGTTTTGTGAGCTGTCGGGCGTACCCGTGAGCTTTTTTGCGTACATATCAGCCTTCGTTATCTCGGCTTTTTTGTTCTCGCTAACTCCGTCAACAGTCGCGCCCGCCTTGATTAGTGCCTCGAGCAAAACCTCGGGTCTCATACCCTCAACGCCGAGCTTGCCCTCCTTTGAGGATTTTGCCTTGCGGCGTTCCTTGCCGTAAACCTCGGGGATATATGCGTGCTTGAGCTTTTCGGGCGGAACACAGCCCTTTATGAAATTGCGGATAACAAAGCCCGCAGAATCGGAGTCGGTTAAGACAATCATGCCCCGTTTTTCGGCAAGCGTACGCAAAAGCTGTTGCTTCTCCTTGCTCTTAAACACGCCGAAGCCCGAGGTTTCGATAATTACGGCATCAACTACCTGCGAAAGCGTGTTTTTGTCGTACTTGCCCTCGACAACGATGACCTCAGCTATTTTCTTCATCGCTTTCACCCGCACAAATGCGCATTACGCATTCCTTAAGAAGCTCCTTAGGCTCGGTTTTACTGCTTTTCATGGCGTAATCGGTCTCGGCGCACAGCTCAATCGCGCGGCGAAGCTGTCCCGCCTTGAAGCGTCTTGCGCTATTCATAAGCCTCGATGCGAGAAAATCGTACTTAAGCGAGCAGGTTTTCATCACATAATCCTTGCCGAGATTGCCGTCAATCGCGAGTCGCGCGGCAAACAGCTTGCGCATCTGAGCCGCTAAAACCGCGTTTATCATAATAGGCTCGTTATCCTTATCGTCAAGAAGCTCGCCTAAGAGCGTCATCGCACTGTTATACTCGCCGTTAGCTATGCAGTCGGTCATGTCGAAGGTCACAGCCTCGGGGATATGATGCGCAACGGCATTTACATCGTCAATTGTTACCTTATCCGCCTTTGCATAAGCCGCAATCTTGCTTATTTCGGGGATAAGCCTGCTCATAATATCGCCGCTGACAGCAATAAGCCGCTGTGCGGCATTGACCTCAATCGCCTTGTCAAGTGCGGCAAATCGCCTCACTATCCAGTTAATCAAATCGCCGTTTGACTGTGCCGTGACATGAACCTCAACGCCGATTTTGTCAAATGACTTGAAAAGCTTCAGCCTTTTATCGGGCGTAAACTCACTGTCGCACAAGAATACCACAGTGCAGTATTCGGGAATATCCCCGAGAAGCTTAATAAGCTCCTCCGACTGCGGCACTGTATTCAAGTCTATTCCCTTGACCTCGACAAGACTGCGCTCGGACAAAAACGGCACACTGTCAATCGCCTCGGAAAGGCTCAAAAGTGAAAAGTCCCTCTCATTGAGCTTTCTGTAGCTGAAATCGTCCGCCTCATCTGTTATGCACAGCTTTTTGATTTCGGCATAGTAAAGCTCGGCAAGATAGTCCTCGGGCCCCCAAATAAGATAAAGGCGCTGAGGTCCGTCCTGCTTTAATGCACGCACGCTGTCCTTAAAGCTGAATTTTACTTCGTTTTTCTTCTTAGCCATTTAATCACCGACTGTAATTTTTATCGTGCCCGACATCTGCGTTGTATAGGTCGGGATGTTATAGTAACAGAGCTTTTCAAGCACGAGCTGTGATGGGTGCCCGTAATTGTTATAGCCTACCGAGATAATTGCCGTTTCTGGCTTTGCCTCGGCTAAAAGCTCCTGACTCGTTGAGTATTTTGAGCCGTGATGCCCGATTATGAGAATATCTGTATCCTCAAGCTCCTGCGCATTGACGAGCTTTCGCTCTGTTGCCTCGGACACATCGCCCGTCACAAGCAGGGTTTTATTTCCGGCCTCAGCGCTGAGCATCAGTCCCGCCTCATTTTTATCGCCCTGCTCAAAGGGCGCGTAGAGCTTTAGCTTAATATCGCCGAAGCTTAAATCGGTATCACAGCTTAGCTTTACTACCTCTATGCCTTTCTTTTCAGCCGCCGTGAGTATGTCGCTTAAAAGCTCACTGTCGGCATTTTCGGTGTTATCGGGAATTATTATCTTGTCAAGCTCCATGAGGTTTATTAGGCGCACAACACCGTTTGCATGGTCTGCGTGAATATGCGTAAGCACGAGGCAGTCGATTTTCGTATAGCCTCTGCACCGCAAATCGTTTGCCGCGGTCTGCCCTGCGTTATTGTCGGAATTTGCAAAACCGCAGTCAACAATTACCGCGTGCCCGCCCTCGGTGAGAGAGATGCACTGCCCGCTTCCGACATCGTAAACGCTTGCACTCGGGCACTCGTTCTGCGCGGAAAATCTTGTCCACGTGAACACCGACACGAGCGCTATTATGCTTAGCACCGTCGGCAAAAGGGGCTTAAAGCGCGCGGATTTATCACGCAAAAACCAGCACAGTGCAAACACTGCATATACAAATACCGACCACGCCGCGGCGTACGCATTATTGGTAAACACCGCCGCGAATGAAATCCCCGCCGTAAATTTTACCACAAAAGCTATGTAGCGCACAAGCCATGCGAGAATTTTTGCCGCAAACACACCGACAGCACCCGACACGGCACCTATTGCGCACACGGCATAGCCGCCTGCAAACAGTGCCGACACCGCCCACAGACAAAGAATGTTTGTAATCGGCATCAAAACCGTTATATAGCCGAAATAGAGCGCAATAAGCGGCACGGAAAATACGGTCACGGCAAGTGAGCTTGACAGTGCACCGATAATATAAAGCTTGAGCCTGTTTGTTTTTCTGACCTTCGGCAAAAGCTCGTCAAAGAAGTCATATATAGGCTGTGCAAGCAGATATATGCCCGAAATTGCCGCAAAGGATAGCTGTAATGACACGCTTGCAACGGCGAATGGGTTTTGCGCAAGTATTATTGCGAGTGTGAAAAACAGTGCCGTTGCTCTGTCGCTTTGTCTGTTAAGCACGGGTGCCAAGAGAAAAACGGACAGCATAAAGCCCGCGCGGATTGCCGATGCCGTTGAGCCACTCATCACTACAAACGCCCATACGAAAATGAGGCTTATAAGCGATGTTCGCCTGCTTTTGCCTAATACGAGCTGTAAAAACGCTACGAGGAACGACACGTGCATACCCGACACCGCCACGACGTGCGAAAGCCCCGACAGGCTCATTGCGCAGTACAGACTGTCATCGGAGTAATACTCGCTTCTGTCACCCGTCATCAGTGCGAGCATAAATGCACGCGCATCCTCGGGAAAGAGACTTTTAATCTGCTCTCTGAGTATTCTGCCGAGCTCTAATGGCATAAGCTTCAGCGGCACACGCTCACGGGCTGTTATTTCAATACTGTTTCCGAGACTGCCGACAAGATATATCCCGTCGGAAATAAGGCTGTCGCTCTCCTCGCCGTATTTAACAGCCGCTGAGCGAAGCTTTAGCTCTGCTTTTATGCTGTCGCCCGCCTTAATATCGCAAAGCTCATCGCCGTAGGAGTATAGCATCAGCTTCACATCGGGCATAGTTTCATCCGTCAGCTTCAATAAAACGGAATATGAATTTGTACGTTTTTGCGGGTAATCTACCGCCTGCGCCTGCACGGTAAGCGTTTTGCCGTAATATGGCTCGCACGCATTCACTGTGTTGTCGCAGTGCAATTTATACCCGAAAAAACCGATTGACGCGGCAGCAAGCAGTAATACCGCGCGTTTTCTCGCGTTTCCCTTCAGCAGGAAGCCCGCCGCGGAGAGTAAAAGTGCGGTGCAGGAGGCATACACGAGTGCCTCATAGGGCATAAGATAGTGCGATAAAAGCACCGCTAAACTGTATCCAATTGAAAAAACAGCCAGTTTTCTGATGCTTTTCATAGCACACTCCGAATGTTCAAAAAGCAGAAAGTGATACTTTCTGCTTTTTAAGTTACTTTATACCATTGTTTCGCCGAGCTTTTTGCCGCCGAGAATGTGGAAATGCAGGTGCTTAACGGTCTGACCGCCGTCCTCACCGCAGTTATTTACAACGCGGTAGCCGTTTGTCAGTCCCTCAGCCTTTGCGATTTTCGCGATTGCCTCGAAGCACTTTGCTACGAGGAAGGAGTTCTCTGCGTCAATCTTATCGGCACAGCAGATATGCTGCTTGGGAAGCACGAGGACGTGTACGGGTGCCTGCGGATTTATGTCGCGGAAGGCAAACACATATTCATCCTCATATACCTTTGTTGAGGGAATATCCCCTGCAATGATTTTGCAAAACAGACAGTCGTTCATAGCTATCTCCCTTCAATTATAAGCCGAGCTTTTCGGCAACAAAGTCGTCAACTATCGCGAGGGCATTATCGGTTTTAAGCACATCAGTGCCGCCGCCCATTGCAGAATCGGGCTTGCCGCCGCCCTTGCCGCCTGCAACGGCTGAAACACTGCGGATAAGGTCTCCCGCTTTTATTCCACTTGCAACGGCATTTTTGCCGCAGGATGCAACAAATGTGACCTTTGCCTCGGTTGCGGTTGCGAGCACTGCAACAACATTCGCGTCCTTATCGCGGAGGAAATCGCCGACCTTGCGCAGGTCGTTTGCGTCCAAATCGGTGCGTGTTGCGGTAATAACATGCATATCGCCTATCTGCTTTGCGGCAAACAGGAAGCGTTCAACATCGCCGCACAGAAGCTTATCCTTCATGCGGTCAACATTCTGACGCATTTCCTTCATCTCGGAAATTACGCTTTCGGTCTTTGATAAAAGCTCTGCGGGCTTGGTTTTGAGCATTTCAGCGGCTTTTACAAGCTTCATGCCCTCCTCGCGCGCTATGCGCAGATATTCCTTGCCCGTTACGGCTTCAATTCTGCGGACACCGCTTGCAATAGAGCTTTCATTGATTATATGGAAGGAGCCTACCTTTGCGGTATTTGTGAGGTGAATGCCTCCGCACAGCTCCATGCTGTAATCTCCCATTTTGACAACGCGGACAACATCGCCGTACTTTTCGCCGAACAGTGCCGTTGCGCCGATGCTCTTTGCCTCTTCAACGCCCATTTCGGCAACGGTAATGTCCATGCCCTCGAGCACAGCATCGTTTACCTCATTTTCAATGCGCAGGATTTCCTCTGCGGAAAGTGCATTGAAGTGGGTGAAGTCAAATCTGAGTCTGTCGGCATCAACGAGTGAGCCCGCCTGATGCACATGGTCGCCGAGCACATTACGCAGTGCACTCTGCAGAAGATGCGTTGCACTGTGCGCTCTCGATACTGCCTTGCGGCGCTCTGTATCGACTGTCGCGACTACCTCATCGCCTACATTGAGTGAGCCCGACTTCATAACGCCGTAGTGCAGATACTTGTTGCCCTTATCCTTCTTGACGTTGTTTACCTCAAACAGTGTGAACTTGCCCTCGGAAACATCGTCGAGGCAGAAGCCTATATCGCCGAAGTCGGCAAGCTGACCGCCCATTTCGGCATAAAACGGGGTCTTATCGAGGACAACAATGCCCTCACAGCCCTCATGAATTTCGCTTGAAAGCTCCTCGCCGCATACAAGTGCAAGCACCTTCGCACTGTCAGTAGTTTTGTCATAGCCCGTAAACTGAGTGGGGGTTGTGTCAAGACCGAGGTCTATGCCTGCCCAGCCGAGGTCTCCGAGTGCCTCTCTTGCCTTTCTTGCACGCACTCTCTGCTCCTGCATAAGGCGCTTAAACTCCTCTGTATCGAGCATCATACCCTCGTCCTCAACCATTTCCTCGGTGAGGTCAACGGGGAAGCCGTAGGTGTCATAAAGCTTGAAGGCATCTGCGCCCGAGAAGACATTTTCGCCCTTTGCCTTATGCTCGGCAAGGATTGATGCAAATATCTGCATACCTGCGTCAATCGTCTTTGCGAAGTTTTCCTCCTCGCTCTTGACAACGCGGGTTATATACTCCTGCTTCTCGCGAAGCTCAGGATACTGACACTCGTTTTCGTGAATTACGGTATCGACAACCTCAAACAGGAAGGGCTTATTTACGCCGAGGAGCTTGCCGTGACGTGCCGCCCTTCTGAGCAGACGGCGCAGAACATAGCCTCTGCCCTCATTAGACGGCAGGACACCGTCGCAAATCATGAACACCGCACTGCGGATATGGTCGGTTATGACACGCAGAGAAACATCCATTTTTGCACTCTTGCCGTAGAATGCGCCCGTAATATCGGACACCTTGTTGGTTATATTCATAACCGTATCTACATCGAACAGTGAGTTTACACCCTGACACACGACTGCAAGACGCTCAAGTCCCATGCCCGTGTCGATATTCTTCTGCACGAGCTCGGTGTAATGGCCCTCGCCGTCGTTATCGAACTGGCTGAAAACGTTGTTCCAGACCTCAATATATCTGTCGCAGTCACAGCCGACGGTGCAATCGGGCTTGCCGCAGCCGTACTGCTCGCCGCGGTCATAGTAAATCTCAGAGCAGGGGCCGCAGGGACCTGCGCCGTGCTCCCAGAAGTTATCCTCCTTGCCGAAGCGGAAAATACGCTCGGCAGGAATGCCTATCTGCTTGTTCCAGATATTCCACGCCTCATCATCGTCGAGATATACCGAGGGATAAAGTCTGTCGGAGTCAAGTCCAACCCACTTGGGGCTTGTGAGAAACTCCCAACTGTAATCAATCGCGTCGGTCTTGAAATAGTCACCGAACGAGAAGTTGCCGAGCATCTCAAAATATGTGCCGTGGCGGGCGGTCTTGCCTATATTTTCAATATCACCTGTGCGTATGCACTTCTGGCAGGTGCAGACTCTCTTGCTGGGCGGCTCCTGCTCACCCTTGAAAAAGGGCTTCATAGGTGCCATGCCCGAGTTTATGAGCAAAAGGCTTGCATCGTTCTGCGGAATGAGCGAAAAACTCGGCAGGCGTTTATGACCCTTGCTCTCGAAAAAGCTCAGGAACATCTCTCTTAATTCATTTACTCCGTATGCTTTCATTTGTATCTCCTTCTACTTTATCCTTCTGAGTATCGACAGCGCACTGCACTCTCGCGGCAGACGCATTCTGAATTTCATCATCGCATGGGGTGTTGCCTCTATCGGCTCGTTATTTTCGTCAAACAATGCCTCGACCTTAAATGCAATCGGCTCTGCATCGTTTGTAAGTAATTCAACCGTATCGCCGACACAAAAGCGGTTTCGCTGAGTTAAAACTGCGTTGCCGTCTTTATTACAGTCTTCAACGACAGCGCACACATCCGCCTCGGAAAAATAGCTTGCTTCGGCATAGTGCTGACCGGGGTCGCCGTAATAAAAGCCCGTGCAGTACGGTCTGTGGCTGACCTTATTTACCTCATCGAGCCAAATCTGCGGCAGGGCTTCACCCTTTACGGCGCAGTCGATGGCATGGCGGTAGGCGTTTGTGACAGCCGCGGCATAATACGCTGATTTCATTCTGCCTTCAATCTTGAAGCTCGAAACACCCGCATCTATCAACTCGGGAATGTGCTCTATCATGCACATATCTCGCGAGTTCATAATATGCGTGCCCTTATCCTCGGTTATTTCAAAATACTCACCCGGGCGCTTTTCCTCGACAAGATGATACTTCCATCTGCAGGGCTGTGCGCAGGCACCGCGGTTTGCATCCCTGCCCGTGAGATAGTTTGACAGCAGACATCTGCCCGAAAACGACACGCACATGGCACCGTGCACAAAGGCTTCGATTTCAAGCTCCTTCGGCGTGTTTGCCCTTATTTTGAAAATGTCCTCCATCGGAGTTTCGCGGGCAAGCACGACTCTGTCGGCGCCCATATTATAGAGAACATTTGCCGTTGCACTGTTAATTACGCCGAGCTGAGTGCTGACATGGCGGGACACTCTCGGCGCATATTTTGCCGCGGCATCCATAACACCGAGGTCGGCAATAATAAAAGCGTCAACGCCCGCATCCTGCGCCTTTTCCAGAAACTCGGGCAGTGCTTTAAGCTCGTTTTCACGCGGCAGGGTGTTGCAGGTCATGTGGACTGCGGCACCCTTGCTGTGGGCTAGCTCTACCGCTTTTTCAAGCTGTGGGAATGTGAAGTTACCTGCGGCGGCACGCATACCGAAGGCGGTGCCAGCAAGATAAACCGCATCTGCGCCGTAATGGAGCGCCATTGTAAGGCGCTCCATATCCCCCGCAGGTGCAAGCAATTCGGGTTTGTTTTTAATCATAATTCTGTGTTGCTACAAATGCTTCAAACGCACTGCTGCTTGTAAAGTATTCGTGTGTGCCCGTAGTCGTATCGAGCGCATAGTACAGATAATTTGTCTCCGAGGGCTGAAGTGCCGCCTTTATAGAGCTCAAGCCCGGGGAACAAATCGGAGTGGGAGGCAGTCCCTTGTTAATACGGGTATTGTAGGGAGAGTCCTTTTTGAGCATTTCGCTTGTCGGTGCGCCCTCATGGTCGGGATATTCATAAAGGGAGGTGGAGTCTATCTGCAGAGGCCAGTCCCTGTCAAGTCGATTGTAGATAACCGATGCAATGCGATAGCGGTCGGAATTGTCTGCCGCCTCCTTTTCTATCATGGAGGCAATGGTGATTATCTCACGCATACTGTATCCGCTTTCCTGCTGCCATTCGAGCATTTCGGCGGTTATTCTGTTGTGGAAGCCCTCAAGCAGCTTATTTATCGCACTCGATGCGGGCATACCCTCGTAAAATTCGTAGGTATCGGGGAAAAGGAAGCCTTCAAGGCGGTTTGCGTCGCCCTTTTCTGTGTCCTCAAGGAAGGAGTAATTGAAGGTCGCATTTGCCGCGGATTCCATAAGCTCATCATAGTCGCAGACACCCTCGGCATCGAGCTTTTTGAAAATGTCGCGCATTGTATAACCCTCAGGGAAGGTTATCTCGAGTGTGACCATTGCTCCCGAGCCCGACTGCATCTTTATAACAAGTGCACGGTAGTCATAGATTGACTTGAGCTCATAGGTGCCCGGGTCAATCTTATCCTCGGCACTTGAGAATGAACAGTAGAGCTTAAACAGCCACTTGTACTTAATAATGCCTGCATCCTTAAGCTGTTTTGCAACATAGCCGATGTCGGCGGTGTGCGCCTTCTGCGTCACCTTTTCGCCGTCCTCGTTTTTCTCGGTGTACTCGTAGTAGTCAAACGAATCCTTTGCGAGTGTGATTGTCGCAACTGTATCGTCGGATTTAAGGGCAAGGACATCCGTTGCCGCCGACCATGCGACACACGCAAGAATTACGCTGACGCTGACGACAAAGATGAAGTACATAAAGCCGTTGAACTTTGCCTTCTTAACGGGCTTTGATGCGGGTGTCTGATAGCGTCCCGCCTCGGGAGACATTTTTGCAGTCTTAGGTGCCGCGTTTGTTGTTGTTTTTTTGGAATTATTCTTTTCGTTCATGAAAATCCCCTTCATTCGGTCAGTGCCGCGGCATTTTTGCCGTGTAACCGATAGTAAATGATTTGCATATTATGTTTCAGACACAGATTGACTGTGTGTTGACTGCGAGCTTACCGCGTCAAACTGCCCGCCGCACGGGGCTCGACCACGGAATTTATTTGTGCGGAGAAAGGTTATTTATATGTTCTGCAACGGAAATAACAACTGCTTCTGGATAATCATTGTACTTCTTATCCTCTTCCTCGGCTGCGGCAACGGCTGTGGCTGCAACAGCAACGATAACGGCTGTGGCTGTGGCTGCAACTGAGTCATACCGATAGGGGGCTCCGCACGGAGCCTCTTTTTATTATTCCGTCAGCACCTTGCTGACCTTGATATCCGTTTTTTCTGTGGGTATTTCCTTCTCCAAGAGCTTTTTTCTGCACAGGCAGACTGTTATTCCGCCGTGCTTTTCAAGATATCTGTCGTAATAGCCTGCTCCGTGACCGAGTCGGTTTCCCTCTTCGTCACAGCACAGTGCGGGCACGATTATTATATCGTCTGCCGCGGGCACAAGCTCGGGAGCTTTTTCGCTCGGCTCCATTATGCCGAAGGCACCCGCCTTTAGCTCATCCCGGCTGACAACAAGGCGAAAGCTCATACTGCGATTATCTTCGCATCGGGGCAGTGCAAGCACTTTGCCGTCCTTGAGCACGCGGTCTATTATGCTCTGAGTATCGACCTCGCGCTCTACGCTGTAATACGCAAACACGGTTGAGGCATTTTGATACTCGGGCATTTTTATAAGCTTTTCGGCAATCCGTCTGTCGGATAGTCGGATATACTCATCATCAAGCGCCGCTGTCTGTGCTTTTTTGAGCTTTCTGAGCTCAGCCTTATCAAAGTGCGGCTTTGACGATTGCATAAATTTCCTCGTGCTTATCCTCTAAGGCGCGCTCAACTCCGTTCTCCTTGAACGGTATTCTTGTCCAGCCGTAGTAATCGCAGGCTCTGTCTGCAACACGCAGGCAATTTGCAAGATATGCGACATCCTTTTCGTGAATATCTGCACTCGTATTTGTCTTCTCCTGTCTGCGGTGCATTCTCGCAAGCGAGGTTTCAACATCGCAGTCAAGGTAAATTACAAGGTCGGGCACGGGAAGTCCCATTTTTACATATTCAAGGTCATACAGCCACTTGAAATACTCCTCCAGCTCCTCGTCGGGAAGCTTTCCGCCCTGATGCACGGCATTCGAGGTCGTATATCTGTCGGAGAGAATAAAGCCTCCGTCATTGTATATATCTCCCCAGTCCTTGCGATATGATGCAAAGCGGTCAACCGCAAAGAAGGTTGACGCGGTGTAGGCGTTTACATCGGAGGGATTTTCTCCGAACTGTCCGCCGAGGTACATTCTTATTAGCGAGGAGCTTTCATTGTCGTATCGGGGGAAAACTATGTGATTGTAAGCTATGCCCTCCTGCTCAAGGCGGCGGCACAGAAGCTTGTAGTTTGCGGATTTTCCGCTTCCGTCTATGCCCTCAAATACTATAAGCTTACCTTTTTTCATTCTTATTTCCTGCTCTTTCCCGCATTGCCTTTATTATAAAATGCGGAAGTTTTTTAATCTTCTTAAAGCGTTTCGGCTCGCACAAGGTGCGGTAAAGCCATTCAAGATTGAGTCTCTGCCAGCTTTTCGGAGCTCGCTTTGTCAGCCCCGCGAACACGTCAATTGAACCGCCGAGTCCCGCCATGAGTCCCGCATTGAGCTTGCCCGCGTGGTCTGCCATCCATTTTTCCTGCTTCGGCACGCCGAGGCACACCATTATAAAATCGGGATTTGCGGCGTTTATTTTTTCGCTTAGAACGGCATCATCAAAGTCGTAGCCCGCGTTTGTGCCGCAAATTACAAGTCCGCGATACTGCTTTTGCAGGTTTTCAGCCGCCTTTTCGGCAACACCCGCCCTTGCTCCGAACAGAAACACCGAGCCGTTTTTCTCGGCAAGAAGCCTTAAAATCTCGGACGCGACATCAATTCCCGGCAAATGCTCCTTCAGCGGTGTGCCGAGTATCCTCGCCGCCTGCATTACGCCTATGCCGTCGGGAATTACGAGGTCTGCCGAGCTTATAGCCTCGGACATCTGCTCATCATCCCACGCCGCCATGACTATCTCGGGATTAGGCGTTACCATATATGCACTGCGGTGCTCATCAATAAGCTCAAAGGCTCTTTCCACCGCCTGCTTTTGTGTCAGGTTGTCTATTCCGACTCCCAAAACATCAATTCTGCTCAAATTTGGCTGAATACCTTTCCTATTTTTTCGTTAATCACAAGGTCTGCTTCACTGTCGTACGGTGTACTGCTCAAATTTACAAGTGCAAGCTTATTTCCGCGGTAATAGTTAATCAGTCCCGCCGCGGGATAAACATTCAGTGAGGTGCCGCCTATAATAAGCACCTCCGCCTCGGATATACATCTTATTGCCTCATCGACAATTCTGTCGTTTAGTGGCTCCTCGTACAGCACGATATCGGGTCTTATTACTCCGCCGCAGGTGCATCTCGGCACACCCGTGCCCTTATTCATTCTGTCGGCGGGATAGGGCTTGTGACAGCTTGAGCAGTAGCTTCTCAATATACTGCCGTGAAGCTCAAGCACCTTTTTACTGCCTGCCGCCTGATGAAGTCCGTCTATATTCTGCGTTACAACTGCTCTCAGCTTGCCCTGCTGTTCAAGCTCGGCAAGTCTTAAATGCGCCGTATTCGGCTTTACATTTTCAATCACAAGCTTTTCGCGGTGGAATTCGTAGTATTCCTCGGGATAGCGGGTGAAAAAGGTGTGGCTTAAAATGGTCTCGGGAGGGTACTTGTATTTCTGGTTATACAGTCCGTCAACACTGCGAAAGTCGGGTATTCCACTCTCTGTTGAAACGCCCGCGCCGCCGAAAAATACTATATTGTCACTCTCGTCTATCCACTTTTTGAGCTGTTCGATTTTATCGTTCATTTTTACCACTTCTCAAAACAAAGCTTATCAGTTTATTATACTACACAAATATTGCCTAATCAAGCAAATATTGCTCTATTATTTTAGCCACGCCGTCATGGTTGCAGTCGTCGGTAATTACATTTGCAAGGGCTTTGATTTTATCCGTGCCGTTTGCCACAGCGACATTGAGTCCCGCGCAGGTGAGCATTTCCTCGTCGTTTTCGGCATCGCCTACGGCAATACACTCATCGAGGGAAATGCCGAGTCTGTTGCACACGGCTTTAAGCCCCTCCGCCTTGCTGACTCCCGAGGCATTTATCTCAAGCGTGTGCTTTGTAAACGATGTAAATGTCAAGGGAAGCTCCTTGATTTTTTCGTATATCTCCCCCGCCTCATAGTCGTTTCCGAAGAAAAGATTGAACTTTTCAAGCTCGCAGGGATGCTCCATAAAGTCAGCAAAAATATCGTCAACTATCTGCATACAGCTTCTGTAAACGCCCTCATACGCCGCAACGCCGAAGCCCGCGCAATCCTCAACGCACCAACGCTGACCGTAGCTTTTATCATTACGGAACATAATGGGCATCGCATAGCTTCCGCTTGCCGCGGCTATTATATGCTTTACCGTCTCGGGATCCATGGTTTTATATAAAAGCTTCTCGTTGGTTTCAAGGTCGATTACGGACGCGCCGCTGCAGGTAATAGCATATTTCATGCCCTGCACCATGTCTATATACGGCTTTACGAGGCTTATACTCCGTCCCGTTGAAAACATTACATATTTACCCTGCGCAATCGCCTTATTCATAGCCGCGACAGTGCGCGGTGTGAGCTCCTTTTTATCGTTCAGTACGGTGCCGTCCATGTCGGTGGCAAGTAATTTATACTTCATTTTCATTTCCCCATGCTTCTTGCGTAATAAAAAATATACTGCTGTGCAAGTCCCGCGTAGCTTCCGAGACTTTCGGGATTAAACTCGGGCGGGAAGTTTTCCTTCAACGCTCGCTTCATCCACACATCAATCGGGAACGCCTCCATGTGATTAAGCCCGAACAGCACAACGCAGTTTGCGACCTTTTCACCTATGCCTCTGACTGTACGCAGTGCCTTAATCGCCTCGCGGTAATCGCAGCTTTTAAGCCCCTCGAGGTCAAGCTCACCGCTTGCAACAGCGCGTGCGGCACAAATAATATACTCTGCGCGGTAGCCCGAACGGATAGGTGCCAAGTCCTCGGCACTGAGCTTAGACAGTCTCTCGGCAGTCGGGAAGGTGTAATATTCCGTTTCGCCGAAGCTCAGCTTTTCGCCGAAAAGCTCACAAAGCCTCTCGACTATGCCTTTTATACGCGAAATATTGTTGCACTGAGAGATTATAAACGAGCAAAGTGCCTCCCAGCTATCCTGCTTCAATATTCTTATGCCCATGCCGTACTGCGTGCAGGTTTCGAGATAATCGCCCGTAAATTCAGCACTTACAGCCGCGTAATCGGTTTCGAGGTCAAAGTACTCCGACCAGAGTGTGCTCGGCGCATCAGATGTTATGTAAATCTCTCCGTCAATTACCTCAACCCGCGCAGGATACTCGCCGACAACACCCGTATATACGCCGTTTTCATCGCAATTCCAGCGAAAGCACTGTCCGCACTCAAAGGTTTTTTCAATATCGAGAATGTCTGCACCGCAAAGCTTTATCTTCATTATGCACCTCATAGCGTTAATTTAATTATTATAATATATTATCCGCGTTTTTTCAATCGGCTTGCTTATTATGGCTGATTGTGCGATAATATTTTTATCAAATATTCAAAGAGGTATGATATGACAAAAAGCAATTTGTTCTTCGGCAGACCCGAGAATTTTTCCGACAGACTCGAAAAGGAGCAGCGCTGTTACTGCTTGCTTGACTCTCTCGGCATTGAGTACGGCAGAGTTGACCACGAGCACGCCGATACGATTGAGGCTTGCCATGAAATTGAGCAGACTCTCGGTGCGGATATATGCAAAAATCTGTTTCTGACTAACCGTCAACAGACCGACTTCTATCTCCTGCTTATGCCGGGCGACAAGCCCTTTAAGACAAAGCTTCTTTCAAAGCAGATAGGCTCTGCCCGCCTCAGCTTCGGCGGTGCTGAGCAAATGGAAAAGTATCTCGATATTACACCCGGCTCTGTCAGCGTGCTCGGGCTTATGAACGACAAGACTAACGCCGTCAGGCTTCTTGTTGATGCCGACCTTATAAAGGACGAATATATCGGCTGTCACCCCTGCATAAACACCTCGACGCTTAAAATAAGGACTGAGGATATAATAAATAAGCTTTTGCCCGAAACATCTCACGAAATGACGGTAGTTGAGCTCCCGTGGGTAATTGAGGAATAAGAAAACTAAAAAATCCTGTGCCTCGGCACAGGATTTTTTATGCTTTTAGTAATATCTCTTGTTCTTGTTC
>DCHB01000068.1:0-12614 GCA_002314685.1 Clostridiales bacterium UBA1763
ATATTGCGGTTTGCCATGTACTTTGCTATTGTTCCGCCGCCGCCCTGGTCAACCTTGCCGAGCTCGCTCATCTGCCACACAACGCCGTTTTCCTCAAATAGCCTGCGGAGATGTGCGACAACCTCTGCCGAGGCATCGCTTGTACCCGACTTGCCTCTTGCGCCCGTAAACTTGCAAATTCCCATGCCGTAGTTGATCTTTGCATCGTTGCGCTTTTCGTAAACCTCGGGATAGTTCGGGTCAAATGCCGCAGTTACATCCGCAGACAGGCAGAAGCTGTTTTCAAAGCAGTGCCTTAATTCCGCGCCCTGCTGTGCGCACAAATCCTCAACAAAAGCTTCAAACGCACTGCTCTGCATACCCGTTACGCCGTCCGAGCCCGTCTCCTCCTTGTCTGCAAGAATGCAGATGCAGGTCTTTTCGGGCATATTAACCTCAAAAATCGCACGGAGCTCTGCAAATGCACAAACGCGGTCATCGTGTCCGTAGCCGCCTATGAGTGAACGGTCAAGTCCGATTTCGCGCACCTCAAATGCGGGCACCGCGGTCAGCTCTGCGGATATGAAATCCTCCTCGACTATGCCGTAGCGGTCATTGAGTATGCTCATTATGCTGAGCTTAACTCTGTCCTTGCCCTCGTCGGCGTATGGCACACTGCCTATGAGTATATTGAGCCCCTCGCCCGTTATTCCCTCGGACATGGTCTTCTGCATCTGGTCCTTGCCGAGATGCGGAAGCAGGTCGGTTATTGCAAACTGCGGGTCATCGCTGTCGCGTCCGATTACAACATCAACAAGCTCACCGTTTTTGAGCGCAACAACGCCGTGAAGCTCAAGAGGTATTGCAACCCACTGATATTTCTTAATGCCGCCGTAGTAATGAGTCTTGAAAAATGCCATTTCATCCGACTCATACAGAGGATTCTGCTTGAGGTCAATACGCGGTGCGTCAACATGGGCACCCGCTATTACACAGCCCTCGTTAAGCGATTTTTTGCCGATTACGGCAAGCATGAGTGCCTTACCGCGGTTATTGCAGTAAATCTTATCGCCCGCTTTAAGCTCCATGCCGTATTTATACTCGACAAAGCCCGCCGCCTCCGCCTGCACTATTGCAAGCTTTACCGCCTCGCGCTCTGTGCGTGTCTCATTCAGAAAGCTCATATACTCGCGGCTGTAATCCTCAACCTTAATTCGCTCCTCGGTATCAATAAGGTCATAGCCGTGCTTCTGCTCATAAAACAGTCTGCTTCTTACATCATCCATTTTCAAGTACTTCCTTATATAGATTTTTGCATTTTTCGGCAAATGATTTCTCATCTGCGTTGTTACATAGGGAATAATCGCAATTTGCCTCAAAAAATTCATTGGGCTTTTGTGCGTTTATGCGCATCATTGCATATTCACAGCTTATGCCGTCTCTCTGCATTATACGCTCTGCCCTCACTGCTGTATCGGCTGTTATGCCTATAACCGCGGTGCATCTGTCTGCAATACCGCTTTCAATCAGCGCAATAGCGTCAATCGCCGCAAGCGTGCCGCCCTGCATCGCCCAGTCCTCTAAAAGTCTGTTGACCTCTCGGCTTATGTGGCTGTGGGTGATTGAGTTTAGTTTACATAACTTTGCTTCGTCACTAAACACTACGGCACCGAGGTGCTTTCTGTCGAGCACTCCGTCACTGAATGCCTCGGGAAAGCTTTCTTTAATTTCGTTTGAAAGCTCAAGGTCGGTTTCGAGCATGGTGTGATAAAGCTCATCGCAGTCTATTATCAGTGCGCCGAGCTTATTAAGCTCATTTAACGCCGTTGTTTTGCCGCCGCCCGTGCCGCCCGTGATGCCGATTACTGTGAGCTTTTCGGCGAGTGCCTTGCGTATTTCGCTCTCGGGCAGTGCCGCAGGTCTGAGTATTCTGTACGGTGCCTCGCTCATGTCAACAATCGTTGACTCAGTGCCTATACCGCACTCTCCGCCGTCTATTACTGCGGAAATTTTGCCGTCAAAGTAGCTCAGCACGCACTGTGCGTTTTTCGGACTCGGCTCACCCGAGGGGTTTGCCGACGGTGCGGCAAGGGGGAGCTTCGCTTTTTTAAGAAGCTCAATAGTCATCGGGTGGTCGGGACAGCGGAGTGCAACCGTTGTACCGCCCGCCCGCACTATATCGGGGACAAGCTCCTTCGATTTAAGAACAATTGTGAGTGGTCCTGGCCAGAATTTTTCCGCAAGCGTCTTTGCCTGCTTCGGCACGTTTTCGCAATAGCGCTCCATTGCGCCGCTGTCGGGCACCATGAGTGACAGTGCCTTAATCTGCGGTCTGCCCTTGACCTCGTATATTTTCTCGACAGCCTCGGCATCAAGTCCGTTGCCCGCAAGCCCGTAAACCGTCTCTGTCGGTACTGCTACAAGCTCACCCTGCGAAATCAGCCTTGCCGCCTCGTCGATATTTTCTTTTATTATCTTTGTTTTCATGGCTTTTATGTCTGATTTTTCAGCTTTTCTGCTCTGTCTGCCGTCACGAGGGCATCTATTATCGGGTCTAAATCGCCGTTTATTACATTTGCGATGTTGAAGTTTCTGACATCGCCCGTGAGTCTATGGTCGGTCACGCGGTTTTGCGGGAAATTGTAGGTGCGTACTCTGTCGCTTCTGTCTCCCGAGCCGACCTGACTTTTGCGCTGTGCGGCGATTTCCGCGTTCTGACGCTCCTGCTCTGCCTCATAGAGCTTGGATCGCAGAATTTTCATTGCTCTGTCCTTGTTTTTGTACTGACTTCGCTCATCCTGACATTCAACCACAGTGCCCGTCGGCAGGTGGGTTATGCGAATTGCGCTTTCGGTTTTGTTGACGTGCTGACCGCCTGCTCCCGATGAACGGTAGGTGTCTATCTGCAGGTCATTGGGGTTTATTTCAAACTCAACCTCTTCAGCCTCGGGCAGCACGGCAACTGTCGCCGCGGAGGTGTGTATTCTGCCGCCCGACTCGGTTTCGGGCACGCGCTGTACTCTGTGACCGCCCGCCTCGAATTTAAGTCTTGAATATGCTCCCTCGCCCTCTACAACAAAGCTAATCTCCTTTATGCCGCCGAGCTCGGTCTCGTTGAGGTTGACAACGTCGATTTTCCAGCCCTTGCGTTCGGCGTACATGGAGTACATCCTATACAAATCGTAGGCGAAAAGCGAGCTTTCCTCACCGCCTACTCCGCCGCGGATTTCCATTATAACGTTTCTGCTGTCGTTTGGGTCTTTGGGCAGAAGCAAGAGCTTGAGCTCCTCCTCGAGTGTATCGCGCCTCTGCTTTGCCTCTGCATATTCCTCCTGCGCAAGCTGTTTAAGCTCGGGGTCGGACATCAGTGACTGCGCCTGCTCCATAGCATCAAGGCATGAGCAGTATTCCCCGTAAGCCGAGACGATGGGCTCAAGCTCCTTCATCTCTCTTGCGCATTTTGTATATGCGGCGGGGTCTGCGAAAATCTCACCGCTTTCCATGCGCTGCTGCATCTCGTTATATTTATTTTCAAGCTGCTTTAATTTTGTGAGCATAGGCTACTCCGAAAATAGATTTATCTATGTTATACCACAGTTTATTTGATATGTAAATTGTATCAGCGCCGTCTCAGCTGCCAAAACGCAACTGCCGATGCCGCCGCGGCATTGAGCGAGTCAACGCCGTTTGACATGGGGATTTTCACGGTGTAATCGCAGTGCGATATTGTTTTTTCGCTCAATCCCCTGCCCTCGTTTCCGATGACTACCGCTAATTTTGACTCGTGCGACAGTGCCTCATCCTCTATGCTGACGGAATTATCCGTCAGTGCCATTGCCGCAGTCTTAAAGCCCATGGCTTTAAGCTCAGCTATGCTCTCAATGCGTGTCCACGGGATTTGAAACACGGTGCCCATGCTCACGCGCACCGCCCTGCGATACAGCGGGTCACAGCAGTTTTTGTTAAGGCACACGGCATCAAAGCCGAGTGCGGCGGCGGAGCGAAAAATTGCACCTATATTAGTGGGGTCTGCCAAATCCTCAAGCACAGCAACGCGGCTTGCGTTACTGCAAACCTCGTGTAAATCGGGCATAACGGGGCGCTTCATTGCGCAGAGTATGCCTCTTGTCAGCTCATAGCCCGTGAGGCTTGCCAACAGCTCGCTTTCACCCGTATATACGGGGATATTTCCGCATCGGGCAAGTATTTTACCCGCCTGACCGTCGAGGTGTCTGCGCTCTGTCAGCATTGATACGGGCTCACAGCCGAAGTCGAGTGCATATTCAATCACCTTTGCAGTTTCCGCTATAAACACTCCGCTTTCTGCGCGAAGCTGTGCCTCGGTGAGCTTGCAATATGGCTTCAAGCCCTCGGCTGAAAGGTCGGTTATTTCAATAATTTCGGGCATTTTAAGCTCCTTTTGCTTCCGTTTGAAGTTTGCGGAACATTTTTGTCAGCACTATTGCCGCGGCTATTGCAAGCACAAGCTCCGATACAAGCTGTGCGTATGCAAGACCGTACAAGGGGTAAAGCTTATCGAGCACAAACAGTGCGGGTATTTCAAGCACAAGCTTTCTTGCCAATGCAAAAGCGAGCGATTTACCGCCCATTCCGCAGGACTGAAACACTGCAACGGCAATAAAATCGTAGCACAAAAACGGCAAGGCAAGGGTCATTGCACGCAAAAACCGTGTGCCGTAGGCAATTACATCGGCATCGTCTAAGAAGGTCTCGGTTACTACGCCTGAGAAGGCGCACAGCAATGAGGCAAGCACAACGATTATTGCCATGGAAATCTTAGTCGTGTAGCTTATCGATGCCCTCATGCGCTTAATATCGCCCGAGGCATAGTTATAGCTCACAAGCGGCATTATGCCCTGAGACAGCCCCATTGAAACATACACGGGCACAAGGCTTATCTTGTGGGATATTCCCATTGCGGCAACAGCCGCGGCGCTGTTATATGCCGCCGTGAAGTTGTTGAGGACGGTCATGCCCGTCACATTCAGCAGATTTTGAATTGATGCGGGGATACCGACAACGCATATATCCTTTGCAATATCCGCCCTGAAAACGAACATTTTCGGATTGATGCAGACATAGGTTTTGCCTCTCTTGATATACAGCAGAACAAGGTAATAAGCGCAGGCGAGACTGTTTGATATGAAGGTTGCAAGTCCCGCACCTGCCGCGCCCATATCAAGTCCCCACGGGAGAATGAATATCGGGTCCAAGATTATATTCAGCACGCACCCACTCATTGTGCCTATGCTTGCGTGTAGCGATGCGCCCTCCGCCCTCACAAGATAGGACATTATCACGTTCATAATAGCGGGCACCGCGCCGCAGGTGACTGTCCACATAAGGTACTCGGAGGTTGCCGTCCATGTTTCGCTATCCGCACCCAAAAGCTCAAGAAGCGGTGTCTTGAACACGGTACAGCCGAGTGCCATAAGTGCGCTGAATATAAGCGAGCAGTAAAATCCGAAGGCGGAGCTTTTATAAACCGTGTCGTAGTCCTTACTGCCGAGTGCGCGCGACATTTTGCTCGAGGTACCGACGCCGAATAGGTTTGTAACCGCGTTAAAGGCCAGCAGTACGGGTGCCGCAAGGGTTACACCCGCGTTTTGAATAGCATCATTCAGCTCACCGACAAAAAAGGTGTCAGCAAGGTTATACATTATCATCACAAGCGACGACAGCACGGTGGGGATGCACAGTGACGCCACCGCCTTGGGTATCGGGCTTGTTTCAAACAATTGAGTTTTATCCATGCTTTTCATTTATAAGCCTCAAATCAGTATTTACCGATAATCCGTTCTTCACGGGTCGTGCAAAGGTGTAGGCGCACCTAATGTCAGCCGAAAATCCCGTAAAGCTTGAATAATTGATTATTTTATCATATCTTCATTTCCGATACAACAGAAAAAGGCTTGCGGATTGATTATATCCCCAAGCCTTTAATCTCGGTTATACGCTTCTGCGTGTTGTTATTGCCGTTGCCCGACCGGTGTGAGAGTGATAAGTGATGAGTGATGAACTATGAGTGAAGAACGATGAGTGATGAGTGATGAGTGTTCGGTGCAGACTATAAAATTTTGCCGTAGGGGTGAATGGAGCGTCAGCGTAATGAGCCCGCCTTGCGAGTGATGAACTATGAGTGATGAGTGAAGAACTTTGCGGTGTACCGATGTGTTAGGGGACATCTTAACTTTAGCAAAATGTCACCGGTCGGAACACCGCAAATAAGATTAGATTAAGCGTTAATTCAAGATTGAAAACGGGGTCATTTCATTCCCCCCTACGGGTGCAAGCTGTATTTAGCTCCGTAGGGGTGAATGGAGCGTTAGCGAAATGAGCCCGTCCACTCATCACTCATCACTCATCACTCATAGTTCATAGTTCAGTTTCCGAAGCCGAAGGGCATCTGCTGTTCGCCGTACTGTTCGCCGAACTGCTGTGCAAATTGCTGAAGCTGTGACTGTTCGTCGTCATCATCAGTCTCTGTAAGGGCTGATGTCACATTCTCGCCGACTGTAACCGTCACGCTTACCGTGTCGCCCTGACGGTATACCGTGAGCTTGAGCTTATCGCCCACCTCGCACTTTGCGATTATCTCTGCAAGCTCGCTTTTGCCCGTAATCTCCTTGCCGTCAACCGCGGTAATTATATCATTTACCTGCAAGCCCGCCTTCTTAGCGGGGCTATCCTCTGTCACCTTCTGCACGGATGCGCCCTGCGGCAAGCCGTAGCCCTGACTTTCCTCGCTCACATCCGCAACCGACACGCCTATAAACGGCTTTGCTATATATCCCTTTTCGATTATGCTGTCAACTATGCTCTTTACTGTGTTTATCGGAATTGCAAAGCCGATGTTATCTATTGATGCCTCGGTGCTTGAGCTGCTTGAATATTTCGCGTTTGTTATGCCTACCACCTCGCCGTAGAGGTTAAACAGTGCGCCGCCCGAGTTGCCCGAGTTAATGGCACAGTCGGTCTGAATAAGCGCCATTGTCGTGCCCGAGGAGAGCGTAACCTCGCGGTCTAAGGCACTGACAACGCCCGTTGTGAGCGAGAAGGTCAGCTCACCGAGGGGATTTCCGATTGCAACAACGCCGTCACCGACGTTCATATTGTCCGAGTCGCCTATGACAACGGGGCTTAAATTTTCCGCGTCAACCTTCAAAACGGCAATATCGTTGCTCTCATCGAAGCCCACAAGCTTTGCGTCATAGCTGTTGCCGTCGTAGTCGGTCACGCTGATTTCGCTTGCATCCTCAATTACGTGATAGTTTGTGAGGATATATCCGTCATCGCTGTAAACGAAGCCCGAGCCCGATGCGGCTGAGGTTGTCTGAAAGCCCCAATAGTTTGTAGTCACCTGCGTTGTTATACCGACGGTGGATTTAACATTCGCCGCATATACCTCCGCAGCTGTCATCTGCTTTGAGGTGTCAACCGATACGGTCTGAATTACGGTGTTTTCGCGCTTGCCCTCAATCACGGTCGATGTGCCGCCCTTTACAAGACATGAGCACCCGAAGCCCGCAAGCCCGCCTATCAGTGCACAAGCAAGACCGAAGGCAATATATTTTTTCGTTCTCTTGCCTATTTTGCATCTGCACTTTTTCTTAGGTGCCTTATATTCCTCCTGCACAGGTAAAATTTCCTGCTGCATTTCATTTTCATTATTGTTTTCGTTCATTTTTTCGCGCTCCTTTCGGGATATGAGCTGATTATAGTCCTCAACTCTTAAATTAAACTGAAAAAATTGTGAATTTTCAGCTTTATTTAAGCGTTAGGATATATTATAATTGCATCAATACTCGGAGGAACATAATGAAAATTCTTATTATCGAAGACGAAAAGCTGTTGGCGGACTCCCTTGAGGCATTGCTCACTAAAAAGGGCTTTGACGTGCAGGCGGTTTACGACGGCGAAACGGGTGCCGAGTATGCCGAGCTCGGAATATACGATTTGCTAATATTGGATGTAATGATGCCCGGGCTAAACGGTTATGAGGTTGCAAGGGCGGTCAGAGCGAAAAAATGCTCAACGCCTATTTTGATGCTGACTGCAAAATCGGGGCTTGACGACAGAATTGAGGGCTTAAATGCAGGTGCTGACTATTACCTAACGAAGCCCTTTGACACGCGCGAGCTTTTAGCCTGCATAAACGCACTTTTGCGCCGTCAGGGTAATCAGGTCGATGAGCTGAGCTACGGCAACACCTCGCTTGACCTCGCCTCCTGCACCCTCGTTTGCGGCGAAAACGCAGTCAGACTGTCCGCGCGCGAGTTTGACGTTATGAGGTATCTTTTGCAGTCAAGAGACAGAATTTTATCCAAAGAGGTTATACTTGCCCGTGTTTGGGGCTACGATTCAAACGCAGTCGAAAACCATGTTGAGGTTTATATGGGCTTTCTTCGCAAAAAGCTCAGAAGCATCGGCTCAAATCTGCGTATTGAGGCTGTAAGGCGCATGGGCTATCATCTGGAGGTCAGTGATGATTAAGAAGCTGAGAATAAAATTTGTTCTCATAAATATGGTCATCGTCACCGTTATGCTCGGCATTATATTCGGCTTTGCGTATCAGTTCACAAAAAAAGACCTTGAGACTGAGAGCATAAGCATGATGCAAAGCGTTGCCGCGGACCCGAAGCATCAGCGTATGCCGGGTGAGTTTCCCGAGCAGGTTTCCCTGCCCTTCTTCTCGGTCACGATAGGGCCGTACGGCGATATTGCAACGGAAAGCCGCGGATTTTTTGACCTGTCAGATGAGGAATTTATAGACAATGTTCTGTCAGCGGCAATATCCTCGGGTGAGGAAACGGGCGTGCTCGAGCAGTATAATCTGCGCTTTTGCAAGTCTCTTAATCGCGGCGAGCAGTGCTATATTTTTGCCGATATGTCAAGCGAAATTTCCACTTTGAACGGGCTTACAAAAACCTTTGTGCTTATCGGTGTACTCAGCCTTGCCGTTTTTACCGTAATCAGTATTCTGCTTGCGCGTTGGGCAGTTAAGCCCGTCGATGAGGCATGGACACAGCAAAAGCAGTTTGTCGCCGATGCCTCGCACGAGCTTAAAACGCCGCTTACCGTTATAATGACCAATGCGGAGCTTTTGCAGAATGAGGACTATGATGAGCAAGCAAAAAGCCGCTTTGCAGACAGTATCCTCACAATGTCGCAGCAGATGAGAGGTCTTGTCGAGAGTCTTCTCGACCTTGCGAGGGCGGATAACGGTCAGGTCAAAATGAGCTTTGAAGCACTTGAGCTTTCAAGGCTTGTTGAGGATGCCGCGCTTCCCTTTGAGCCCGTATTTTTCGAAAAGGGTCTGTGCCTTGAGTGCCGCACTGAGGAGAACATATCCGTCAGAGGCAGTGCACAGCACATAAAACAGCTTGTGGATATTCTCCTTGACAATGCGCAGAAATACTCTGTCGGCGAGGGCACGGCACGCCTCACGCTCGTTAGGCAAGGCAAAAATCACTGCCTGCTGACGGTTTCAAACCCGGGTGACGAGCTTTCAAGCGCCGACCTTAAAAACATATTCAAGCGCTTTTACAGACTTGACAAGGCACGCTCAATAGGCGGCGGCTACGGTCTCGGGCTTTCGATTGCACAGACTATTGCCGCAGAGCACAAGGGCAAAATATGGGCTGAAAGCAGTAAGGGCGAAAACCGCTTCTGCGTGCTTCTGCCGACCTTATGATACACTCTGAAATATCAAAAAACCCGAGAGATGATACCTCTCGGGTTTTTGCTTAAAAATCGTTGACTTATTTAATTATTATATATATTATATAGTGTGAGTTTTAAGACACATTTTTCTTTTGACCGTGCAATAATCTGAAAGGAAACAGCCCCTATGAAGAAGCTTATATCCTTTATTATGACGCTTGCCATGATATTGGCACTCGTCACCGTTCCCGCCGCCGCGGCAGGCACTGCCTCCGGGAATTCTGTTGAGCAGCTTTGCAACAACTTCGTCGCCTGCATGGCTGACGGCACTCTGAGCGTTTTTGCAACGCCCAGAAGCAATTACAGCTTTGACAGCAACATGAGTCATCTGCGTACCGACACCGACGGCACAATGTATTTCAGCACCATTGACTACGCTAAGTACGTTAAAAACGATGACTTCACGCATCTTTCCGACCACCTTTCAAGAGCTCTTGCAATGGCAAAGGTGTATGTTACCACAGACGATGCCGATGTTAAAGAACAGCTTTCCGAAATAATCCCCGCTCTTATCGGCTATTGGGTTAAGAACGACTATCAGTGCACCAACTGGTGGTACAACGAGATTAACACGCCTAACCTCCTCGGTGAGATTGCTCTGCTTGCAAAGGACGACATCTCCGATGAGCTTATGGAGGGTGTCCTCGCCATAGTCGGTGACGGCTGTCTCACAATTAACACCGACCTTAAATCAGAGACGGGTGCAAACGCTGTATGGGTGGCATACTCAACGCTTAAATACGGTATGCTCGCAAACAACAAGTCCGTTGTCAACACCGCAGTCAGCAAGCTCGAATCCGTGCTTGCATATCAAAGCGGCGAGGGCATCAAGGCTGACGGCTCCTTCCTTCAGCACGGCGCACGCCTTTATAACGGTGCATACGGCATTTCGCTTATTGATAACACAGCCTCTATTCTGCGCATCCTTGAGGGCACCGACTACGCTCTCACCGCAGATCAGCTTTCCGCACTGTCAAACATGATTGTCAACGGCTTGCAGTATATGTCAATCGGCAATGTTATTGACCCGCAGACCGTCGGCAGAGATATTTCCCGCAACGGCGGCACCGATATTAGCGGCTTGAGTGACAGCATTTCCACTCTATTAACGCTCAACGCGGTACCCGACAAGACCGCGCTGAAGCAGTACGCCGATACTATCGACAACAACACAAGACAAAATCTCGGTCTCAAGTATTACGACAACGCGAAGTTTATCGTTATAAACAACGAGGACTTTTACTTCTCATACAGAGGCGCGGCATCCAATCTCTATTATGCCGAAAACCTCAATAACGAGAATGTACTCAGCTACAACTCCTCCTACGGCACCACAACTACAATAGCGGGCGATGTCGTTAATTTCAACGACCTTCAGCCGATTATGGACTACGCGCTCATCCCCGGCACAACCGCAATTTACGAGGATGATGAGGCACTTGACAGCTACAACGACTACAACAAGCGCAAGCTAAGCGGCACCTTCGGCGGCGAAAGCTACGGCGATATTGCGGTTTCCTTTGCGCAGACAACGCACGAGGGCACAAGCTATACCGTCGCCTGCTTTGCAACGGATACAAGTGCCGTCCTGCTCGGTGCGGGACTTACAAACACCTCGGGCAAGGCGATGAACACCACGCTTCAGCAGGAGCTCGCTCAGGGAAGCTACACCATAGACGGCAACACCGTAACCCATAATGGCGTAAAATACACGGTTTATGACGGTGGCGAGCTCAATGCGCAAATCAAGACTCAGACAGGCAGCTGGAGCAGAAACAAGGTAAGCGGCAGTACCGCTTCCGTATCGGGCGACGTTTTCACCCTCTCTATGGTTAATGACGGCGCATACGCTTACTCCGTTATGAGCGACGACACAAACGACAGCTACGAGGTCATCGCTAACAACGAGAAGGTGCAGGCAGTAATTATGCCCGACGGCTCACTCTGTGCCGCATTCTACAAGAACGCATCTATAAGCTATAACGGCAAGACATATTCGGGCACTGCTGGTCAGTCAATCTGCATTTCAGCCGATGAGCTCAATGCCCCCGACCGTTGCGTCAGCACAGTTTCCGTTTCACTGAGCACTGACGGCACATACGATCTCAGCCTCGGCGGCACCGCGGCAGGTCGCTACACCTTCACAAAATCGGGCAGCGGTTGGCTCATTCAGAACACCGCAGGTCAGTACATCGGTGTTGACGCAAGCGGCAATCTCTCCGTTGGTGCAAAGAGCGTATGGACCTACGACGGCGGCTTCTATGTTCAGATTTCCAAGACGACAAAGGTGCTTTTCTGGAACAGCACAAAGAACACAAGCTATTATCTGCAGGTAAAAAGCGGTGCTCTTTCGACCTCGACAAGCAAGGCAAGTGCGAGCTTCACGCAGGAGATAAGCTCAGCTGAGCACAGCTACTGCTACATTGACAACAAGAACGGCACTCACAGCAAGGTCTGCAGTGTATGCGGCAAGGTTGCGGAGGACTGTGTCGCCTGCGTATATGACGGGAGCACGCACCGCTGTGTATGCTGCGGTCACTTCGACAGCTCGTTTGCAAAGCTCAGCGTCAGCGTCAACGTCACAAAGGCCACGACAAAAAAGCTGTTTATTTCCCGCACGACCTACACTGCAACTATCACAGCCTCCTGCGAGGGCGACACTGTCAAGACCGTTCAATACAGCAAGAACGGCAGTACTTGGACAACCGGCACCTCTTACAGCTCTTCATCAGCAATAAGCAGTCTGTATGTCAAGGTTTCAACCGCCGCCGGCGGAGCTACAACATGGTATTATAACGGCAGTACAACAACACAGCAAAGCTGAAATAACTAATAGAAAATCCCGAATCGGTTTTCCGATTCGGGATTTTGAGACTGTCAAAAAACTAAAC
>DCHB01000068.1:12729-36912 GCA_002314685.1 Clostridiales bacterium UBA1763
TTCCGAGGCTTTTTCTAAAATGCACAGAGTTTTCTGTGCATTTTTTGGCGGCTTTTCGGCGCAGTCAAAAAAGTCCGAGGGACTTTTTTGACAAGCTGAAAATCCCGAATCGGTTTTCCGATTCGGGATTTTTTTGTTTTACTGAGCGTTCATGCTTCTGACTACATAGCTGACTTCTTTTGTGAGTGTACTGTCCACTGTTGAAGCAACTGTGTAGTTAATTTCATAGTAACCGCCGTTTGCACTGTTTGTCTGTGCCGGTACATACGAAATGCTGAAATCCGTAATCCTCAGTTTGGGGTATGCGCCTGTATTTACAAGCTCAACCTCCTTGCTGTCGTTAAGGTTTTTCAGTCTCAGCACGCCGTCACCGTCTGCGCGGTCCTTATCGAGGTAGAAATACGCATCGCGCACGCCGTATTCGTAGTTCGTGAAAACGAATTCGACATCGGGCACCTTGGTGTTTGTTATGTCTATGAAATAGCTTTCGCCCTCATTGGGAGTTCTTATGTAGGCGTATCGCAGAATGTCGCCGAGGCTTGTATTGACTATATCCGCCATTGAAGCACTGTTTGCCTCAAACTTCGCTTCGTTGTAAATAGTCAGTGCCGAATCCATGCCCGTGCCTATTCCGAGTATGAGAAACACGAGAATGAGTATTGTCGCAAGCATTTCGACGAGGGTGAAGCCGCCCTTTGATTTAAGCTTTTTCATCAGCCGTTTCCCCCTCTGAAGTAGGAGTAAAGGGCATCGTCTTCGTCGCTGCCGTAAATCGTGACATTGTCATCGGCAATTACCTTGCCTGAGCCCACCGTGCCTGTATTCAGCTTAAATGTCACTTTGCCGCTTTCGCCTGTGCCGCTTGCTTCCTCAGCAACGAGCATCTGACTCTGGAACTGCTCATCCGCAACCTTTGATGCGCGGTTTATATCCGCGGAGGAGCTGAGCATACTCAAAAGCGCGATTGATGCGAGGGTGAATACAAGTATTGCCGCCATCGACTCAATGAGGCTTTCGCCCGCCTTGCTTTTGAGCTTCTTAATAAGCTTTTTAATCATGCTATTGCCCCCTTCTCAATAAGAGGACTATCCCAGCTTATTGTGCTTATTTTGGTCGTTGTTACAATTCGGTAGTCCTTATTATCATTCTCTCGCGAGAGCACGGTAATGGGACCGACTGTGTTTTCGCCGACATTTGCCATCATATTCATATTGAGCTGTGCATTATCGCCGAAATCGACATAGAAGCTGAATGTGACAGGCGTTGCAGTGCTTGCTGACTGACTCGGACTTGCCGCGCTGACGAGCTTTGCATCAATGCTCGTAACGCTTGCATTTGACGAGTCCTTAAGGTCAACAGTCATATCCGCCTCGGCTTCCTGCCAGATGTCGGGCTTTGCATCGCGGTAAATCCAGAAGGAATAGACCGATGTAATGTTCTCCGCGGCGGAATTCTTGGGCTGATAAGTAAAGCCGCTAATCGTGATTGTGCTGAAATCGGGGACGCTGTTTTCCTTCAGATAGCGAATTATTGCAGTTTCATAAAAAATTCTTTCAAGCGGGGTTGTTGCCTTTTCGCTGACTGTAAGTGTGACTGTTGTGGTTATTTGATGCTCACCGACCTCTTTGACAACGCCGCCGTCGAGCACCTCAACCTGCACCTTATCCACTGTGTTTTCGTTGACGGAGATAACGGGGTTTTTGAGTGTCATTTCGTCTTTTAGCAGGAGCGCCGCACTGCGCTGATTCAGATAATCCTGCTGGTCATTTTTAAGGTCTGCAACTCTGCCCGCGTTTGCGGTTGCGGCGGCAAGCACCGCACCGCCAACGAAGGTGCAGAAGAGCAGAAATACCAGAGCAATAATCAGCGAGGCGCCCTTTTTGCTATTTAGTTTTTCTCTTAATTTCATTAGGCGCCTCCTGCGTTAGGGTGTTGTTGAGCTTGTAATAAACTGATTTGCGATATTTGCGTAGGTCATTGTCGTTCTGGTATAGGGACTATTTACAACAGTATAGAAGTGGAGATGAACTTTTTCGTTGTTTTCGAACGCTCCTTCTGTCTTATCAACATAAGTAATTTTTCCGTTATCCTTAAATACTAAACTTGAATAATAGTATGTCCAGTGGCGACCCATCTGCAAATATCCGTTTGTGTATTGGGGATAAAGGAAATAACCTGCTACATAGCTATCTTTGGTACTTGTTTCCACAAGAATTCCGGTCCATGCGCCGTAACGAAGATAATAATTACTACCCGAGCGAGTCATGTAAAGCTTTGAGTCATTATGATTCCATATAATACTATCCGTAACGTAGCTCGTTTCCGTATTAAATTGAGCACTGACCGCTTTACCTGTATTTGTATTTACATCAAGTGCATAGTTATTCCAATAGTTTGTAACGACATACTTACCATTATTTGTCAGCGAAGTAACTTCGCTTCCAAGCTTGTATGTTACGGGAATCTCTTCTGCACGATTGTAGTAGTACTCTCCGCCAAATGTCTGATAGCGCGTGTTGCCGCTATTGTCATAGTAGGCACAGCTTGTAAGCTCGGAGGTATCAAACGCGAATACACTGTTTACATTTTGTGCAACGATATCATACCGAACGCCCTTATTTATTCCTGTCTGAATACCTATATAGTAGTTCGTACCACTGTCCATATTGGCATAGCCATTTGCGTTAACGGTGGGGCTTGTATAGTAGTTGCCGTTAAGCGGGTTTGCTATCGACTTGGTGTTGCCGTACATGGTGCCGAGGAACTGGTAAGCATTGCGCGTGCCGTTATCGAAGCCCTTGCAGGTATTGAACTTACTGCTGCTTGCAACACCCACAAACTTACCGACTGTGGCATAGCCTGACGGGCACTCATCTGTCACACTTCCCTTGGAGAAGATGTTGCTGATATTAACCCTTGCCGTCACATTGCTGTATGTGCCGCCGCCTGATTTCGCAACCGCGCCGCCTGCAAATGTTCTGTTTCCAACTACCTGATTTATATTGAGTGCGCCTGTAACAGTACTGTCTTTAATGTTACTGCTATCAACATAGCCCGCTATTCCGCCGATATATGCCTGAGCATCGGCAATTGCGGTATCAACAAGTGCACCCGCGTTAACAGTAAAGCTCGATACGGTTAAGCCGCTTATTGTACTACTGCTCTTTACCTGTCCCGCAACGCCTGCAACATTATTCCTATAGCTTACAGTAGCGTTATCGGTAATTGTGCCGCTGTAGCTTGCGTTAAGCGTTGTGGCGTACAACTCGCCCGCGACACCGCCTATATTGAGATAATACGGTGTACCTCCGACTGTGATATCGCCCGATGCGGTGTTATTGCCGATACTGCTGTCTTCGGCATAGCCAACAAGACCGCCGACATAGCCGTATTTGCTGTTGATGCTGCCTGCGCTGATTGCGCCCGTGTGGCTTGCATTCAGGATACCGCACTTGATTATACCGACTGCACCGCCGACAAAGCTGCTTCCGTCATTATCCATATCGTCTGTGCCTGCGGTGGCATTGACGGTGATTGTGCCGTTGTGCGTTGCGGTAATATTCTGGTTATCCTTAGATACATTCTTTTCGAATGAGCCTACTATACCGCCGACATAGAGGTTATTAGTATTGCCGCTGTCAACGGTGATATTGGCATTGACCGTACTGTTTACGGTGCACGCCATGTAGGTTTCAAGATTGCCGCAATATACTTCGCCGATTGCGCCGCCGACATAGGTGTTCACGCTTGCGGGCACGCACTTTACATTGACGGTTGCATCATTTTCGGTTGCATAGCACTCCAATTTAACCGTCTTTGTTCCCGATGCGTCAATTTTGCCCGATACTTCACCGACCATACCGCCGACATAATGCGAGCCTTTGACGCCGAGAGCATAGCCTGTGTCAGAATTGACAATGCCGATATTGGAAACACGCTTTCCGTCAACCTTATCGGTATTATCATCGCCGCCGAGTAGCCTTATCTTGTCGCCGAAGCCGCCCGTGGCAGTAGCTGTTGTCAGCGTAATTTTACCGACACCGCCGCCGACATATACAGTCTCGTCAATGTTCTTATTAGACGAATTATTATCTTTACCCGAGGCTATATGTGGCTCCTTATACAGGACATCGCCGTACACATAGAGGTTTGTGCCCGACATATTGTCGCCGACATTCTCACCGACAATACCGCCCATATAAACGGTACTGTTGAGACCTACTGTATTTTTGTCGTTTGACAGCTCAAGCGAATCGTAAACAATGTCGCCATTATATCTGGTCTGATTATCGCTTGTATTGGTCAGGTCGCCTTCATTGAGACCTACAACGCCGCCGAGGCGTACAACCTGTGCAAGATCGGTTGTTGTACTGCCTATTGTTGCGGGCTTGTAGATAATGTCAATCTTGACTTCGCAGTCCTTGATTACACCGTCTGTCGTGTTGCGTCCGACAATGCCGCCGATGTTCATTGCGCGGGTGTACTGCTTTCCGTCAAGCGTTGACTTCTGATTGAGCTTTGCCGCTGAGGCGTCAATTACAAATACGCTCGTATTACTGCTTCCCTTAATTGTGCAGTTCGTAATTGTGCCGCTGTTGGTTGCCGCAAATGCACCCGTATGGCACGCGAATCCAACACTCTTAGTGCCCCAATACGACATGGTAATAGTCGGGTCAACAATTGTGCAGCCCGTTATCGCAGAGCCCTTCTTGACCTCAACGGCAAAAATGCCTCTTGAGCCTGTTGTGCTGACAAGCTTTGCGGATTTAACCGTGAGGCTCTTTATCTCCGCCTTGGTATTATCGCCGCCTATATTGCCGAAAATACTGCTTTCGGCAAATGTCATGTTATTTGCGTCAATAGTACAACCGTTGCCGTTATAGGTGATATTGCCCGTGAAGCGATTCCAAAGGCTTCGCGGCTGTACGGTGAACTTAAAGTTATGCGTCTGAGTATAGGTCTTCGCCTTAGTTACTCCGCTGTCGAAGTCCGCACCCATATTGCTGAACTGCTTTTCGGTGCGAATCTGATAGCTTCCGACATTGCCGTTGCCGTTGTAGAACACGGCATCCGCAAAGCTCGGGATATACTCGTGCTCGCCCTCATCAAGACCGTTTAGTACATACGCCTTGACTTTTTCACTGTCAACCTCGTTATTGAAATCGACCGATTCCTTGAGCTGACGGAAGGTGTAATTTGCCGCAAAATCAGCTAAAACGCTTATTTCTTTTCCATCAGTGTCTTTTGTTTTCACATCGGAAGCTGTGGTATCACCGAGCTTCATTGTGCTGAAATCGACCTTGCTGACGTCAAACGGGTCTGTGATTGTTGTGATATCACCCTCAACATCGGTGAGTATCTGTGTGGTATTGCGATAGAAGACGAGATAGCCCGTTTCGGCAATCGTTCCGCTATCCTTTGCCACCAAGTTATCCATGGTTAGATTGCTCTTCCACTGATTGAACTCGGTGTTGGAGAGGTCGTGGAGCGACATATAAACACTGCCGTCCGACATCTTCTCGTAATATGCAATGCCGTATGCGTACTGAGTGGGATTTACCCAGTCGCCGTAATGCTGACGGAGCATCGGATATGCATAGTTCTTGGGCTTGATTTCACTATTGAAGGGATATGATGCGTCCTTGCCCGCGGTCTTCCAGATGTTCGCAACATAGTGGTCACCGCCTGCGGGGCAAAGGTCGTTAGAGTCTAAGATTGCGAGGGCATTGAGGCTGATTTTCTCAACGCTTGAGCCCTTGCAGACCAAGACGGAAGCACTCTCAACATTTGTTTCATTGAGCGATGCAAAGTAGCAGGCGTAATAGCGCTCGGACTTTGTTTCCCCGTCTTTGCATACAGCATCCGCACTGCCGCCGTCATACCATGCGTAACAGTTGGTGACAGAGCCTGCATTGCTGTATATAAGTGCCTTGCCGTTATCGGGCAGAGCAGTATTTGCCATACTGCCTGTTACTACGCCGTTTGCGGGCAGATTTACAACGAGACCTGCAGATTTGCTCGTGCCTGTTACGGTACCGAGGGATGTGCAGTTTTGGACCGTGCCCGTGACATCGACGCCGATACCCGCCGCACTGCTGCCGCTAATTGTCAGCTTGCTGAGATCGCTGTTCAGATATGCCTGCTTGAGCTTATCTGTGCCGTTGGTGTCGGTGTAATCGTACAGGTCGTGGCGCACGGGTGTTACGTAACAGCCAATCGCGTTGCCGCTGATTGTTACGCCGATACCTGCCGCTTTCTTGGGAGATGTAACACTACCGCTTCCGCAGAGCATACAGTCGTTTACATCTTCATTTGCTTCGCATACAACACCTGCGGCTGAGGTTGTGCCCGTAACGGTGCCGCCATCCATACAAACCCACGCACCCTTGACGGTGGTATTTGCAGTGACAACATAGCCCGCCGCACTGCCGCTTGTTGCATTTACAGTACCGTTAAGATAAACTGTACCGCCGATGCTCGCCTCATCAGATGCCGTGCATACGGCGCCTGCTGCTGTATTCTGTGCGCTGATGCCTGCGCCCTTAGAAACCGTTACTGCCGCGTCTTTTGTGCTTGTTCCGCTACAGTTGCATATAAGACCTGCCGCAATGCCGTTTGAGGTGCTTTTGTTTACCGTTGCTTTTAATTCTCCCCCAATTGTAACTTTGGGTGTGGTAAATGTGCCGCCCTCTGAGCTTGCGACGAAACCCGCTGCAACATTCGCGCCCGTAACAGCACTGCCGCTTGCAAACGTAACCTCACAGGCATTTGTGCTTGACTCGACGGTTTTTCCTGCAAAGCCGCCGGTATAATTTCTGTAATACAGTTTTGTGTTTACGGTTACGGTGTCATCGCTGAAGCTTGTATATTCAGCATATCCAACCAAGCCTCCGCCCCATGTACCGCTCTTGTTAGAACATTGTATCGTGCCGATTGTAACTTTGTTATTATTAACCGTGCCTGAATTACTGCGTCCTATTAAGCCGCCGATATACTTAGAACTATCGGTATTTGTAATTACAGTTACATCATTTGCATTTACTGTGCAGTTTTTGACAGTGCCGAAGTTTCGTCCGACGAGCAGACCTGCATACTGCTTCGTGTTTATTGTTACACTGCCGCTTGCAATTATATCAACATTGCTTATTGTACCGTAGCTCTGCTCGGCAAGCAGACCCGTATATGTTCTGCCCGTACTGCTGAAGGTACCGCCGTTAATATTTACCTCAACATCCTCAACCGTGCCTTTAGAGTTGGTTTCGCTGCCGATTGTTTTGAATACGGGAATATTAAAGCCTGAAATAGAAGCCTTTTCGACATAGCCGCCAGTACCTGTGTAGGTTCCTGTGAAGCCTGATATCGCCGCAAAGCCGCTCGTAAGGTCTTTGATATTTGCGGCAATTGTTGAGGCACCTGAATATGTTTCAGCTGTGTACTCAGAAGCGTCAATATCTATAAGCTGTTGGAAGGTATATGAATATTTGCCGCTTTGGGCATAGCTCTTCAATCCTGCACCGACTTCTGCAAGCTGACGGGCAGTTCTGATGTAGATTGTTTTAGGTGTGGAGGGCTTAGTGGTTGATGTACTTGTGCCGTTACTTACAGGGTTAACCTGTGTCAATGCGGCATTGGGATTGAAGTACATCGTGTGGGTCTTTTTTTCGTTTGTGGTCTTATCGCTTATGGTCGCAAGCACCTTTATATAGAACCCGCTTTTCGGTGTCCGCTGCATATCATCCCACGACAGACGGTAAACATGGTATGACGAGCCTCCGAGAGTGCAGGTTGTTCCGTCGTTTGTAAGCGAACAGGATTCACCGTCTAATGTTACTTCAATGTTGCTGTCAGAAGACAAAATGGCATAGCCGTCGGACACCACATCGATATTGTTTTTAAGTGTTGAAGTAGTGTCACGGTCAAAGTAGTAGCCATACGTTCCGTCTTCATAAAGCTCATAGTATGCAAGACCGCAAGTCAGTGTTTGAGAGGGCCAACGGCCGTAATAATCCATCCCGCTGAGCTTTGCAAAGGGATAATTGCCCGATGAATTGAGGTTATAGGAATGGCTTTCGCCGCTGACATTTCCATTCTCCCACTCATCATCGGAGAAGCCTTCTTTATAAAGTGCGAGATAAATGCTGTAGAGGTCTTTAAGTGTATTATTCCAATGCTTGCCGTCGTATTCAATCCAGCCTGCGATATCGAAATTTGCCGGCTTGCTTTCACCATTAAGCAAGTTTTTCCACCTGACAGGATTTTTATTATCATCCTTACTGGTTTCAATCATTGCCTGCGCAATAAGACTGCCTTTACTCAAATACCAGCCCGAAACTGCATATCTTTCATTGGTATAAGTCATCGAGTGACCGGAAATACCAAGCTCGTATGCTGCCCAATCTTCAGCAGTGCTCTTTGAGTACTCGTATGTTACTTTTTGGTCGACCCAATCGCCGAAATAAATACCGCCGTAAGTAATGAATGGAAGCTTTTCATTTATGAAATTCTTAACATCCTCCTCATACTTACTCATTCCATTATTTTTAAGGAACTCTTCAATACCGAACATACTCATAATGCTGTTAACGCCTTTTGACGCAATTTTGCTCTTATAGTTAGTTATGCGTCCCTTCAGCCACTTGTCGCTGTTGTAGTTGCTGACAAGCTTTGACAGCTCACTATATGTAAGTGACTCAGCGCAGGCATTGGTATTGTCTGTATTATGGGTAATGTAGTCGCTAAGATAATAGCTATCCTTAAAGATAAAGCTCTCGTAGGGTAGGCGCTCTATTCCGTTGGAAACCTTGCCATTGTTTTTGAACCACCACGGTGCATAAACCGTGTAATAGCTGCCGCCCCAATACTTTGTTGCGGTACCGCTGTAGTTGTCGAACTTGATGCGGCAGTTGGCACCTGAGAAGTTTTCAGCCGATGATGAATTAAGCTCAGCTGTACCGATTGCATAGGTATTCTGGAAAACTGTCTGCTGTGCAATAGCCGCATTTGCGCTGTCAACACCGTATGAAAAAGTCTCCTCGTAGCTCATTATGCCTACGAAGCCGCCGCTGCCGAGCTTTGCGAGAGTGGCTAACTCAATGCTGCTGAGATTAGTAGCATAGGTTCCGCTTACATCGCCCGTGGCAAAGCAATTTGTGTAACGGACACCGTGGCTTGTGCCGATAAAGCCGCCCGCGCCCATACTTGTCCTGCCGTTGTGGAACAAGTCAATATTCAAAATATTGTCTGCGCCGAGATTGTTAGCAATAGTATTGATTGTGTTTGTGATACCTGTTGCGGCACCCGTTTCATCAGGGATATTTGTTACAATGATACCGTCTGCAACGACATCTCCCGAGGCGTAGCAGTTGTAGAAGTTGGAGATTTCCGCATTACCGACAAGACCGCCGACACCGTTGGTATAGCCGTAATATTTGCCGCTGCCGGATGATACTTCGCCGCCTCTCATGTGACCGCTGACGGGAATTGCCGCAAAGCAGTCCGAGAATGCGAGATGCGCCTCATCATCAGTCAGCTCTTCCGTTACGGTGCGGTGAGATTTAGCGTAACCGACAAGTCCGCCGACTGCACCGCTGCCTCTTACGCCGTAGTAATTGCCTTCGTCGTTGTATTTTGCCTGAGTGCTTACACCGCTTGCCAAAAGTCCGCGCTGAAAGCTCGCTTCGGTGGTATCAATATAGGTATTGCAGTTGGTTATAAGCGTGTTAAAGCCGCAGGCACCAACAAGTGCGCCTGCCGCAGGGTTATTATTTCCGCTGAACTCCGCGCCTCTTACGCTCGGATTTACTATGCTGAGTCCGTCAATACTTGTATTTACATAGCCGAAAACACCGGCAAATTTATCTACATTTGCGCCTTGTGTGCCGCAATAATAGTTCCTGCCAAGGTCATATTTGTTTGCATCTATTCTTATATTGACGATTTTATGACCGTTACCCTGAATATTTGCATGGGTAATGGTCTGATACTTTCCGCTTGATACATCAGCGTCAAGCTCATCGGTAAGTGCAGGTGTATCACTGCTCTGTGAAATGTTGACATTGAGGTATTTTTGCAAAATTTCAACAATACTATTCCACAGCTTTTTAATTCCCGCATCCGGATCAGTGGGATAAATAAATTGCGCCGTGCCGAAAAGACTTTCGTTGTTTATAGGCACAAAGTACGGCAGTGCGCGTGCGGGTGCCTCTTTTGTATTCAGATATGTATTACCCGAGGCGTACTCTTCATTATAATAATCAACGGTGTCTGCCCAGTTGATATCATCCTCAAAGATTACACTCGAGACAAGATTTGCCACTGCGGGTGCAATTGCATTGAGATTTTGAAGCTGTCTGCCGTTTTTGAGGGTGATGACATACTTTCCCTCATCTGTGGGGCTGGGTACAAGTGAGTCGAACATCGGGTTAACGCCGCTTATCGTACCCGCGGTTATATTAACCGAGGGCTTGCCGTTGGATGAATTAAAATTTATGTCCGCGGCAATGCTGACATTCTCACCGGGGAGGATGTTGAATTCCGACTGACTTGAAATATCCGTAAGTGCTTTTGTCTCGGAAACGGCGGCAAGATTTTCGACGTGTGCATCTACTACTCTCTCTGTCTGTATCTCTCCGCTGTAAAGACCGAAGCTTGCAAAGCTCGCTTCGTTATACAAGCTATCCAGCTTATATTCAACTACTACGCTTTTGCCGTCCTTGGAATAGTAGCTGTTATCTTCATTACCCGAATTCTTGGCGGTTACGGTTACGCTTCTGCCTGCGGCAAGCGTTTTGCCTGAAACCGTCGTGCCGTTTAATGTTTCTGCGGTTACGGTTAGCTTAACCTCAAGTCCTCTGCGAAAGGCACTCTGATTGGTCTTGTATGCATCGGGAATGGGAATGGATACAGTAATTGTACCCTCTTGGTCGTTAGTATAGCCGATTGTTGCTTTGGTCTGGTCCTCCGTCAAAGGGTTTGTTGCAAGCGCACTGCCGCAGTAGTAGCCCAGCATCATTTCGCGGCGGGTCTCCTCATTGCGGCTGATATTAGCGTATTCGAGCTCTCCGCCCTTCTTGCAGTAAAATACGGAGTAAATATTGCCTGTGTAGGGGTTGTATTCAATAAGTATATTCTTACTGCGGATATAGCTGTCTATGCTTCCCTCGGGCAAAAGGAGGTCAAACACAGCGTCCTCGCTCGTGCAGTACATATACTGGTCGAGTGTAAGCTCATCGTTAACGGGGAAGCCTTCATTGTCCTTATCCTTAATTCCGCTGACGGACTTAGCTCCGTTATCTAATGTAAGCAGGTCTATGAGCTTGCCTTCACTGCGCATATCGGTAATATTATCCTGCGCCGCCATGAATACCGCCTCGGCATACTCATTTGCCTCCTTGAAAGCAAGTGAACGGTGTATCGATATGATTGAAGGTATGGCAATAGCGCATAATACGGCTATTATGCCCACAGCGACGAGAAGCTCCGTCAATGTGTAGCCCTTTTTCTCCTTTAATTTGGAATTGTTAGAAAGAATTTTCTTCAACATAGCGATTTGCCCTTTCTGTTTGCCCGTCCGAGGCGAGTTATATATATATAAATGTAGGAAAAATCTATATTTGGAAACAATTTATCCATAATAATTACAATTTTATAACATACTATCACAAGTCTGTCGGTTTTTGCAATGCTTTTTTGTAATTTTGTTGTTATTTTTTGTGTCAGAATTTTAACTGCAATAAAATACCAACTTTTTTCAGTTTTTCTTCATTTATTTACAATTTTGTCTTGATTTTTTCGTGCAAAGCTCTTATTATTGACATGATATACTATGATTAACGGGTATTATATTCGTTTTGATATTTCTTAGGAGAAACTGATGGTTTATAAACGTCTCGGTGAGATGCTGGTGGCAAACAACACAATCACCGTTGAACAGCTCAACAAGGCATTAGAGGTTCAAAAACGCTACGGCGGCAGAAAAATCGGCAAGATTTTAGTCGATTTAGGTTATATCACCCAGAAGAAGCTGTACGAAACACTTGAAAAACAGCTCAACGTCAAGTTCATAGACCTCAGTAATGCGGTTATTCCCAAGGAGCTCGCATCCGTTCTCCCGAATTCTATCGCCAGAAAGCACAATGTTGTACCCGTTTCCTGCGATAACGATTCTATCTCAATCGCAATGGTTGACCCGCTTAACTTCGTCGCTATCGACGAGGTGCGCATGGCAACAAAGCGTAAGGTTATCCCCATGCTCGCCGAGAATGACCCGATCAGGCGTGCAATTACCGATATTTACGGCTCTGAGACCGCCGAAAAGGCACTTAAGGAGCTCCGCGGCAACGACGACGAGACGAGAGACTTCCAGAATATCGCCGCCGAAAACGTAATCGGTGCCGACAGTGAGAACGCCGCACCGACTATACGACTTGTTAACAGCTTCCTTGAGTATGCCGTTAACCAGAACTGCTCGGACATTCATCTTGAGCCGAGAGAAGCCGCGATGTTCGTCCGTATGAGAATTGACGGTGTCCTCCGTCACGTGTTCACCGTGCCCCGTGCGACGCAGAACGCTGTTATCGCGCGTATCAAGGTTATGGGCAACATGAACATCGCAGAGCACAAAATCCCGCTTGACGGACGAAGCAATGTCCGCATAGGCGACAAGGACGTTGACCTGCGTATCTCCACCCTGCCCACGGTTTACGGCGAAAAGGTCGTTATCCGACTGCTGAATAAGTCCAGCTACCTGCTCAACACTACGGGTATCGGTCTTAAGGGCAAAAACCTTGAGAAATTCAACAGTCTGCTCACCAACAGCAACGGCGTTATCCTTCTTGTCGGCCCTACGGGCTCGGGCAAAAGCTCGTCTATGTATACAATGATAGGCAAGCTCAACTCCGAGGAGGTAAACCTCGTAACGCTTGAAGACCCCGTTGAGTACAATTTCGACGGCGTAAATCAGGTGCAGATTAACGAAAAGACGGGTATGACCTTCTCAAGCGGTCTGCGAAGCATACTGCGACAGGACCCCGATATTATTGCCGTCGGCGAGATTCGAGACGGTGAAACCGCTGATATTGCAATGCGTGCGGCTATTACGGGTCACCTTGTTCTTTCAACATTACATACAAACGATGCTCCCTCAACTATCGACAGACTTGTTGATATGGGCGTTGAAAGCTTCCTAATATCGAGCGCACTCAAGGGCGTTATAAGTCAGCGACTTGTGCGTAAGGTGTGCCCGAACTGCCGCGCGGAGTACGATGCAAGCCGCGACGAGCAGGAAATGCTCCGTCTCCCCTATGTTCCCGGCAGAAAATTCTACCGCGGCAAGGGCTGTCCGATGTGCTTCAACACGGGATACCGAGGCAGAACGGCAGTTTTTGAGATACTCACCATTTCCGCAGAGATTAAAAAAGCGATTGCCGACCAGGTACCGCACAGTGAGCTTATGACTCTCATCAAGCAGAGTGACTTTGAGCCGCTTATTAACGACTGTGTGCGCCTTGTGCTTGACGGCACAACAACCGTTGACGAGGCATTCCGCACGGTTAATTCTACCGACGCCTGATAGGAGTACATATATTAAATGAGTACATTATATTCTATTGATGAGATTATCACTCAGGCGAAGCAGCGCCGCGCAAGTGATATTCATATTGTATGCGGAGTACCTGTCAAGATAAGAGTTGACGGTGTTTTAGAGAATTTTGACGATAGAGTTCTCACCGCACCCGACTGCGAGGAATACGCTCATCAGCTCAGCAACCGCGTGAGCGAGATAAACCGCATCGGTGAGCAGGACCTCGCCTACGGCATGGAGGACGGCACACGATGCAGAGTTAATCTTTTCCGTCAGCAGGGCTATGTTTCTGCGGCGATAAGAATACTTAATGACCATATTCCGAGCTTCAAGGAGCTTGGTCTGCCCTCTGAAATTGCTCAGTTTACTGACTTTAATCAGGGTATCGTGCTCGTAACGGGCGAAACGGGCGCGGGCAAGAGCACAACGCTCGCCTGCCTGCTTGACAAGATAAATCACGAGCAGTACAAGCACATTATCACGCTTGAGGACCCCATTGAGTACATATACCGTCCCGATAAATGTATCGTCAATCAGCGTGAGATAGGGCGCGACACCCGTTCCTTCAGCGACGGACTCGACTCCGTTCTGCGTGAGGACCCCGATGTTATCCTTGTCGGCGAGATGCGTTCTCTTGCAACTATCGAAACCGCACTTATAGCCGCCGAGACGGGACATCTTGTCTTTGCGACACTGCATACAAACTCCGCGGCAGAGACAATCGACCGTATTGTTGACGTTTTCACCGCAGAACAGCAGGCGCAGGTACGCACTCAGCTTTCGATGAGTTTACAGGCTGTTATATGTCAGCAGCTTCTGCCCAATCTCAGCGGTCAGGGACGAGTGCTTGCAACTGAGGTTATGTTCAATAACAACGCAATCCGCAACCTCATCCGCGAGGGCAAAACCCCGCAGATTTCAAACTCTATCGCCACCTCGGGTGCCGACGGAAGCCACCTTATGGACACCTCACTTATCTCACTTTATAAACAGCGCAAGATTACAAGCGAGGTTGCAATAAGAGCCGCGCATGACCGTGACTATGTAAGGCGCATGACGCTTTATTGATAAAATTTCCGTGAAAGGATGCTCCTTTTATGACAACATACCGTTATCAGGGACTGAGCACAAGCGGTGCTAAGATAGACGGCATTGTTGAAGCCTTTGACAAGGCCGATGCAGTTGCCAAGGCACGCGAAAACTGCCGTGTTCTTCTGAATGTTGAGCCTGTCAGCGCAGGAAAATTCAAGGATATTATGAATGCCGATATCGGCACTCTGCTTTCGGGCGGCAAGGTCAAGCCTAAAAAGCTTGCTCTTTTGTGCAGTCAACTCGGAATTGAGCTCAGGGCGGGACTTCCTCTTGTATCCTCGCTGAAGCTCGTTGCGGAAAACGAGGAGGACAAGCGCATTAAGCGTATGCTTGACGAGGTTGCCGATGATGTCCACGCAGGTAACAGCCTTGCCGACAGCTTTGAAAAGCGCGGTCCCTTCCTGCCGACCACCTTTACGGAGACCGTCCGTGCGGGTGAGGAAAGCGGTACGCTTGACGATTGCTTTGACCGTTTGCAGGAGTACTACGAAAAATCCGCAACCGTCGCCGCAAAGGTAAGAAGCGCACTTATTTACCCCGTAATGCTCATTATTGTTGCAATCGCTGTTGTTGCAATAATCATGATAAAGGCAGTGCCTGTTTTTGAGGACTCCTTTGCCGCAATGGGCAATGAGCTTCCCGGACCTACTAAGGCACTTATAGCAATGAGTAATTTCATGGTTGAAAACTATCTGTTGCTCACGGCTATACTTCTTGTAATCATTCTCGGCATATATCTGTTCAAGAAAACTGATGTCGGTGCGCATTTCTTTGCAAAGCTCGCGCTGACCTTCCCGGGAATTAAGCTTGTCAATAAGATGAACGGTGCAAGTCAGTTTTCAAGCACTCTTGCTACAATGCTTGCCGCAGGTCTGCCCATGGTAAAGGCGGCGCAGATTACCTCAACAGTTGCCGACAATCTTCTTATTTCCGAGGATATACACTCTGCTGTCAACGGAGTTGTTGAGGGCAAGCGTCTCACCGAGGGACTGCGCAACAGCCCGTGGCTCCCCTCCCTGCTAATTGAAATGACCGCCGTCGGCGAGGAAACGGGTAAAATGGAGGAAACCCTTGAGGTCGTAAGTGAGTATTACTCCAAAGAGGTTGAGCAGTCGGTCGCAACCGCGCTCGGTATACTTGAGCCCGTTATAATTCTTTTCCTCGCGGCAATCGTTATTTTCATTCTGCTTTCCGTCTATCTGCCCCTGTTCTCCATGTACGGAAGCATATAAAAAAGTCTGAACGCGTCCTACAACCCCAAAAGGCGCTTTAGAATATATCCACGCTCAGCGTGAAACTAATTTATTAAGAGGTCTATCTAAATGAAGAAACTCAACAAGAAGGGCTTTACCCTTATCGAAATGCTCGTTGTTATTGCAATCATTGCAGTACTCGTAGCAATCATCATCCCCGTTGTTCAGACTGCAACTGAAAAGGCAGCTGCAGCTACCAACGCAGCAAACCTCCGTTCCATCAAGGCTGAGGCAACCACCGACTACCTCGCAGGCGCAACAGAAACTAAGGGTTATGTTAACTTTACTGCTGCATCCGGCACTGGCGAATCTGCAACAGCCGCTTCCTTCACTGTAAATTCCACCGCTCCTACAGCTAAGAAGTGTGGTGACTGTGCTAAGGGCGCAACTGCTAATATTCTGTTCGATAGGGATACCGAAAAAATCACAGTTTATTACCTTTGCAACAGTGTTGCTTATGGTATTGATGACTTTGCAAAGGTTGCTGAAGAAGGCGGTACTCTTGCAAGCACAATTACTCTTCCTGCATAGAAATAATAGAGCACTTAACCGTTAAACAACTATTTCAACCCACTAATTAACTAATCGGGCGGAGCAGACAGGGGGTTGCTGTCTGCACCCCGCTCGGGTTTTTTTATGCTGTGGGCATGATGGCTTAATAAAATTAAGCTATGATGCGCACAACATCATGGGGAGATGTTTTTTTGAAAAAGATAAAAGAAAAGAAGGGCTTTACTCTCATAGAGATTCTCGTTGTAATTGCCATTATTGCTGTACTTGTTGCAATAATAATGCCGATTATTCAAACATCTCAGGTTAAGTCAAGAGCGGCGGCTGATGCCGCAAATCTGCGTTCTACGCTTGGTCAAGCAAATGCTTTGCTTATGTTGAACAATGCTGATGAGAACATTCTCACTTCTTCGCAGATAACAGCAGGTGAATGTAAAACATTCACAGACGCCGATATGCAGATAATGTATGTAAATCCCGGATTTATCAAGATTTACTATGTTGACGGGGATAACTATTACAGTCTTAACTACTTCTCTACCGTTGCGGGTAATGGCTCAGTTGAGGAATCCGCAAGCCATATTTTGACCAAAACACAGGCTGAGGCAGGCTATTCTTCTATTACATGGTACGACATTACAACACATTCGAAGATTACCGACTGATATAAAATGAAGCAAGTTTACGATTTAAGTTATCTTGACACGACAGCACTTATATATCTAATCGCTCTTGCGGCGATTTTAGGTCTGTGCATGGGCAGTGGCTTAAACTGCGCGGCTTACCGCATTGCACATAAAAAGAGCTGGACCAAGGGCAAAAGCATTTGCCCCGACTGCCACCACGAGCTCCATTTGCTCGACCTCGTGCCTGTGTTCAGCTGGCTGTTTTTGAAGGGCAAATGCCGCTACTGCGGAAAGAAAATTTCCGTCCGCTACCCTCTCACGGAGCTTATTCTCGCTCTGTCTTATGTAGCGGTTTTCCTCAAATTCGGCTTTACCTTCTACACGCTCAACATTATGGTGCTCGTGAGCTGTCTGTTCACGCTGTCACTCGTTGACCTCGACACAATGGAAATTCCGAACAGATTTCTCATTGTGCCCGCTGTCTGCCAGCTTATCTATGCCTATTATTACGGCGAGTGGGCAAGCGTATGGTATTGTCTGTGGCACGGTCTTGTGCTCGGCGGCGCGGTGCTTCTCATTTCGCTGTTTATGGACAAGGTGCTCAAAAAAGAGAGCATCGGCGGCGGCGATATTAAGCTTTTGGCGGTTTTGGGGCTGTATCTTGACATTCCCTCATCCCTCTTTTTGCTGATTGTCGCTTGCGTGGTCGGAATTATACTCGCAGTAATCATCAACAAGCGTGAAAACGGCAAGCCCTTCCCCTTCGGGCCTGCTTTGAGCATAGCAATGCTTATTACCATGCTGTGCGGCGACTATGTCACCGCATGGTATCTCGGTTTATTCTGATATATAAAATTTTCATGCCGGGTCAGTCCGGGCAGGAGGTTTCCAATGGGTCTTAGTTTCAAAAGCGGTAAAAAATCCATAGGCGTTGAAATCGGCACCGATACCGTCAAAATAGTCGTTTACGGCTCCGACGGTGTTGAGAAGCTCGCTTGTGAGCGCCTTCCCGAAAACATGGTGCGTGAGGGTCGTGTTACCGCCCCCTCCGCTATGAGCGAATTTCTCAAGAAAATGCTTAAGGAAAACGATATTCGCCCCGGTGTGTGTTCCTTCGTTCTGCCCTCGCAGATCGTTATTGCACACCATGTCACCATGCCCGTCATGGGCGAACAGGAGCTTATGATTAACCTCCCGTTCGAGTTCCGTGATTTTATCGGCAAGGACAGCGAGAAGTACGATTACGACTACTCCGTTCTCAGCGTTAACGATAACACAATGGAGCTTTATGCCGCCGCCGTGCTTAAGGATGTTGTCGAGGCTTACTACGACATATTCAAAAAGGCGGGACTTACAATGAAAATTGCAATTCCGCACGAAATGGCTTGGATTAACCTCATAAATCAGGCTAAAAACGAGCCGAAGTGCCTGTGCATCGTCGATGTCGGTCACCACACCACTCAGGTTGATATTTTCTGCAACGGCAATTTTGTTATGGGCAAGTCCATTGAAATAGGCGGCGCGCTGATTGACGATGCTATCGCCTCCGCGCAGAAGATTGACCCGTTCGTCGCCCGCACCCGCAAGGATGCGAACATGAACAATGTTCTCGCACTCGATGCCTGCGTTGAGGCTTATAACTCTATCGCAGTTGAGATTATGAAGGTTGTCGCCTATTATAACTACAGCTGTGAAAAGGACAGCGAAAAGCTCAGAGATATTTACTTCTGCGGCGGCAGCTGTGCTATTGAAAGCCTGCGCCTCGCTATTCTCAAGAGCACCAACCTTACAATGCACAATGTAAGACGCCTGCTTGACCTGCACGATGACGACAGCCCCCTGCCCCTGTACTGCGCTATCGCCGTCGGTGCCGCGGCTCAGCTTTAAGGAGGTGCGATAATGGCTACTGAACTTAAATCCAAAGCAACTGCAAAGACTGCTGTTAAAAATGCTCCGAGCAAGAAGACTATGAACTTCGCCCGCCATGTCAGCAGCTTTAACCTCAGAAAAATGGCTCCCGCACTCGTTATTCTTGTGCTTGCCGTCGTTTTGTTCGCAAAATTCGGCATTATCGACCAGCTTCAGAAGAAAACCGCGCTTTATGCGGAGCTCGGCGATATTCAGACTCAGCAGGAAGTGTTAAATCAGAAGCTCGCGGGCTATGACGAGCTCGCCGCACAGTACGGCAGATACAGCTACGGCTGGATGAGCGAGGAGGAGGTCTCCCTCGTTGACCGTATGGAGGTTTACAGCCTTATCGAGGCTAAGATTATGACTCCTGCAACTATCGTCAACTTCTCAATTAACGATAACATCGTCACCCTCAATATCTCAGGACTTACCCTTAACGAGGCAAGCGCTATCGTCAAGAATCTCGAGGCTGATGAGAAGGTCACAAGCGCTTATGTTTACAGTGCTGAGGCTGAAAATGCCGCGGATGCCGATATGTTTATGACCGTTACACTGGCAAAGGAGGCTGAATAATATGAAAAAGAAGCTTACAAGCCGTGACTTTGTCATGATTACCCTTCTTGTTGTCCTCCTTATCGGTGTTTGCTACTATCTGTTCTTCCTCACCCCGCTGAAGAACGAAATGGCTCAGGTCAACAATCAGATAAGTGAGGCTAACAGCGAGCTCGAGGTTGCCGCCGCAAAGGTCGCTTCCATGAATCAGATGCAGGCAGAGCTCGATGAAATCCTCGCCCGACCCGCCGATGAGATTACCGAAATCGCTCCCTACAACAACGCTAAGGCGCTTATGAATGAGCTTAACGGCATTCTCGCTCAGGGCACCGAGTATTCTATCAGCTTCTCTGATCCCGACATCAGCGAGGATGGCATCGTTCGTCGCTCCGTTCAGCTCAGCTTCACCGCTTCGAGCTATGCAAATGCTAAGACCATCGTTGAGCAGCTCGCTAACAACCGTTGGCGCTGTCTCATCACCGATGTTTCCACGAGCTCCGAGGACAACATCGCAAACGGCTCCGTCAGCGTCGAGGCTATCATGATTTTCTTTGAAAGCACAAATCTCAGCTGATTACTACAAAAAACAATAAAAAGCATCTGTTCAAACAGATGCTTTTTTTGGGGGAAATATGGAAAAAAAGAGATATTATATTGTTCTTGCGGCACTTTGTGCCCTATTTGCATTGACTGAGCACCCGTTTTTCACCGTTTTATGCGTCGCGGCACTGTGTTATCTTGCCGTGAAAAACGAAAAAAAGCTCTCGTTACTCTGCGAAACCGATTGTCTGACAAAGCTTAAAAATCGCACCTCGTTTGAACGTCTGATTACAGAGCGTTATATGAAGCTCAAGCAAGTCGGAGTTATTATCTTCGATATTGACGGCTTGAAGCAGATTAACGACTCTTTGGGGCATCTTGAGGGTGACAGACTGATACGAAAAATGGCTGAAAGCCTTGTCGCCGTCTGTGATGCCGACTGCGAGGTTTTTCGTTACGGCGGTGATGAGTTCCTGCTCGTTTGCGAAAACGCCTACGGCAGTCGCTTGAAGGCTATCTGCTCAAAGCGGAGTGAGCTTTGCGAGGTTTCCGCTTCCTTCGGCTTTGCCGCAGGCAAAGGTGAAGAAATCCGCGACCTAATCCGCCGCGCAGATGTTGATTTGAGGAAATAAAAATAATGGGCACTCAATCGAGTGCCCATTTAATTTTTTCGTTATGCCTTTACGGGCTCGCTCATCGGAGTTGAGACGCCCGAGGACAGGCTCATTACTGCACAAACCTTGTAATAATAGGTGGTTTGGCTGCTTCCGAGCAGGTCATAGAAGTTTTCAAAGATTGTCGAGCCTGCGTAGGTGTAAACGCCGTCAACGCTTGTGCTGCGATATACGCGGTAGATAACTGCGCCTTCAATTTCGTTCCACTTTACTATGTTCTTCTTGAGGATTACGGACTTCATAACGGTGACGGTGGGTGCCTTCTCGTTGTTGTCCTTGATTGCGCTTACTATCTGATTTGCTATGTACTGATGTCCCTTTTCGGTGGGGTGGACTATCTTGAGTGCGGAGATCAGGCCGTCGTTGCCTTCGTCCATCAGTGCCTGAACATCAAGCACGCCGATACCGAACATTTCTGTGTTGGGTGCATCGACATACACGCAGTTTTCGTAGTTAGCGCAGAGCTCCTTGAGGTACTGGTTTACAAGTGCAAGGCGAACATCGGTTATGCCTATGAGGCTGACAAGCTCGCCGTTACTGCAGGTTACGCCCATGTTGAGGGAGTTAATTACGCCGACAACATAAATCTGTGCATCGGGATTAAGTGCAGTGACCTTGTCGAGCACGGTTACCATGTTTGCCTTGAAGGTCTCGGTGTTTGCATCCATGTAATCTACGAAGCCTGCAACTGCCTCGGTGAGAATGCCTGCCTTTTCTGCGGCATCAAATACGAGGTTTATAAAGGTCTCGGGGTCAACATTCTCGGGGACCTCGAAATCCATCTCGTCAAGCAGGTCTGCAATATCGTCGTAAACATTCTTGACCGAGTTTGTGAATATATCGTTTGAGCCGTAGTGCAGGGTGATGATGTCGGCTTCCTCTATTGCGGGTACAAGCTTTGCCGCAAGAGCGTTTGTTGTGGCGAGGCTTTCATAGTTAAGTGCACGCCAGAAGTAATTGCCCGAGCCGTCGGTGTCCGTATAGCCTTCGGGGTCGATTGCACGCAGAAGCTCTGTTGTTCTCCAGCCGCTGTGTGTGCAGGTATTGACCTTCTCAGCGCCGACTGCATTAGCAACAAGTGCAGGATAGGAGCCCTCAATAAGGTCGCCTTCCTTGATTAAGCCGCCTGCATTTTCAAAATATGCGTCAAGACCGAAGCCTGCGGGATTGCTGTCGCCTATTGCGGTGTAAACTTCAAACTGAGGAACTGTATCGTCTGCAAATGCCGCAACGGACATAAGGCAAACGAGCATAACTGCTATTGCCACGGTAAGTACGAGCTTGTTTCTGCGTTTCATTACATAAGACCTCCGACAATAATATTATGTCTACTATCTGATTGACATAATACATATTATTTAGCGTTTTGTCAACATTATTATAAAAAAATGCACCGTATTGAGCGATTTCAACCTCAATCGCTGCATTTTTTATTGATTATTTACTGAAAAGTCCCTTTATTGCGGAGCCGAGTGCGACACCTGCGGTCTTCATACCGTTTCCGACAGCCGTAACGGTCTTAACTACATCCCTATTGTAGTACATGAGATATGCTGTGTAGCACGTGTCGCTCTTGTAGGAAAGCTGATATGTATATGTGCCTATCGTCTTTCCGTCATTTGTTGTGACTGTGAGGGTGCTTGCCAGCGGTGTGCTGTTATTTATTGTGAGAACATGGCTGTTTTCATCATAGCTGTACTTGCTCTTATCAAGCAAAATTCCGTTGACGGCAACCTTGCTGATATTGCTTGCACCGCCGAGGTCAACCCTGATATTGTAATCGGGCTCGGCTTCCTCAACTTTAAGCTGCGCGAGAATCTGGCGAGCTATGTAAGCATAGCCCGTAGGATACGAGGGATGAGTTGCGCGTGCACTCGTAGCCTCATCGAAGCCAAGCAAGCTGAAAATGTCAATATCTTTTTCCATTGCGCCTGTCTCGACATTGGAAATATCGGCAAACTTGCAGCCGTACTGCTCGGCTATTTCCTTAATCTTTGCGTTTGCGATTGCAGAAATCGCAGAGCCGGCACTTCCGATGGGAAGGGGAAATTCATCAGAGACAGTTATGGAATGTGTGGCATTATAATAACCGACAACAACAATTGTGTATTCCTGACCTTCCTTCAGCTCCTGAATGCGTTCAATGAGCTTGGGATAGTTTTCAAACAGGCTGTCAAGACCTGCATATACATTTTCGACGAACGTATTGATCTCAGCAATTTTATCGGAGGTTGCTGCATTCTCATCATTCAAAAGCTCGGTATTGACACGAGTCAAGGGATCGTAAAATACATCATTCAAGCCAAGCTGGAGGGTAATGAGGTCGGCTCTCTTTACCATATTCTCGTAGTAACCCTGATTAGCCAGTCTGTCCATATATTTTATAGTGCTTCCCCATGAGCTTGAGACATAGTACGGGTCGCTCTCATCAATATCGGTCACGTTCAAGGCAACAAGCATATCCTTAACACGCATACCGCACTCATTGACATACATGCTCTCATCGGTACAGCCGACTGCCCTGCCGACAAGTCTGGGGAATGTGTCGGGCAAGGAGGAAAACTGCACGCCGTAAGCAACACTGTCACCTATTGAGCAGTAGTTTTCAAACTGCTGAATATTGGTTCCTTCCTCTGCTTCTTCTGCAAATACGCAAACAGACAGAGAGCAGACCATCAGCACTACTAAAACAATTGAAAGAATGCTTTTAACTGACTTTTTCATTTTAACTTATATTCCTTTCGCGGTATTTATTGCCAATTTGTTATACTTATGTAACTAATACAATATTGTCCTTTGCTTTTGTCAATACATATTTTATACGAAATGTATAGAAAAGCTAAGCGACACTCACCAACGGGGTGGGTGTCGCTTAGCTTTGGTACGCCCGATGCGATTCGAACGCACGACCTACAGAGTCGGAGTCTGGCACTCTATCCAACTGAGCTACGGGCGCATTTGCCCGTGTATTATAGCAAAATTACACTTGAATGTAAAGCGATTTATGTCGCATCAGATGAGTATGCCGTTGCAGTGGTCTATCTCGTGCTGAATTATCTGCGCGGTGTAGCCCGAAAATGTGCCGCGGCATTTTTTCATTTGCAAATCCTGATACTCCACGCTTATGCTTTGGTATCTCACGGTTTTTCTCTCTCCGAGCAGTGACAGACAGCCCTCTTTTGTCTCGTAGCTATCCTTGGATTTCGCCGTAATTACGGGATTGAGCATAATAAGATAGCCCATACCCGTATTCACGGCGATTATCCGCTTTAATACGCCTATCATATTCGCCGCCATGCCCACACAGCGGTCGGAATTTGCACGCAGGGTATCCAAAAGGTCTGTCGCCGTCTGCAAATCCGATTTATCGGCGGGCTTCGACTTCTGCGACAGAAGCATCATGTCGTGTATTACGGGCTTTACCATTAAAACTCTATCTCCAC
>DCHB01000068.1:36992-43990 GCA_002314685.1 Clostridiales bacterium UBA1763
ACGCAGTTGCCGTCGCCCGCGGCATACATCGCTCTGAGCTGAGGATAGCCCTCGAGCATATGCTCGCAGGCTTCGATGCTGTCATCGGCATAAAGCTCGCCGCTTACTCTTATCCACTCGCCGCCATTAACAGCGCATAGCTCAACCTTGGGATTTTTCTCAATCTGCTTGAAAAATTCCTTCTTTTTGCCCGTCTGGATGCCAAGCTTGCCCTTATAAATATCCACCGTGCCGAAGGGGCGCACCTTGGGGCTGTCACCGTCTGCGGTTGCAACAAAATATGTGCCTGCCTGCTTCAAGAAATCGAATATTCTCTGCATTGTTTTTCCTCCCATGCTTTATTTAATTCTACTATACCGCCTTTTTACGCTTTGCGCAAGCTTGACTTGACAGCGAAAAAATGCTACTCTTATCAAACCGCGAAAGGAGTGATTTTATGGAGCTTCGCGATTTATTTGACCTTGACAGATTGCCGACGGGCAAAACGGGTGTGCGCGGCATTGAGCCCGAAAACGGACTTTATAACACGGTAATGCACATCTGCATTTTCAACTCCGAGGGGCAGATGCTCATTCAGCAGCGGCAGACGCGCAAAAAGGGCTTTCCCGACAAATGGGATGTCACCTGCGGCGGCTGTCAGTTATCGGGAGAGACTATCCGTCAGACAGCTCAACGCGAGCTATTCGAGGAGCTCGGTATTGATATTGACTTTTCCGATAAGCGTCCCGCGCTGACCGTAAACTATGCTCAGGGCTTTGACGATTTTTATATCTTAAACCGCGATGTAGAGCTTTCCGAGCTTAGGCTTCAGCCCGAAGAGGTGCAGGCTGTTAAATGGGCATCTATGAATGAGATTTTCGATATGATTGACAGCGGTGAGTTTATCCCCTTCTTCAAAAGCTTTATAAATCTGCTTTTTGATATACGAAACAAGCCCGATTGCCTGAATATATAAAAAAAAGAGAGCATAGCTCTCTTTTTTTATTCTTCTTCGGTTTCTTCAACGATTTCCTCGTCGGGCTCCTGCTCGTGTCCCTTATAGCTCAGCGGCTTGCCCGAAATGAGCTTTCTGTGGGAAACGCTCTTTGTAATACTGCCCGCTACGCCTTTAAGAAGCGACTGCGCCGCAAGATGCTTGCCTATTATTGCCGTCAAATCGGTTTCGGGGGACAAATCGGAGACCGTGCCCTCCATAATCGCAAGTGACCTCCAGAACATTGTGAAGGACTTGGGCACCTTTATTCTGAAATCTCTCGCTATGCGGTAAAGGTCGGCAAAAATGTCAACGGAGCTGTTCATTTCCTCCATGCTGACAGCGCGGTACTTGCTGAGATAGGTCTTTACTCGGGGATAGAATTCATCCATGTCAATATCGGGGTCATGCTCGCATATTGCAAGCATATTATCCGCAAAGCCCTTGTAATCGTTGCTGAAAATGGTTCTCATGCACCACACAACGAGCTCCGCATCTCGCTCCTCGAGCCTTCCCATCATACCGAGGTCGAGCCACACAATCTGTCCGTCCTGAACATGAATGTTGCCCGGGTGCGGGTCTGCGTGGAAAAATCTGTCCTCGGCAAACTGCTTTATGAAGTTGTTTATGAGCTTCGTGCAAATCTCCTGCACATCGTAGCCGAGCTCTGCCATAGCGGTCTTGTCGTTAATCTCAAAGCCGCCTATGTATTCCATTACGAGGATATTTTTAGTTGTCAGCTCATCATAAACCTTCGGGCATGAAACGTATACTACGCCCTCGTTGTTTGCGGTGATTGTGCGGATATTCTCCGCCTCACGCAGGAAATCCATTTCCTCCTGCGCCACTATCCACATCTCATCGAGGCAGTCGCACATATCCATGACATTGTTAATGCTCTTGGGCTTTACAATGTCGAGTGCCTTTTTCATGAGCCTTACATCGCGCTCCATTTTGGAATAAATCTCGGGGCGCTGAATTTTGACTGCTACATGGGTGCCATCAAGCAAAACAGCCTCATGCACCTGCGCGATAGACGCACAGCCTAATGGAATGGGCATAATTCGCTCGAAAACGGTGTTCCACGGCTTTCCGTACTCGTTGGCTATAATTTCCCTTATCTGCGCCGTAACGAGCTGAGAGGCGTCTGTACGCAGGCTCTCGAGCCTTTTGCAGTATTCCATGGGAATAATCTCGGGGTGCATGGAAAGAAGCTGTCCGAGCTTTACGAAGGTCGGTCCGAGCTCTGCGAGCATCTGACAAAGCTTGTCGGGCGTAAAGCCCTGCATGACCTTGTATTTGCTCATTATTTTAATTATCTCAAGAAGTCGTTTAGTATCGCCCGAAAGCTCTTGTGCCGCGTTTGCCATTTAATCTGTCCTCAATCTATATCAGTATCTAAAATATAGCAGGTGTGAACTGCATTGCCGTCATCCGTGAAGGTGACTATATTATCCTGCACCGTTTCGTAGGTGTCAGGTCTTACGGCAAGCACAAGCGTGCTGTCCTTTTCCCAGAGATACACCGCATTTTCATAGCTTATCTCATCGTCGCGCAAACCTACGCGCACGGACATACTGACGCTCTCAAAATCGTACTGCTCGCCGTCAACAAGCTCAATTCTGCCGATCTCCTTCGGCTGTGTCACGGGGTCTATTATATAGCCCGACAGCTTATCGCCGCTTGAATTTCTGAAAATAACTGCTGTAAAATTGCTCTCCTGCGCATCGGCGTCAATTCTGAGCGCACTGCTCCTTATAAGATACAGCTTGGTATCGCACCATACCCACGAGCAAGCATCATACTGCTTTGAAATCTTTTCAAAGCGTGTGTAGTCCGCCCTGCACTCAATCTGTGCCTGCGCGGGTGTCTGCACCGAAACACCGTTGAGGTCAACGACATATACGGGTCTTTGCGCCATAACAAGCATAATCACCGTAAACGCAAGGCACAGAAGCACAAGCGTTGCCGCCGCGCATATTATATAAAACCTTTTTTTGCTTTTCTCTGAGGACATTTCTCTGCCTCCCACAAAAAGATATTATATTATATCAGAAAACAAGACGTTTAACAAGTGGTATATAAAAATCACTCGGCTTCATTCCTTCATTAGCCCCAAAAGGGGCGACTTCATTGAAAAAACCTCTTTTGTCTAACGACAAAAGAGGTTTTTTCATGGTGACCCGTACGGGAATCGAANNGAACCCATGTTACCGCCGTGAAAGGGCGGTGTCTTAACCGCTTGACCAACGGGCCATATAAAAGGCGCAGTTTTTCAAAAAAGCTGCGCCTTATTTGGTAGCGGCACCTGGATTCGAACCGGGGACACTGCGGGTATGAACCGCATGCTCTAGCCAACTGAGCTATGCCGCCATTTCTCAAACGAGCAATGAGAATTTTAACAGACACAGCCCTTATTGTCAACAGATTTTTGCAAATTTCCTAAAATTATTTTACGAGGGAAGGTAGTCCGCAGGATTGACGGACTCGCCGTCCTTGCTCATGGCAATATGCACATGACTGCCCTGCCCTATCTCGCACAGTGCGGTACTGCCGACAGAGCCGATGACATCGCCCGCGTTGACACTGTCGCCCACGCTCACGGTCGGAGTGTCGGCAAGATTTGAATAGCTCGATTTGAGCCCGTCGCCGTGGTCGATTACGACAGTTGTGCCGTAGAGGTCGTCATTTTCAATGCTCTCAACGGTGCCTGCCGCGGCGGCGCGCACTACCTCGCCCTGCTCTGCGACGACATCAACGCCGTCATGAGTGCGCCAATCGCGCATAGTTACATCGTAGGCGAGTGCCTCGACCGAGTAATCGCGCTCAATCTCGCCTCTCACGGGCCACACCCACGCCTCTGGTGCCTCATAGCTTCCCTCGGATTTCCAAGTGCTTACGACCGCACCGTTACTGTCGTCAATATCGACCTTTTCGCTTACGGGCGTCTCGGTCTTCGTGACGGGCATTGTCGGGTTTTCGAGGCTTATGCCCGTGTCAATGTCGGGTATCTGTGCGTTATTTGCCGTCTTTATAAGACTAACCGACGATATTCCGATTACTGCTACGCATAGTGCAAGGACTATGTAAAAGCCCTTGCCTGCAAAGAATTTATCAATTCTTTTGGATTTTCCGTTTTCCATATAGAAGCCTCCATTTTGAGATTGCTTCTATTTTGGACGGATTATCTTGAAAATATACTAAGGTCGATGTTTTTTTGAACAGCTTTGTGTGCAGCTATCGCAGTCTCCGCCGCAGCCCAAGCCGTTTTTCCTTATTGACCTTAGTGCAAGCGCAAGCCACACAACCAAGCCGATGATTATTATTATTTCCATATCAGATTATCATTCCCGCAAGCACATAGACTATGTATGCCGTAAGCCATGCCACACAGCACTGACCTACAACGACACCCACCGTTTTCACTGTGCTGTCAAGCTCTTTTTTTATTGTCGATATTGCGGCAACACAAGGGGTATAAAGCAGGGCAAAGACAAGGAAGCTTATTGCCGAGCGAGTTGTTAATATGCCCTGAAGTGCCGTGCTGAGCGCGTCCGTGCCGACATTCATAAGCACACCGAGGGTGCTTATTACTGCTTCCTTTGACATAAGTCCCGTCACAAGGCTTGTGCACAGTCTCCAATCGGCAAAGCCCAAAGGCGCAAACACGGGCGCCATCCACATACCGAGTATGCTCAAAATGCTTGTTGTGCTGTCCGAGGGCACGACATTGAATTTCACATCAAAGTGCTGAAGGAACCACAGTATGACTGTCGCAACAAAAATTATCGTAAAGGCACGCTGAATAAAATCCCACGCCTTTTCCCACATGAGCATCAAAACGCTCTTTGCCGAGGGCATACGGTAATTCGGAAGCTCCATAACAAAGGGTACGGGATTGCCCGAAAACACTGTTTTGCTCAGTATTTTTGCCGCGATTATGCCGACTGATATGCCGCCGAGGTACAAAAGCGTCATTACAATGCCGCCCTTATTCGGGAAAAATGCGGCAGTCAGCACTGCATATATAGGAATTTTTGCCGAACAGCTCATAAACGGGATAAGCAGGAGTGTCATTTTGCGGTCACGCTCGGACGGCAGAGTTCTCGTCGCCATAATTGCGGGCACGGAACAGCCGAAGCCGATGAGCATGGGCACAAAGCTCCGCCCCGAAAGACCTATCTTTCGCAGAAGCTTATCCATTACAAACGCCACGCGGGACATATAGCCCGTATCCTCCAAAATTGCGAGGAAGAAAAACAGGACAATGATAATCGGCAGGAAGCTCAAAATACTGCCGACACCTGCAAAAACGCCGTCTATTACAAGGCTGTGCACAGTCGGATTAAGTCCGTAGGCGGTCAGTGCCGTATCAACAGACAGGGTAATCCAATCAATACCCATCGCAAGCCAGTCGGAAAGACGCTGTCCTATTACATCGAAGGTCATCCAGAACACAAAGCCCATTATTGCAATAAATGTCGGTATTGCAAGGTATTTGTTGGTCAGCACCCTGTCAATATTTATGCTTCTTTGCTGTTCCTTGCTCTCGCTCGACTTAACAACCGTCTCCATGCACACAGCTTCAATAAATCGGTAACGCATATCGGCAAGCGCGGCATTTCTGTCAAGCACACTCTCGGTCTCCATCTCAACGACTGCGTGCTCAATAAGCTCAAGCTCGTTGTCGCTGAGTCTGAGTGCCTTTATTATATCCTCGTCTGCCTCAATCACACGAGTTGCGGCAAAGCGTGAGGGCACGCCTATATTCTCAGCATGGTCCTCAACAACATGGCTCACAGTGTGAATACAGCGGTGCACAGGTCCCGCAGAGCAAAAATCAATCCTGCGCGGCTTCTGCTTTTTGTTCGCGGTTTCGATTACAAGCTGTATAAGCTCGTCAACGCCGTCATTTTTTGCCGCCGAAATAGGCACAACGGGTATGCCGAGGCGCTCAGACAGCAGGTTAATATCAACCGAGCCGTGATTGCCCTGAAGCTCATCCATCATATTAAGAGCAAGCACCATGGGCTTTCCGAGCTCAATCAGCTGTAAAGTGAGGTAGAGGTTTCGCTCTATGTTGGTCGCATCGACAATGTTTATTATCGCATCGGGCTTTTCATCTATTATGTAGTTGCGTGTAACCATTCCCTCGCCCGAGTTACTGCGGATAGAGTATATGCCCGGCAGGTCAACAAGCTTGCTGTTCTTGTAGCCGCGAATATCGCTCACAATATGCTCAACCGTAATTCCCGGGAAGTTGCCGACATGCTGATTTGAGCCCGTCAGCTGATTGAAAAGCGTTGTTTTGCCGCTGTTTTGATTTCCTACAAGCGCTATTACCACGGCTTACACCTCCTCCTTGGGACGCACCTCGATTTTCGAGGCATCGTCCTTTCGCAGAGTCATCGTGTAGCCTCTGAGCGAAATTTCAATCGGGTCTCCGAGTGGCGCCGCCTTGCGCACAGTGACCTCCGTGTGCGGGATAAGTCCCATATCAAGCAGCTGACAGCGCAGGTTTCCCTCGCCGCCTACCGCTATTATAACCGCCGATTTTCCAATCGGGAGCTTGTCAAGTGTCATATATGTCCTCCCAGTTAGCAGTGGCTAACTCAAATAAAGCTTAACACGGCGCTCACGTTTTGTCAATAGCAATAAGGCACAATAACGCCCTGCCCGAATAAGAATAATTCGTCAAAAAATGAGAGGGTGTGCACCCTCTCATTTCTCTTTGTATTATATTATGCGCCGAGGTAGGCGGCCTTGACCTGCTCGTTTTCCAGCAGTTCCTTACCGGTTCCCTCCATGGTGACAAGGCCTGTCTCCATGACGTAGCCGTAGGTTGCGATCTTCAGCGCCATGTTGGCGTTCTGCTCGATCAGCAGNNCGAGGTAGGCGGCCTTGACCTGCTCATTTGAAAGAAGGTCTGCGCCGCTTCCACTCATTGTAATTCTGCCCGTTTCGAGCACGTAGCCCGAATGTGCGGTCTTGAGCGCCATATTCGCGTTCTGCTCGATGAGAAGAA
>DCHB01000065.1 GCA_002314685.1 Clostridiales bacterium UBA1763
TCATTGCAGATGTGTCGGGCAAGGGTGTACCCGCGGCGATGTTCATGATGTCCGCAAAGGAAAAGCTTCGCAGCGCCCTCGCCACGGGTAGGACTCCCGAGGAAATTCTCAGCGGGGTCAACAACAGCCTGTATGAAAACAACGGCTCAAAAATGTTCGTAACGGTGTGGCTCGGCATTGTTGACATCACCACGGGCAGGCTGATTTCCGCAAACGGCGGTCACCTTGACCCCATTGTTTATAAGTGCGGCGGAGGCTTTGCGGAGATTGAAGAACAGCACGGAATGGTCCTCGGCGTGCGAAGGGACAGGACATATACCAATCAGGAGTATCAGCTTGAGTCGGGCGACGCATTGATTTTATGTACCGACGGCGTAACCGAGGCAAGAAATACAGACGGCGAGCTGTACGGTGCAGAGCGTTTGAATAACGAGCTGAATGAGCGTCTTGCGGGCAAGGCTCTCAGCGCCGATGAGATTAACAGCGGACTTAAAGAGCAGCTTAAGGACTTCGTCGGAGATGCCGAGCAGGCAGACGATATAACAACGCTGATATTCAAGCTGCGTTAAAATACAGGTATGTGAAAAAAGATATAAACGCCTCTGTTCACGGGATAATGAAACCGTAAACAGAGGCGTTTTTTACGGAAGCAGCTTGATTCCCTTCATCATAAGCATCAAGCCCATGGTGATAACGAGAATCGTGCTCGCTTTCAAAATGTATTTATTATACTTTCTCGTTATCGCGTCGCCTAACAGTCCGAACAGAAGCATAAACACGCAGGTACCGAGTCCGAATATAAGCATGGTTTCCGCGCCCTTTAACGCGGTGCCTGTTGCGGCGGCAACGAGCCACATTGACGACAGCATTCCGCAGGGCATAACGCCCGTGAGCAAGCCGATTACGAACGGTGCTCCTCTGAAGCCGCATGGCGATGTGAGCCCCGAGCGAAGCTTACGGAGAAGAGGCACGCCCCACATCTGAAGACCTATGAGAACGACAAGCCCGCCCGCTATAATAAACACGGCGCATTTCATATTAAGGCTGAAGCTTATATAGCTTCCGATTGCGCCGAAGATAAATCCTACGACAGAATAGCCGATGAGTCTGCCGCCGTTGTATGCAAGGGCATTGTGCTGAGTCAGCATAATGCCGCCGCACATTCCTATACAGTGCACTCCACCCAAAAGCCCCGTTATGAACACGAGCTTCATAGTCATTCCCTCGGACGCGGCAGGAACACTAACGGCACCCGTCAGATACGTCAGTATGAAATACAACGCCGCAATTACAAAAAGACCGAGTATGTCCGACACAAGATTGGACCTGCCTTTTCCCGCGGGAAATCCCATCCTTGCGAGGATGCCGTCAATCTCCTGCTCGCTGATTTTTTCGCTGTCATATTCAGCCGTAATTTCGCTTTTTATATAGCTCGTTTTTACCTCGCCTATGCCCTCTGCCTTCGACAAGCGCTCGGAAATGTCGTATGTGCAGTTGGGGCAGATTATGCCGTCGAGCTTCTTGCAGTAGCTTTCCATAGCCGCCTCGTCTCCTTATTTGTCAAAAAGATGCTTGAGTCTTGCAGACAGCATATCCGCAAGAGAGGGTTTTCTGTAAAAGGGGGTATATCCCGCCTCTGTGAGCACTGCAAACACCTCTTCCTCCGTGACGATGTCGGGGTCAAAGCTGACGCTCACGAGAGATTTGAAATACTCCACATCGGCGTCAATTACACCGCGCTTCTGCAAAAGGGCAGAGATGATTATTTCAGGGCACTGCACACAGTAAATCCCCTTTACGTATGTTTTAAGAAGCTTCTCTTCCATTTTTTCGTCTGCTCCTTTTTCCCGAAGCTTTGCAGCTTCAGCGAATTCATCATAACGCCTATTGAGCTCAGTGACATTGAGGTCGCGCAAATCGACGGATGCAAAACCCCCGCCGCCGCAACGGGTATGCTGATTGCGTTATAAAACAGCGCCCACTTGAGATTCTGATTTACTGTTTTCATAGTCTGCGCTGACAATTCAAAAACCTCGGGAAGCTTATTAAGCTTGCCCGACGGCAGAAGAATGCCCGACGATTCGATTGCGATATCAGATCCGTTTCCCATGGCAACGGAGCAGTCCGCGCCCGCGAGGGCGGGCGTGTCGTTTATGCCGTCGCCCACCATGCAGATTGCCCTGCCTTCGGATTTCAGCTTTTTGATAATGTCCGCCTTTTCAGTGGGGAGAACATCCGACATGACATTCTCTATCCCCGCCTGCTCTGCTATTGCGCGGGCAGTGCTCTCATTATCACCCGTTACGAGCCACACAGCTTTTCCGCCTTCCTTGAGCCTTCTTATGACCTCGCACGCCTCGGGCTTCAGCACATCCGCAACGCAGATAAGACCGACGGCTTTGCCGTCGAGAGAAACACATATCTCCGTCGCGGCTTTTTCGGGCAGACGAGAAACATCAACCCCGTTATTTTTAAGGAATTTTCTGTTTCCGCAAAGCAGTTTTCTGCCGTTTATTTCACAGCTTATTCCAAGTCCGTGATGATTTTCAAAGCAATCGACCTTCTCGGGCACGAACTCGGGCAACACTGCTTTTGTATGCTCAACCACCGCGTTTGCAACGGGATGGTCTGCGAGTATTTCCGCCGAGGCGCACAAATGCAAAAGCACATTTTCGCTCATGCCCTCAAGCGCGATAATTTCCGTCACCTCGGGACTGCCCTTTGTTATAGTGCCTGTTTTGTCGAAAACCACAGTGTCTGTCTTGTGCGCATTTTCTATAAATCTTCCCGAGCTGAAAAGTATGCCGTTTTCTGCCGCCGTGCCCGATGCAACCATGAGCGCGGTCGGCGTTGCAAGCCCGAGAGCGCAGGGGCAGGCAACCGACAGAACATCACAGCAGGTCAAGAGCGCCTTTTCAATATTCTGCGGTCTGAGACGCTTATACCAAAGTAAAAACGTCCCTGCCGCCGCGGCAATCACCGCAGGCACAAACCACGCGGCAACACTGTCGGCGAACTTCTGAACGGGCGCTTTTTCGCATTGTGCGCGTCTTACCGCCGACACTATCTGCTGCAGAACAGACTGCTTTCCCAAGCCCTGTGCAAGCACTCTCACCGTACCTGCTCTGCAGAGGCTTCCGCCTATGACACGGTCACCGACCTGCTTATCCACGGGCATACTTTCGCCCGTGAGCATGGACTCGTCAATCGCGCATTTTCCCTCGCAAACGGTGCCGTCAACCGGCACTCTCTCACCCGCACGCACAAGCACAGTGTCGTTAGGTATTATATTTTCAATCGGCTTCTCAACGAGCTCTTCGCCCTCAAGCACCAAGGCAGTCTTCGGCTGAAGGTGCAGAAGCTTTCTTATTGCGGAGCTCGCCTCACCAGACGCCATCTGCTCGATATACTTGCCGAACAGAATAAGCGACAGCAAAACTCCGTTAGAGCCGAAATACAGCGTAAGATTTCGTTTTCGCGTAAACGCTATATGTGAGCTGTATAGATAAATGAGCGTCGAGGACAGAGAAACCAGCGTATCCATGCCGAAGGTTTTGTTGCGCATATCTCTAAGCGCACCCTTGTAAAAAACTCTGCCGACACGCATTTGCATTGCCGTGCTTACTGCAAACTGAAGCTTTGGATGAAGCTCGAGCATCAGCAGTGCCGTTCCCGCGGCAGACTCAACAAGGGTTTTGAGAAGCCCCATTCTTTTTGTAAGCTCCTGCTCCTCATCTCCGCCGCGTTTTTCTCCCGCAGTCACGGGAAAGCCACAATCGAGGCACGCCTCGACAAGCTCTCTTGCATCAACGCCGACGGGGTAAAGAAAAACTGTTATAACTCCGTTTTCACAGACCTCGACAGCCTTCACTCCGAAAACCTCGTGAAGCTTCACGGCAAGCTCCAGCGGCAGGACGCTGTCGTTGCTTTCGGGTATCAGGTCCTGCTCCTCCGTCGGCACACGAAAGCCCGCTTTTTCGATGTGCGCGCTTATCATGGCTATGTCTGTTTCGTTTTCATCGTATAAAACAGTCGCAGAGGACGCAGTAAAGTTCACCTGCGCGCTTTTTACCCCGTGCAGGCGAGAAATCACCCTGTCGAGTCTTGCAACGCAGGCAGCGCACTCCATATCGAGTATTTTTACAGATATCTCTGTCACAAAAATCACCCTTAAAAAAGGGAGGAGCGTTGCTCCTCCCTATAATTATCAGTCTTCTTCTGCCTGCGCTTTGAGCTCCTTGCGCTTATTGTTCGCTATGATGTACGCGGGTGTCGAAGCTACGGGGAGGATAAACAGAAGCGCCCAGTCAATCCAGTTGATGCCCTTATAGAATTTGCCCTCGTGCATAACGCCCTTGTTGAGCTTGAAGTAGTTGTAGTTCCAGATGCCCCAGACATCTGTGGTGGGCTTCCACATGTGCACCTTAAGGAATGCCGCGCTTGTTACGATGCCCTCAGCCATAACGAGGCCCGTTGCGGAGGAGCGCTTATTTTTAATAAGGAATTCGCTTATTGCGGGCATTACATACACTGCGAGGTTAATTGCGAGAAGCTGCAGAGGGATTCTGTACTTCCATCTGAACGCCTGATAAAAATGGTCACCGTCATGTGCCAGTGTTGCGCCGAGGACGAGTCGGTTTGCAAGGCGTACCGCCGCCGCTGTCTTTTCGTCCATGCGGATGTTTAGGAACTTCGCTTCGTCTTTCATATCAATTCCCATGGTTGTTCTCCCTTCAAAGCATTGAATTTACAAGGCTCAATAATTACCGCTTGGTAAATTAAAAATATCACGCGCATTGGTGCTTGTCAACAGTTTTGTTGACCAATCGGTAATTTATTCTTTTCGTTCTCGGGAAGAACAAAAGCTTTGCATTTTTTGTCCTGTCGTGTTATTGTTATTGCACCGCTAACCGTCTTGAAGGGAACGCATTTAATGAAAGAGCTCGCAAGAGACAAACGCTTTTGGTCAACGCTCCTGACGCTTGTTATTCCGATTGCCATACAGAATTTCTTTTCCACGGCAGTAAACTCCGTGGATATTATTATGCTCGACTATGTCGGGCAGAACGAGCTGTCTGCCGTATCTCTTGCAAATCAGTTTGCCTTCCTGCTGTTCGGACTTTTATTCGGTATTAACTCGGGAATTACTATTCTCGCGTCGCAATACTGGGGCAAGGGCGACACCGATTCGGTGCAGATTGTCGCGGGCATTGCGATGAAGATTATAACCGCCGCAACGGTTGTTATAACCTCGCTGTGCCTGCTTGTGCCCGAGCTGCTCATGAGCATTTACACGGACGATACCGTTTTAATCGGCATCGGTGCAAAATATCTGCGCGTAGCCGCGGGCTCGTACATATTCTGGGGAATAGCAAGCTCCTATGAAAGTATGCTCCGAAGCGTTGAGCGTGCCGCCGCCTCGACAATTATCACCTCATCGGCACTCGTTCTGAATGTTACGCTCAACGCGGTATTCATTTTCGGTCTGTTGGGCGCACCTAAGCTGGGCGTTGTCGGCGTTGCACTTGCAACCACGGTGTCGAGAGCCGTGGAGTGCGTTTTGTGTGCTATCGACGCCTCACGCGGCAAGCTGTTCAAAATAAAGCCTCGGCTGTTTTTGGCGCATCACACACTGCTGTTCAAGGACTTTCTCAAATACTCAATGCCCGCACTTCTCAATGACGGCATCTGGACGCTCGCATTCACCCTGTACGCCGCAATTATGGGGCACTTAAGCTCCGATGTTGTCGCGGCAAACTCCGTTGCAACGACGGTCCGTGACTTATTCACCGTCATTGCCTATGCACTCGGAAGCGGCGCAACCGTCATGGTGGGTATTGAAATCGGAAAGGGCGAGCTTCAAAAGGCAAGGGACGAGGGCGACCTTTTCTGTTGGATATCCTTCGGACTCGGAATAATAACGGGACTGCTGATTTTCCTCACCCGCGGCTTTATTATCGAATTTTTCGAGCTGACCGATGCGGCAAGGGGCTATCTTAACACGATGCTCATGATAAGCTCATATTACGTAATCGGGCAGATAATGAACACGCTGATTATCGCGGGACTTTTGCGTGCGGGCGGCAACACGCGCTGGGGACTTATTTGCGACATTATCTCAATGTGGCTTGTCAGTCTGCCGATAAGCTACGCTTGCGCATTCTGGCTCAAGCTTCCGCCGATGTGGGTATATTTTGTAATATGCCTCGACGAATTTTGGAAAATTCCCTTTGTCCTGCGCTACTACAAAAGCTATCAGTGGATACAGAACATCACCCGCTGAAGCCTGTCTGAATATAAAAAATCCGCAGATGATTTCATCTGCGGATTTTTTATGTTTGTAATTAAAATTACTTGATTTCGACAGTTGCGCCGACACCCTCGAGCTGTGCCTTGAGTGCTTCTGCGTCTTCCTTGGAAACGCCTTCCTTGATCTTTGCGGGAACGCCTTCGACCATAGCCTTTGCCTCTGCAAGGCCGAGACCGGTGATGCCGCGGACTTCCTTGATGACCTTGATCTTCTCTGCGCCGAAAGAAGTCATGACAACGTCAAACTCAGTCTTCTCTGCTGCTGCCTCTGCTGCGCCTGCTGCTGCGGGTGCTGCTGCTGCTACTGCGGAAACACCGAAGGTTTCGCAAATGCCGTCAACGAGCTCCTTAAGCTCGAGAACGGAAAGAGCCTTGATCTCTTCGATCATAGCGGTAATTTTTTCGCTCATTTTAATTTTCCTCCAAATAATTTACATTGTGTGCAGCTATTATTCTGCTGCTTCTGCGGGTGCGGCTGCGCCGCCGTTTTTCTCAATGACCTCGGTCAGGCAAACTGCGAGACCGCCGATGATAGCATTCAAAGAACCTGCCAGCTTTGCGTACAGGTCGTTCTTGCTTGTCAGGGTGGACAGCTCTGCGATTTCCTGCTCGTTCAGGATCTTGCCCTCCATGAAGGCTGCCTTGATGTTGAATCTTTCACCAAGCTTCTTGGAGTAATCGCTGACGATGCGGAAGGGAGCAATGGGGTCATTGGCGCTGGTTGCCAGAGATGTGCTTCCGTTGAGAACGGAGTCAAGCTCGCTCATTCCGAGCTTATCCAGAGCGATTCTGGTAAGGGTGTTCTTGACGACGGTGTACTCGACCTCGTCACGACGCATCTCGGTACGAAGTGCGGTGTCTTCTGCTACGGTAATACCCTGGTAGTCAACAATGACGCCTGCGCTTGCGGCTTTGATACGTTCTGCGAGTGCCTCGACTATCGCCTGCTTTTCGCTGAGAACTTTTGCGTTCGGCATGTGTGTTTTTTCACCTCCACACTAATGTTCACGCTCATAAGAAAAACCTCTGTATCCGAAGACACAGAGGCAGTAAGCAATCAATGATATTGATGCTATCCTCGGCAGGAATTACACTGAAAGCAACCTGCTGTCTTTGGAGCGCCCAAATAAAATATCAAGATTTTCTATGTTTGTCAAGGGGTTTTTTAACTTTTTTATTCGCGAAGCTCAAGAATTTTGCCGTAAAGCGTGTCGGATGTGCCGATTGCCGCCATAACCGCAGTCTCCGCCACGAGCATTATTCCCGCCTCAATGCTTCTTGTAACTAAAAGCGGCACAAAATCGGGACTGTATAGCCACGAAATCATCAGCGTATTTGCAAGCAGAGTCACAAGCGCGCAATCGCAAAACGCTGCAAAGAAGCAGTGCTTCAGATTCGGCTTCTGCTTATACAGAAACAGTCCGAATATAAGCCCCGAAACCGCGGCTGTTGCGGTAAAGCCCGGGAAGAAGGCACCCGTCGGGAACAAAAGTGCACCGACAACATCGCCGAGTGCCGCGCACAGTGCCGCCCACAGCGGGCCGTACAGCATCGCGCATACTCCGACCGCGGCAAAGCCGAGTCCGATTTTTGCCATCTGAATATTCACGGCAAGCACCCGCGTGAATATGACATCAAACGCGACAAGCATCGCTATAATTACAATTTTTTTCGTTTTTCTCTGCATATTACATCATCACCGATACTGCGTAAAAATTATATGCCATGTGGAAGAAAATGCTCACCCACACACTGCCGCTTCTCTCGTACACCCAGCACAGCACAAAGCTTGCGGGGATATATGCAATTCCAATGAGAAGATAGCTCAAATCGCCGTAAGCCGCGGCATACTGCCACACGTGGTACAGCGAAAACGCCGCTATCGAAATCGCGTAAGCCGCTATGCGGTTTTTGCGGTAAATTCCGCCGAAAAGTCCCGCGCGGAATATGCACTCCTCGACTATGGGCGAGAGGAAAACACACAATGCAACTATCTTGCCCCTGTCCTCGCCCGCCATTTCAATCAGCATATCATTATTGACCTCTGTGTCAATTCCGAGTGCAAGCACAAGATAGGTCACGGCGACATTCAGCACCATGTAGAGCATCCAGCCGAGACCGAGTGCTATTACTGCGCCGAACAGATTATCGCACAGTGTATCAAAGCTTCGGCGCAGAAATTTTCCGAGCAAAACGAAGGCCAGCACCGTGCTTGTGCAGTAATAGACGAAGTTGAGCTGTGCATTCGACACGAAGTCGGGGAAGCGGATATAGATTATGCCTATCAGTGCGGGAAACAGCATCGAATGCAGTCCGAACAGTATAGCCGCACCCCATATTTCGCTCTTTTTTATATTGTCAGCCATTAACCTCTCGCTTTCTGTTGGAGCTCATTCAAAAGGTTTAACGCATCAAGCGGCGTGAGTGAATTTACATCGGTTGCACGCAGAATTCTGCCCACCTCATCGGTGCCCGCCTGCACGAGACTTATCTGGTCGTCCTCGGGCTTTTCCGATACTGCAAGCTCGCTTTTGCCCGCCTCAAGCTCCTTGAGATAGGTCTTTGCCTTGCCGATAACATTCTCGGGCACGCCCGCAAGCTTTGCGACCTCAATTCCGTAGCTGTCGTCAGCCGAGCCGGGGACAATTTTGCGCAGGAACACGAGTGTGCCGCCCTGCTTTTTCGCGCTAATAGAATAGTTGTGCACGCCGTCAACAACGCCCTCGAGTGCCGAAAGCTCGTGATAGTGCGTTGCAAACATTGTCTTTGCGCCGAGCTTCCTCTTATCCGCGCAATACTCGAGCACAGCCCTTGCAATCGCCATGCCGTCGTAGGTCGAGGTGCCTCTGCCTATCTCGTCGAGAATGAGCAGGCTTGCTCCCGTCGCATAGCGCAGAATATCCGCCATTTCGCTCATCTCGAGCATAAATGTTGACTGTCCCGAGGCGAGGTCATCGCTCGCGCCTATTCGCGTGAACACTCTGTCAACAACGCCGATGACGGCACTTTTTGCGGGGACAAACGAGCCTATCTGCGCCATGAGCGTTATGAGTGCCGTCTGTCGCATGAAGGTCGATTTACCCGCCATGTTCGGTCCCGTGACTATTGCGAGGCGGTTGCTCTCGCAGTTGAGTGTCGTGTCATTCGGAACAAAGGCAATATCGCTGAGCGTCTGCTCAACAACGGGGTGACGCCCCTCGGTTATTATAAGCTCGCCTGAGGCATCAACCTCGGGCATACAGTAGTTGTTGCGCACCGCGACCTCGGCAAGCGAGCAGAAGACATCGAGCCTTGCTATTGCATCCGCCGTTGCCTGCACCTCGGCTACCTTCGCGGCAATCTTCGAGCACAAATCCATGAAGAAATCGTACTCGAGCTGTTTAATCTTATCGTTTGCCGTGAGCAGAGTATTTTCAAGCTCCTTGAGCTCCTGCGTGAAGTAGCGCTCGTTTGAAACAAGCGTCTGCTTTCTAATATAATCCTCGGGGATTGAGACCTCTCCCGCGGACTTCGGTACATCTATAAAATAGCCGAAAACCTTGTTATAGCCTATCTTGAGCTTCTTTATGCCCGTGCGCTCGCGCTCACGAGCCTCAAGCTGTGCAACTGCCTCGGCGCCGTTATCCCTTATCTCGCGCAGACGGTCAACCTGCTCGGAATAGCCCTTGCGCAGTATGCCGCCCTCACGCACGGAAAACGGGGGATCGTCGCAAATTGCCCAGTCAATGCGCATGAGGATTTCCTCGAGCTTATCGAGGGCGGCAATATCCCGCAGTGCCGCACTTTTGAAGCCGCCTAAAAGCTCGACTATGACGGGCAGTGCTCTTGCACATTCGGCAAGGCTCACAAGGTCTCTGCCGTTTGCCGTGCCATAGACTATTCTGCCTATCAGTCTTTGCATATCGCCTATGCCGCGCAGCGCTTGAATGAGCTCGCCGCGGGTAACGTTATCGCGGAAAAGCTCATCTACGGCGGTCAGTCGTCGCTTTATCGAAATCGGTGACAGCAGGGGGCGTTCAAGCCATGAGCGCAAAAGTCTGCCTCCCATGGGCGTGCGGGTTTTATCGAGCACCCACAGAAGTGAGCCGCGCTTTTCACCCGTGCGGAGAGATTCCGTCAGCTCAAGCGAACGGCGTGTCGCCCAGTCAAGCTCCATGTAGCGCTCCTCGGAGAAAACATCGAGCGTGCGTATATGTGCCATATCGAGCTTTTGCGTCTCGTCGATGTAGCGCAGGAGTGCACCCGAGGCGCAGACCGCCGCAGGCTGATCGCCGAGCTTTGCCGCATCCAGATCGGGCAGATTAAACTGCTCGCACACTCTCGCGGCGCAGGGCATGAATTCATAATCGTCGCCGCCCATTTCGAGCATACAGCCGAGGCGCTTGACGGCAAATTCGGGTATCGTTTTCGTCTCTGCGGCACCTCTGCTCATAACAAGCTCACGCGGGGAAAAGCGGCTGAGCTCGTTTAATATATGGCTGACCGCGTCACTGTCGAAGCAGGCGACGCAAAACTCACCCGTTGACACATCGCAGAAGGCGACGCCGCCGTGTCCCGCCTCGAAATATACCGAGCCGAGATAGTTGCTTTTGCCCTCCTCGAGCATAGCCGCGTCCGTCACCGTGCCCGGGGTTATAATGCGGATAACATCGCGCTTTACAAGTCCCTTTGCGGTTGCGGGGTCCTCGACCTGCTCGCAGATTGCGACCTTATAGCCCTTTGCGATGAGCCTCGCTATATATGTCTGCGCACTGTGATACGGCACGCCGCACATGGGAGTGCGAAGCTCGGGGTCCTCAACCGCCCTGTCGCGTGTTGTCAGCGCGAGGTCAAGCTCCCTCGAGGCAATTTTCGCGTCCTCGTCGAACATCTCATAAAAGTCGCCGAGGCGGAAAAACAGCAGGCAATCCTGATGCTTCTGCTTTATTTCATTGTACTGTCTTTTCATCGGTGTGAGCTCTGCCATGGCGCACATCCTCTTTTCCGTTTTTGCTTATTTAATCTTCTTTGCCGCTTTTTCGGCTGTCATATATGCGTTGAATTTATCGGGGAGATAGCTTATAAACTCCTCCCACGTATTGTCGGCATAGTTGAAGTAGAAAACGCCCTTTTCGACATTCTCGGGGAACTCCTTACGCTCAGCATCGTTAAGCTTATGGTCGGAGGCATACACCCAATATGACCTACGGGTTTTTTCAATTCCGCACTCAACACAGTCGCTCCAGCGCAGAGTGAAGCTCTTTGCATCGGGCGCGTTGCTCTGACGGAAAATAATTCCGCCCTCGTAAAAGGATATGTTTGCGTAGCCGAAGCTGTTTTCGGAAATTAGCCTTACCGCAAACACCCATATTGCCGAAAGCAGTACGCCGATAACGGCAAGACCGAGAAAGCTTTTTGTGTTGAGAATTACGCTCAGCGCGACGGCTGTTATCGAGACTGCGCCGAGGCAGAGTCCCGCATAGTAAAACAGCCGCATTGAAAGTCCGCCGAAACGGATGCTCTGCGTTACCTGAAATCTTTTAAGCTTGCCTTTTTCGTTTTCCATAGCTATTACTCCTTAACGGGCTCACCGTACAGTGCCCATGTATTGCTCGAGCTTATTTTTACATCTATGAATTTGCCGATGAGGCTTTCATCGCCGTGAAGATGCACAAGTCTGCCGCCGTTTGTTCTCGAGGACAGATTGTATTCTTCCTTGCCCGTTGTTCCGTCAACAAGCACGCGGACGGTTTTGCCCTCGTACTCGGCGTGCTTTTCGGCGGACACCTTGTTTGCCGCACTGAGAAGCTTGTCAAAGCGCACCTGCTTTTGCTCGCGTGTTGCGGCATCGGGCATTTTTGCCGCGGGGGTGCCGACACGCTTGGAGTAGATAAAGGTGAACATTGCATCGTAACGCACGGTGTCGCACAGCTTGACCGTGTCCTCAAACTCCTCGTCGGTCTCGCCCGGGAAGCCGACAATTATATCCGTCGTAATTACGAGGTCGGGCATATAGCTTCGGGCAATCTCAACCTTCTTGAGATACTTTTCCGCGGTGTAGTTTCTGTTCATCGCATCGAGCACGCGGTTGTTGCCCGACTGCACAGGCAGGTGAAGCTGATGAGCGCACTTTTCACACCTTGCCATCGTTTTGAACAGCTTTTCAGTCGCATCCTTAGGATGACTTGTCATAAACCTTATGAGGAATTCGCCCTCTATCTCATTTATCATCTCGATGAGGTCGGCAAAATCAACCTCGCAATCGAGGTCCTTGCCGTAGGAGTTGACATTCTGACCGAGCAGGGTAATATCCTTATAGCCCGCCGCGACAAGCTCTCTCGCCTCGGCGACAATTTCCTCGGGGAGGCGGCTTCGCTCTCTGCCTCTTACGTATGGCACTATGCAGTAGGTGCAGAAATTATTGCAGCCGTACATAATGGAAAGCCACGCCTTAACCGTGCCGTCACGACGCTGAGGCATACCCTCTATCACATAGCCGTCGCATCTTTCGGTTGCGTAAACTCTCTTTTTCTTTGTCAGCACCCTGAGCAGAAGCTCGGGGAAATGCCACAAATCGTGCGGACCGAAAACGAGGTCAACAACGGGGTAGCTTCGCTTTATTTTTTCCGCCATGTGCTCCTGCTGTACCATACAGCCGCACACCGCGACTATTTGATTGGGCTTTGCCTTTTTGCTGTGATTGAGCTGACCGACATTGCCGAGCACACGCATCTCCGCGTGCTCACGCACGGCGCAGGTGTTTACGACTATTATATCCGCCTCGAACTCATCCTGAGTAAAGCCGCAGCCCATCTCGGCAAGATAGCCTCTTATCTTTTCGCTGTCCGCCTCATTCTGCTGACAGCCGTAGGTGTCAACCATGGCAAGCGGGGGCTTCTCACCCACACATATCAGCTTGCGTATCTCGGCGCATACAGCCTCCTGCTCGCGGATTTTCTCTATGCTTATTTCTTTTCTCTCGTATGCCATTTTCGTGCTGTCCTCTGTGGTGATAAAATTACACTCTATAATAGCATAAAATATGTGGAACTTTCAACTAAAATAATGTATAATGAACTATCAATGGAGGATTGACCATGACCAAGATAAATATTCTCTCTCCGCTGCTTGCGGATATGATAGCCGCAGGCGAGGTCGTTGAGCGACCTGCCTCGGTAATAAAGGAGCTTGTTGAAAACTCGTTTGACGCGGGTGCGGGAAAGGTGACCGTCGAATTCAAAAATGGCGGCGCAACCTATATCCGTGTTACCGACAACGGCTGCGGAATGTCGCCCGAGGACGCGGGCATAGCCTTCACCCGTCACGCAACAAGCAAGCTGCACGATGAAAAGGGGCTCGAGGCAATAGGCACAATGGGCTTTCGCGGTGAGGCACTCGCGGCAATAGCCGCCGTGTCGCGCATTGAGCTTAAAACCCGCGAAAAGGGTGCCGAGGTCGGCACCTGCGTGACAGTGCAGGCGGGCGATATTACGGATATGTCACCCTGCGGATGCCCCGAGGGCACAACTATCACAATCCGCGACATTTTCTTCAACACCCCCGCAAGACTGAAGTTTCTCAAATCCGACCGCAGCGAGTCGGGTGCCTGCATAGCGGCGGCACTGCGCTGTGCCCTCGGCAGACCCGAGGTGTCCTTGCGCTGTCTGCGTGACGGGCAGGAGGAATTTTTCACCCCCGGTGACGGCAGAGGCGATTCCGCTGTTTATTCGCTTTTGGGCAGAGACATCGCAAACGGTATGCTCCCTATAAGCTGTGACGGCGAGGATGTATCCCTCACGGGCTTTGTTTCCTCGCCCGCGAAAAGCCGCGGCAACCGCAGTATGCAGTACTTTTTCTGCAACGGCAGATACATAAAATCCGCGCTTTTGCAGTCGGCGGTTGAGCAGGCTTATAAGAACACGCTATTAGTCGGCAGATTTCCCGCCTGCGTAATTTACCTCACACTCAAGACCTCGGCGGTTGATGTGAATGTCCACCCCGCAAAAACAGAGGTCAAGTTCTCCGATGAGAAAAAGGTTTTCGATTCTGTGTATCAGACCGTGCGTGCCTGCCTCGAGGCTGAGCAAAAGCCGCTTGAGATCAAGCTGTCGCAGTCGACGCAAAGAGTCGTTGCGGAGCCGAAGCAGGATTTCTTCAAATCCATGAGTGCCGAGACCTACCGCGAGACGACTCTTAAAAGCACCTCGCCGCTGTCAAATACCGCCCCCGCACAGCCGCAGCGCGAGGCATTTTTTGACACTCGTGCAAGGTCTGTCAAAACACCCGTTTCACAGCCCCGTTTTTCACCCGTAAATGTTGAAAAAACTGTTGAAACTGTTGAGAAAATCGCCACTCCGACATACCGCGTTGTCGGAGAAGCTCTGAACACGTATATTCTTGTCGAGCAGGGCGAGGAGCTCATTTTAATCGACAAGCACGCGGCGCACGAGCGTATGATTTTTGACAGGCTCAAGGCGCAGGGCAGACAGATAATGTCGCAGGCTCTGCTCGAGCCCGTAATAACAAAGCCCTCCTCGGACGATGCAGAGCTAATCGAAAAAAACGCGGAGCTTTTGTCTCAGCTCGGCTTTGAGCTTGAAGCCTACGGTGCCTCGGCTTATGCCGTGCGTGCGCTCCCCGACGACATTGACGCCTTTGAGGCGGGTGCCGCCGTTGAGGAAATCTGCGACAAGCTGAAAAAAGGCAGATTAAATCCCGACAGCGCGAGGGACGAGGCTCTGCACACGGTCGCTTGCAAGGCGGCAATCAAGGCGGGGCGCAGACACGATATGCGCGAGCTTGAGCGCATAGCCGAGTCGGTGTGCTCGGGGCAGGTCAAATACTGCCCGCACGGCAGACCCGTAGCGGTGCATCTTACAAAAAATGAGCTCGACAAATTTTTCAGCAGAATAGTTTAGGAGTATATTTATGCCTCCGAAGGTTGTAGTTATAACAGGCCCGACTGCGACGGGCAAAACAAAGCTTGCTGTCTCCCTTGCAAAGGAATTTGACGGTGAGATTGTCTCCGCCGATTCAATGCAGCTCTACCGCCGCATGGATATAGGCACCGCGAAGGTGACGGCTGAGGAAGCGCAGGGCATCAAGCATCACATGATAGACATTGCCGAGCCCGACGAGAGCTATTCGGTCTCCCGCTATGTTGAGGACGCGGCAAAATGCGTCGATGACATTCTCGCCCGCGGAAGGCTTCCCATAATAGCGGGCGGCACAAATCTTTATATCGACTCTCTCATCTCGGGCAGAAGCTTTGCCGAGGAGCAGGGCGACAGAGCTCTGCGGCATGAGCTTGAGGAAAAATACGACGCCGAGGGCGGCGAGGCAATGCTCGGCTATCTGCGCGGCTTTGACCCCGAAAGGGCGGAGAAGCTTCATCCCGCCGACAAGCGCAGAATTATCCGCGCAATAGAGGTTTACACCCTCACGGGAAAGACCATAAGCGAGCACGACAGAGAAACTCAGCTTGTCCCGCCCAGATACGATGCGGCGGTTATCGCCCTCGATTTTACCGACAGAGCGCGGCTTTACGAGCGCATCGACAAAAGGGTTGACATCATGCTTGAGCAGGGGCTTTTTGACGAGGTCAGACAGCTTCTCAGCTCGGGGCTTTCCGACAAATGCACCGCCATGCAGGCGATAGGCTACAAGGAGCCCGCGGCATATCTCAGAGGCGAGATAAGCTATGACGAGGCGGTTGAGCTTATTAAGCGCGAAAGCCGCCGCTATGCAAAAAGACAGCTCACGTGGCTTCGCCGAAATGAGAGTCTGTTTTGGATTAAATGGGACAGTGTGCCCGATTTTTGTGAGGCACGACGGCTTTCGACCGATTTTTTGCACTCCTTCGGTTTATGATGTTTTTGCCATTCGGCAAAAATACATATAGGAGTTGCAAAAATGCAAAAGACACAAAATTTACAGGACGCATTTCTCAATCAGGTACGCAGGGAGAAAATCAGCCTCACGGTGTTTCTCATGAACGGCTTTCAGATGCACGGAGTTATCCGCGCCTATGACGGCTTCACCGTTGTGCTCGATTCCGACGGAAAGCAAAATCTCATCTACAAGCACGCAATATCCACAATAATCCCGCCGCGCCCCATCAGCATTTCAGCCGACGCGGATGCGTAAGGACCTGCCGTTTCTGCGCTTTGTCGCGGCGGCTGTGTTCCTCGCCCTCGCCGCATATATTGCCGCGGCATTTGCAGACGGCTCAAGCGCGCCCGACACGGTTACAGCCGTCAGGGTGAGTGTTAAAAAGACCGTCTGCGCCGAGGGCATCGTTTTGCGGCAGGAGGAATATGTGACGAGCCCCTTTGAGACTGCATACCTTGCAGTCTCCGAGGGCGAGCGTATAAAGGGCGGCTCGGTTTTGTTCGTAAACACCGACTGCCTTGAGGACTATCTGAGCTTTCTCGATTCATGCCCCGACACGCCCTACGGAAACACGCAGGACTGCGTGAGGGCGCAGTGCGCGGGCTTTTTCAGCTCGTACCTCGACGGCTACGAGAGTGCCGATGTTTACGGGCTTGATGACTTTATCCCCGAAATCCCCGCAGACGCCGTGGGCAGAATTGTTAAAAACGGCTGGCTGTTTGTGTTCGATACGGACGATGCCGAGCTATTTTACGAGGGGCAGACGCTCACGCTCGAAATCGTTGACGGCTATCGCGCCCGCGTTGAGTCTGTGACGGGCAAGCGAGTTGTTCTGCGATGCCGCGAGGGGCTTGGTGCCGTGCTTTGCACGCGGCATCTTGACGCGCGGCTTATAATAGATGATGTGTGCGGGCTTAAGCTTCCGTACAGCGCAATCCATTCCGACGCCGACGGCGATACGGTTTACACGCTTGTATCGGGCGTTGAGCAAGTCGTGCCCGTTGAGGTAATTTATAAGGAAGACAGCTACTGCCTTGTCAAGCAGGATAAGCTCTGCGAGGGCATGGCGGTTATAAAATAAAAAGGCAGGTTATACAAAGATGAGCATTGCCGAAAATGTTGCACAGATTAAAGAGAATATTGCCGCCGCCGCATTACGCGCAGGCAGAGACAGCGCAGAGATAAAGCTCGTCGCGGCAACTAAGATGAATGACGCTCAGCGCGTGCGCGAGGCAATAGCCGCGGGTGTGGATATATGCGGAGAAAACCGCGTGCAGGAGCTCACGGAGAAGCTCGCGCAGGGCGCCTACGAGGGCTGTCCCCTGCACTTTATAGGTCATCTGCAGAAAAACAAGGTTAAGAATATAGTCGGCAGGGTTGAGCTTATTCACTCGGTTGACAGCGTCCCGCTTGCCGCCGAGATTAACAAAAAGGCCGCCGCACTCGGCATAGTGCAGGATGTTTTGCTCGAGGTAAACATCGGCGCAGAGGAGGCAAAAAGCGGCTTTTCGCCCGATGAGCTTGACGCCGCCCTTGCCGAAATTGCCGATTTCAGTGCCGTAAGAGTGCTCGGACTCATGGCAATTCCGCCGATTTGCGCCGATTCTGAGCAAAACAGACCATATTTTCGCTCTATGAAGCAGCTTTTTGTTGACATTGGGCGAAAAAAATACGATAATGTTACTATGCAAATTTTATCTATGGGCATGAGTGCCGATTATGAGGTCGCTATCGAAGAGGGCGCAAGCCTCGTCAGAGTCGGCACTGGAATCTTCGGCGCGAGGAATTATGCCCTCTGATAATCCACGGAGGCTTGGCAATGTCTATACTTGGCAATCTCAAGGACGCGTTCCGTCCCTTTGATGAAGATGAATATATGGAAAACGAGGCAAGCGCAGAGGAGACTGCCGCATTCGATGAGCTCCCTCAGAGCGCACCCTATGCCGAGGAGTATCAGCAGCCCGCTCAGCCTAAGTCTCCCGTTTTCACCCGCCGCGAGGCAAAGGCGGCTCAGCCCCGCCCCGCAGCACCCGTTTCTCAGCCCTATTCCGCACCCGTTCAGGCGCAGGCACCCCGCATGGCTCTGCTCTTCCCCGGTGATTTGAACGAGGCGGCTGTCGCGGCTGACAATCTCAGAGAACACAGAACCGTGTTCATAAACATCGAAAAGACCGACAGCGATTCCGCACGCAGAATAATCGACTTTCTCTCGGGCGTGGTTTATGCCCTCGGCGGCAAGATAGTCCGCGTTTCCGCGCAGGCATATCTGCTCACTCCGACAGAGGACACGCTTGTCGGCTCCGATACCTCCGAGCTTGAAAATTTAGGTCTTTACTTCTAAGGACCGCATATACAGTTTCCCAAGGAGCTGTGTCACCGCACTGCTCCTCCAATATGAAAGGTGGATTTAGATATGACAACTCATCAGGATATCCGTGAAATGAGCTTTGAGAAGGCCAAGGCAATGTTCGGCGGCTACGATATGGCTACCGTTGACGATTACCTTGACGTTCTTGCTGACGATTTTGAAGCTCTCCAGAAGGAGAACAAAGCTCTGAAGGCAAAGATGAAGGTGCTGGTCGAGAAGATTGAGGAGTACCGCGCAAACGAGGATGCACTCAACCGTTCCATTCTCTCCGCTCAGAAGCTGAGTGTTCAGATTGAGACCGATGCAAGAGCCCGTTCAAACGCAATCGTCTCCGATGCCGAGGCAAAGGCCGCTTCCATTCTCAGCGGCATTGATGAGAAAATCGCATCTGAGGAAAACCGTCTGCAGGCAGCTAAAATCAGCGCCGCAAGATACCTCGAATCAGCTCGCGAGCTTTGCCAGAATCAGCTTAAGAAGCTTGACCTTATCAGCGCCGCAAACACCGTTGTCGCTGAGAAGGACAACATCCGAATACCTGTCGAGAACAACATACCTGCCGCCGATACCTCTGCTTTTGATGCCGGCAACACTCAGGTTTTTTCGTTCTCTAAGGACAACTGAGTTTTGTAGGAATCACTCGGCTCAAAAGCGTGCAGTGGGCGACTTTTCACGCCCCGCGGCACGCTTTTTTGCGTTTTGTTGAAAGCCCTTAAAATTGAAATAAATAATAAACATAAATATAATTCACATTCGGAGGATATACCAAATGGCACAGAAATATGATGTTACACTGAACCTTCCCAAGACCGATTTTCCCATGCGAGCAGGTCTGCCCAAGCGCGAGCCCGAAATGCTCAAGCACTGGGAGGAGCTTGATATTTATAATGAGATGCTGAAGAAAAACGAAGGCAAGCCGCTTTTTAATCTGCACGACGGCCCTCCGTTTTCCAACGGTAACATCCACATGGGTCACGCACTGAACAAGGCGCTCAAGGACTTCATCACCCGTTCCTACGCAATGCGCGGCTACTACACCCCCTACATCCCCGGCTGGGATAACCACGGTATGCCCATTGAGTCGGCTATCATCAAGGAGCAGAAGCTCAACCACAAGGCGATGAGCGTTGCCGACTTCCGTTCAGCCTGCGAGGCTTATGCTGAAAAGTACATCGGCATTCAGATGCAGGGCTTCAAGCGCATGGGCGTTATCGGCGACTGGGAGCATCCCTACAAGACCATGGACAAGGGCTTTGAGGCTGACGAGGTCCGCGTATTCGGCAAGATGTACGCAAACGGTCACATCTACAAGGGACTCAAGCCCGTTTACTGGTGCGCACACGACGAGACCGCACTCGCTGAGGCTGAGATTGAATATCACGACGACCCCTGCACGACTGTATATGTCAAGTTCCCCATGAACGACGATCTCGGCAAGCTGTCACACCTTGACCTTTCAAAGCTCAAGTTCGTCATCTGGACAACCACTATCTGGACTCTGCCCGGCAACCTCGCAATCGCACTGCACCCCTACGAGAGCTATGCAATCGTAAAGCCCGATTACAGCGATGAGCTGTTCATCATGGCTGAGGCACTGACCGAGAAGGTCATGGGTATCGGCGGCTATACAAGCTATAAAATCCTCGAGGTTCACCCCGGCAGCTTCTTTGAAAATATGCTCGCCGACCACCCCTTCCTGCCTAAGACAAGCCGTCTCCTGCTCGCCGACTATGTCACCATGGACAGCGGTACGGGCTGTGTCCACACCGCACCCGGCTTCGGCGCAGAGGACTATCTCACCTGCAAATCCTACGGCATGGATATGGTCGTTCCCGTTGACGACCAGGGCAGACATACCGACTATGCGGGCAAGTACGCAGGAATGCAGACCGAGGAATCCAACCCCATTATCCTAAACGACATGAAGGAAGCGGGCTCACTGTTCGCATCCGAGGAAATCGTCCACTCCTACCCGCACTGCTGGCGCTGCAAGCACCCGATTATCTTCCGTGCAACTCCTCAGTGGTTCTGCTCCGTTGACGGCTTCAAGGAGGAGGCTGTCAAGGCTTGTGACGATGTACGCTGGCTGCCCGCATGGGGCAAGGAGCGTCTGGGCGCAATGATTCGCGAGCGTGCCGACTGGTGCATCTCCCGTCAGCGCCGCTGGGGTCTGCCCATTCCCGTATTCTACTGCTCGGACTGCGGCAAGCCCGTATGCACCGAGGAGAGCATCGAGTCCGTCGCCTCTATCTTTGAGGAGCGCGGCTCCAACGCATGGTTCGAGCTTGAGGCAGAGGAGCTTCTGCCCAAGGCATTTGTATGCCCCCACTGCGGCGGCGTGCATTTCACCAAGGAGACCGACACCCTTGACGGTTGGTTCGACTCGGGCTCCACTCACTTCTGCGCAATGAAGCGTGACCAGGGCTTCTGGCCCTCCACCATGTATATTGAGGGCGGCGACCAGTACCGCGGCTGGTTCCAGTCAAGTCTGCTCGTTGCAGTCGGCGCACTCGGCATGGGCTCACCCTATAAGGAATGTCTCACCCACGGCTGGACCGTTGACGGCGAGGGCAAGGCAATGCACAAGTCCCTCGGCAACGGCGTTGACCCCTCCGAAATCATTGCGGAGTTCGGTGCAGACCTCATCCGTCTGTGGGCAGGCTCGGCAGACTACCATGTTGATGTCCGCTGCTCAAAGGAAATCTTCAAGCAGCTTTCGCAGAACTACCTCAAGTTCCGCAACACCGCACGCTACTGCCTCGGCAATCTTGACGGCTTCGATGCCGACAAGCTCGTAAAGCCCGAGGAAATGGCAGAGCTCGACAAGCTGGGCAATCACCCGCCTGAACGCACTCATCGAGAAGGTCGCCAGCGGCATACGACAACTACGAGTACCATGTGATCTCCCACATCATAAACGATTTCTGTGTTGTCGATCTGAGCAACTTCTACCTCGACATCATCAAGGACAGACTCTACTGCGAGGAGCGCGACGGTCTCAAGCGCCGCAGTGCACAGACCGCGCTGTACCTCATCCTCGACACGATGACCAAGATGTTTGCACCTATCCTCGCCTTCACCTGCGACGAGATTTGGCTTGCAATGCCTCATAAGTCCTCCGACGATACCCGCAACGTTGTTCTCAACGAGATGAACAAGCCCTTCACCGAGTACGCACTCGACGATGCCGAAATGGCAAAGTGGGACGCACTCATCTCCGTGCGTAACGATGTCAACGGCGTGCTTGAGGCGGCGCGTGCCGACAAGCGTATCGGCAAGCCCCTTGAGGCGGCAGTCACCCTGCGTGCAAAGGGCGAGAGCAAGGCTGTTGTCGAAAAGATTTCCGACATGAATCTGAGCGAGCTTCTCATCGTTTCCGAGTGCCTCATCGCCGCGGACGACGAGCCCGACGCAGACGCTGTCACGGGTACGGGCTCGGCAAACAGCGGTCTCACCGTTTCCGTCAAGGAAGCGGCAGGCGCAAAGTGCCCGCGCTGCTGGATGCACTCTGTCAAGGCAGACCCCGAAACAGGTCTTTGCCCCCGCTGCGCCGCTGTCGTCGCAAAGCTTTAATAACTATCATTTTCATCAGGGACAGTTATTTGCTGTCCCTGATACTTTTTTAATCTCGGTTAAACGCTTCATTTAATCGTTTTTGCGGTGTCCCGACCAGTGACATTCTGCTAAAGTTAAGATGTACCCTAACACATCGGTACACCGCATAGTTCTTCACTCATTGCGCTTCGCTCCATTCACCCCTACGGAGTTGGATTTAGCTTGCACCCTCACTCATCACTCATCACTCATCACTCATAGTTCTTCACTCATCTGCTCTTGACTATTTCGCTTTTTTAGTGCAAAATAGTATAGGGAAAGAAGCTTTGTCGGCTTTGAAAAGCCAAAGGAGACAGATAAATGCTATACGCTCTTATTGCCGCAATTGCTTTGATTGCGGACCAGTGGCTTAAATACTGGGTTACTGTTAATATTACTCTCAACACGGGCGATGTCGCGCTCATTCCGAGCGTCATTAAGCTTGTGAATATCCACAACAGCGGTGCCGCCTTCGGTATGCTGAGCGATTTTGCATACGCCAAGTGGTTATTCCTTGCCATCGCCGCCGTGTTTGTCGTCGTTATTATCCTCGTGCTTGCGAAAAACACCTTCGACTCACGCTTTGCAAACTGGTGCGCCGTGTTTGCCATGGCGGGTGCCGTCGGCAACTGCATCGACCGCATTCTGTACGGCTATGTCGTTGATATGTTCAAGCTCGAGTTCATGGATTTCGCAATCTTCAACGTCGCGGATATTTTCCTCGTTGTTGCGTGCATCGCGTTTATTCTTTACATCATCGTCGATACCTTCAAGGGCAAGGACGGGGACAAGCCCGAAAAGCAGAAAAAGCCCCGCAGGGCTGACGATGCCGAGGATGACGACTACTTCACAGCGGGCATAAACACGGCAGACCCCGACTTCCCCGAGGACGCCGTGCCCGTCAGTCTTGAGCCTGAGTCAAACGGTGATGAATTCTGGGAAAACTTCAAATCTCAGGTGCATAAGGAGGAGGCTCCCAAGGCGAAGGCAAAGCCTGCACCTGCAAAGCCCGCACCCGCACCCAAGGCAAAGCCCGCACCGAAGGTCGCGCCGAAGGAAGCGGACGAGTTTGACCTTGAGTCGATTATGGCTGAGTTTAAGGATTTATGATGGACAATACAGAGCTATTGATTATCGAGGAGAGCGGCGAGAGAATCGACGCTCTCCTTGCTCAAAATGTTGAGGGGCTCACCCGTTCCGCGGCACAGCGGCTTATTGAAAGCGGCGCGGTGCTTGTGAACGGCTTGCCCGTCAGGAAAAACTGCAAATGTGCCGTCGGCGATGAGGTCACCTTCACCCTGCCCGAGCCCGAGGACATTGAGCTTCGCCCGCAGAACATCCCGCTTGACATCATGCTTGAGGATGAGGATGTAATCGTTGTCAGCAAGCCGCGCGGCATGGTGGTGCATCCTGCGGCGGGACACCCCGACTCGACGCTTGTGAACGCGCTTTTGTATCACTGCGGCGACTCGCTGTCGGGCATAGGCGGGCAGAAGCGCCCGGGGATAGTTCACCGCATTGACAAGGACACCTCGGGGCTTTTAATCGTTGCAAAAAACGATTTTGCCCACCTTAACCTCTCTGCACAGCTTTCAGACCGCAGTCTTTCGAGGGTTTACGAGGCCGTCGTAAAGGGCAGACTGCGCGAGGACAGCGGCACGGTTGATGCGCCTATCGGCAGGCATCCGACAGACCGCAAGCGCATGGCGGTGACGGATAAAAATTCCCGCAATGCCGTGACGCATTGGGAGGTAATCGCCCGATACAACGGCTATACGCACATAAGATGCCGCCTCGAAACGGGGCGCACGCATCAGATACGAGTGCACATGGCGCACATAGGACATCCGCTGTTGGGCGATTTTACCTACGGCGCACCGAGTCCCGAAAAGGGGCTTATCGGTCAGTGTCTGCACGCGAAGGCGCTAAAGTTTATCCACCCGCGCACGGGTGAAGCAGTACAGCTTGAAACCGAGCTTCCCGAATATTTCACCGAGGTTTTATCCCGCCTCGGCAATCAAATAGGCTGACAAAAACCGTTGAAAAATCAACGGTTTTTGTCAGCTTTTACTGCATCTGTAATCCTTACGACTTTTCTTTGTGTTCGCCAAAGAAAAGTTGCAAAAGAAACGCGACCAAGGGGCTTAGCCGCCCCTTGGAACCTTGCACAACACCCTATTTCCGCCGCAAAGTCTTTACTTGGTATTCCCCCGATGCACCTGCGGTTGTTTCTATACACTTCAGCCACGCACATCTTTACAGGCTACCGCACTGCAAACTTGCAGGCCTTTTTGTCTTAGTCTGCACCCGTGCACTCATCGCTCATCACTCATCACTCTTCACTCTCTCACCGGTCGGGACACCGCAATAACGATTAGATAAAGCGTTTAACCGAGATTAAAAAAACGGGGTCATTTCATTCCCTCCTACGGCGTTGTATTTGTCTGCACCCGTCCACTCATCACTCATCACTCATAGTTCTTCACTCAACTATTCACTCATCACTCTTAGTTCTTCACTCGCAAAGCGGGCTGTAATTGTTTGCCGTTTAGGGCGGCTTCGAGCGTTTTTTCAATTAGCGAAAAATCCGAGGCGAGCGAATACGGCTTCTTTTCATAATCGTCCTGCCCGTATGGCACGAGGTAAATGTTCTTGCGGTTGAAAAGCTCCGCTATATTTTTAGCCGAGCCCGTCAAGCCGTCGTTTGTCGAAAAGGCGATGACGAGCGGCTTGCCGTTTCGTAAGTGTGCCTTTGCCGCCATAGTTACCGCGCTGTCTGTAATACCGTGCGCAAGCTTTGCCATGGTGTTGCCCGTGCACGGTGCGATAATAAGTGCATCCATGGGCGCACTCGGTCCCAAGGGCTCGGCATCGACTAAGCTTTGCACAACCTCCCGTCCCGTAAGCTCATAAAGCCTGCGCTTAAAACCCGCGGCATCGCCGAAGCGTGTGTCGGTGTAGGCTGCGGTTTCGCTCATAATTGGCACAAGCTCGTATTTTTCGCTCAAGCCCTCTATGCTTTCAAACAGCTTTTCATAGGTGCAGTACGAGCCGCACATCGCAAGCCCGATTCGTTTTTTACCCATTTTGACACCTCAATATGTTCTTATAAATTACCTGCGCCGCACTCATCGGCGCATATTTTGCGGGCAAGCCCGCCGCCAAGGTACAGCGCAGTCCGAGCCTCGCCGCCTCTGCTCTGTCAAGCCCGTAGGGATACGACGCAAGCTCGATGAGCACACAGCTTTTCTTCAGCGCCGCAAGCGAGGAAATCATCTCCGCGGGTGCGGTGTTTATTACCGCGTCAAACGCCGACAGCACCGCGCTTTCCGTGCCGACCGAGAGTGCATTTATGCCCGCGCTCTCGGCATAAGCCTTTGAGCCTGCATTGCGTGTGAGAATGTAGGTTTTTACACCGAGGGCGGCGAGCTTTTGAGTCAGCAGTCTGCCTATTCTGCCGTAGCCGACAACAAGCACACGACTGCCGAACAGCGTTTTCCTCATGCTTTGCATCAAAAGTGATACAGCGCCCTCCGCCGTCACCGCGGCATTGTAAACGGCAAAAGCCTCGTCTGCGGCATAGTCGTGCACTGCGATTTTGCGGGCGCTGAGCAAATCGCACATCTCGGGACTCGGCATACCCGCACAGACCGTACTGCCCTCGGGGATAATCCGCGCAAGCTCTGAAACGGTAATTTTTCTGTCCGACAGCGGCGCATTTAGAAAGCCGTCCTTTACTGCGGGAAGCGGCAGTATTACGCAGTCGGCGGGGCAGGCTTCTTCAATATTTTCAACACAGTCAAGCCCCGACATTTCGAGTGCATGGCAGAGCACCTCGTTTTTATCAGCAGCGAGCATTCGGGCGAGGAAAACCGTTCTTTCGTCCCCGCCGATTATCAGATATTTCAATTTTTTCACCTCCGAAGCTACGGATTATCTTATTCCCATAGACTTTGAGCTGTGCTTGTGATACAATTAGAAAAACTTTTGTTTGAGGTGAAATTATGAGCAAGGCTGATGAAATTTTTATCGCTAACTGCAGGGATATACTTGAAAACGGCTATTGGGACACCGACCTGCCCGTAAGACCCCGTTGGGACGACGGTGCGAGTGCCCACACCGTTAAAAAATTCGGCATCGTAAACCGCTATAATCTTGCCGAGGAGTTTCCCATTATCACTATCCGCCGCACCTATTGGAAGTCCGCAATCGACGAGCTTCTGTGGATATGGCAAAAGAAGAGCAACGATGTGCACGAGCTTGGATCGCACGTCTGGGACGCTTGGGCTGACGAAAACGGCACAATCGGTAAGGCATACGGATATCAGCTCGGAGTTAAGCATCACTATCCCGAGGGCGATATGGACCAGGTTGATCGCGTGCTGTTCGACCTTAAGAACAACCCCTCCTCGCGCCGCATTATGACCAATCTCTACAATCACGCAGACCTCAGTGAGATGGCACTCTACCCCTGCGCCTACTCCATGACCTTCAATGTCACGGGGAACAAGCTCAACGCAATATTAAATCAGCGCTCGCAGGATATGATGACCGCAAACAACTGGAACGTTGTGCAGTATGCCGCGCTGACCTGCATGATGGCGCAGGTTTCGGGACTTGAGCCCGGCGAGTTCATGCACGTCATCGCAGATGCGCACATTTACGACCGCCACATTCCGCTTGTCGAGGAAATTCTCGCAAACAAGCCGACCGAGGCACCGAAGTTCATCATTGACCCGACTGTTGACGATTTCTACAAATTCACCGTTGACAGCTTCAAGATGGAGGGCTATGAGCCGAGCGCATTCAAGACTAAAATCCCCGTTGCCGTGTGAGGTGCAAAATGGACGCAATAGTTGCAGTTTATTCCGATTGGGGCATTGGCTCGAGGGGCACTCAGCCCGTCGTGCTCAAGGCCGACCGCGCGCAGTTTAAGCGCGTTACAGACGGCAAAACCGTCATAGTCGGCAGACGCACCCTCGGCGATTTTCCGAACGGCAAGCCGCTTAAAAACCGCCGCAACATTGTTGTAACGAGGCAGAACATTTCAATCGAGGGTGCCGAGGTTGCGCACTCGGTTGAGGAGGCTGTCGCACTCTGCGGAGAGGATGAAGGCATCGTAATCGGCGGCGCGACCGTTTACCGCGATTTCTTCCCCCTGCTTGACCGCGTTTTTGTAACAAAAATTGAGCTTTGCCCCGAGTCCGACAGATATTTCCCCGACCTCGACAGCCTTGAGGATTGGTGTCTTACCGACGCGGGCGAGGCTATGACGGAGGACGGCATTGAATACCGCTTTGCCGTTTACGAAAGGAAGTAAGGCGATGAAAAAGGCAATATGCTTTGCGCTTGCTTTGTGCTCCTGCCTGCTTGTCGGCTGTAACAAGGACGATGCCGAGGATGCAAAGCAGGTTGAGACCGTTGTGCTCGCAAAAAGTGCCTGCTACGAGATTTCCATGCTCAACGACGACGACGGCACAAAGTACAGCTACACCGTTCTGACGCAGGACGGAGAGACGCTCGAGAGTGCTCTATGCGCTAAAAAGCCCGAGGTCAAGCCGCTTAACGATGACCTCATCGGCATCCGCTTCTACACCTCGTCGAGCACCTTCTGCCGCTACTACGACGTTAAAAACGGGCGGGTTTCCGACTCGTATTTCGGCGCCTTCTGGGATAACGGCACACTGCTTGCATACAACGACTACGAAAGCTCATCAAAGCTTGTCGTGCGCGACATTTTCGACGCTGACGGCTATTATGCGGAGTACGAAATAGACAGCGACGCAATGGAGCTTATAGTCAAATCCGCCGAAGAAAATGAGGACAGCACCGAGCTTTGCGTAACCTACACCCTCGGTGAAAGCGGCTGGGAGCAAACAGCCCGAATCCCGCTTGTTGAAAACGAAGAATAAATTTTTCCATTGACATATTCCAAATAATATGCGTATAATAAACACGAGGGATGTTTTATCCTGCCTTTGAAGCAGAGGCTTTGTTGGAAAGTGTCTGTGGAGGCTCTTACAGGGTTGTGTGGTTTCCTGGCGCCAACTTAGGCTTATGCCGAAAATAAAAACACTCGATTTTAACGACTAATCGCCTCGTCTTCTATGTCGGGGCGATTTTTCGGTTTATGTGAGACAGATATATGAAAGCAATAGGAAGAACTATCGAAATATTTGAATATTTACGAAAAAAGAAGTTCGTAATATCCATTGAAGACGGTACTCAAATTTACCTTTCGTTTTTTCCTGAGCACTATCACCATTTGGTGGGCTATCAGCATTTAACCGACCTTTCCGATATTTGTAATCCTCAGAACAAGCAAAAATTCTACAATGATGTAAAAAAACATCGAATTAGTAATGAATATGTTGAAAGCAGTGTAAAGTATTCGGAGATTGAAGAGCGTGTCGAAAGCTTTGACTCGATTTTAGATATTCTTTCCCCCGGAGAGGGCAAAATAATAGTAGAGTTTGATAAAACTAAACTAAATTCAAGTATTATTGCAAAATTTTATCTATACAAAAGGGTCGGAAATTCACTGTTAGGCGAACCTGTCTTCTACAACATTCTTTTTTTGGGCTACAATGAAACAAAGCGGGCTTATTACCCCGCAACCTATATAGTAGAACATTCAACCAGATACATAGTAAATCAAAAGCTTTTAGACTGCACTATAACCGTTCTTGATAAATAAACAGGAAAACCACTGATTTTTCAATCGGTGGTTTTTTCAATTTCGGTTAAACGCTTTATCTAATCTATTTTGCCGATTCCCGACCGGTGTGATGAGTGATGAGTGATGAGTGATGAGTGAATAGTTTTTCTTAAACATCAAACTTCCTCACTCTTAGTTCATCACTCATAGTTCTTCACTCGCAAAGCGGGCTCATTTCGCTTGCGCTCCATTCACCCCTACGGGTGCAGACTAAGACAAAAAAACCGTGCAAGTTTGCACCGCGGTAGCCTGTAAAGATGTGCGTGGCTGAAGTGAATAGAAAACCGCCGCAGGTGCATCGGGGGAATACCAAGTAAAGACTTTGCGGCGGAAATAGTGTGCTCAGGGGATTCCAAAGGGTTCTCCCTTTGGTCGCGTTTCTTTTGCAACTTTTCTTTGGCGAACACAAAGAAAAGTCGAAGAAATTACAGCTGCAGTAAATTCAGCAAAGAAATTTCCGCTTTCTTAAACGTTCTTCACTCGTTTTGCGGGCTCATTTCGCTATCGCTCCATTCACCCCTACGGGCGTTGGATTAAGTCTGTACCGTTCACTCATCACTCATCACTCATCGTTCTTCACTCAACTATTCACTCATCACTCATCGTTCTTCACTAAAAAACAGGTGTCACGAAATGTGACACCTGTTTTTTATTTATCACTTTGCCGAGTACTCTGTCCACGGGGTGAAGTGGAAGCCGTCGTCATCGAAGAACTGCGTGAAATCGAAGCTCTGATAGCTGAGGCTGAATTTTGCGTAGCTGTTTATATCCCACGAATCCATGCTGCTGTCAAATTCCTCGGATGCCGCCATCTGACCGAGGGTGTAGCCGTAGGAGTTTGAAATGTCAACATCGCTGTAAACGGTGGGCACGCGCATTATGATGTGGTAGCCGTAATCCGACTCGACAACATCGGAGACCTCGTAGTTTTTGAGTGCCTGAGTGGTTGTGGTGTATTCCTCAACCATGGTGCCCTCGGTGAAGCAGTAGCCGTTGGGATAAGAGGTCTTGCCCGGGGCCTCGCTGTACTCATCCATAAGCTCGAAGAAGCGCTCACTGCGCTCGGTGTCATCCTCTATTGCCTGAAGCTCCTTGCAGAGCTTTTCAGCGTTTGCCTTCTTTGCGGCAAGCTCATCATCGGACAGCTCCTCCTGAGTTGTGTTGCCGTCCTCGTCCTCAACGGTCTCATAGTTGAGGAACAGGATGTGTGCGCTGGTCATATATCCGTTGTTCTCGATATACTTGTTCAGAACCTCATCGCTTACCTTTTCGCCCGTCTCGCCGTAGGTCGCGGTGAACATATTGTTGAGAATGTAGTTTATCTGGCTGAGGGATTTGAAGGTTGCGAGAGTCAGACCCTGCTCGTTGAGAGCCTCTGCAAACGCGGCATCGGGATCGTCGCTTTCGCTGTAATTTTCCTTAATAGACTCTATGTTCGAGTCGATTTCGGCGAGCTGTTCCTCGGTGGGGGATGCGTTCATTGCCTTGCCCTTGCTTACGATGAGGCAGCCCTGAGCCGCATTGAACAGAGCCTCCTGAATGCACCATTCGGCATTGGTTATGCTCTTATCGTAAATGCAGGCGCCGTCCCAATCAACAGCGGAGCCCGTGCTCGAGGAATAGTAGCTTTCAAGCGTTGATGATGCCGAGTAGAGATAGTACATAAATTCATCCCATGAGACGTTTACTCCTTCAACGCTCATGACGGCATCCTTATCCGTGCTGCAGCCTGCAAGACAGCCGAGGCACAGTACGAGTGCGAGTATTACCGCGACAGTTTTTTTCATTGATTTTTTCTCCAATCTATTATCGGTTATAGACATTTTAATACTTTCCGTATGTTTCGTAAAGTGAATTTTTTATAAATTTTCGGCTTATTCCGCCCAGGCGGCTACAAAGCGTCTCGCCTCGTCAACACTGCGCATTTTCGACTGTATTTTTACGCTCACGCAGGGCTTTGCGCCCGCCTCAACCTTTAGCTTACCCTTATACTCGGGCTTTGCATACAGTCTCGACACCTTTTCCATATCGAAATTCTCAAGCGTGAAGCGCAGAGTGCCGTTTTTCTGCTCAATATCGCTGATGCCTGCTCTGCCTGCCTCACCTCGCAGAAGTGCGACATGGATAAGCGCGTTTACGGAGCTCGGAGGATCGCCGAAGCGGTCTATAATCTCGTCGGTCAGATCGTCCGCCTCCTCCTCTGTGCGAATGAGGGCAATGCGGCGGTAAATGTCCATGCGCTGTTCGGCTGAGGCTATGTAATTTTCGGGAATATTCGCGCTGACTGCAAGGTCTGCCGAGCAATCCGCACGGTGCTCAACCGCGATACCGCGCTCGGTTAAAACCGCCTCGTTTAACAGCTTCATATACATATCGTAGCCGACATCTATCATGTGTCCCGACTGCTCTGCGCCGAGAAGATTTCCCGCACCGCGTATCTCGAGGTCACGCATTGCAATCTTGAAGCCCGAGCCGAATTCCGCAAACTCACGAATTGCCGTGAGCCTCTTTTCCGCAATCTCGGTCAGCACCTTGTCCTGCCTGAAGGTCAGATACGCCGAGGCACGGCGCGTTGAGCGTCCTACTCTGCCGCGAATCTGATGCAGCTGTGCAAGCCCCATTTTGTCCGCGTCCTCGATTATGAGCGTGTTGACATTCGGAATGTCGATGCCCGTTTCTATTATCGTCGTGCAGACAAGCACCTGCACCTTACCCGCGGCGACCTCCTCCATGACCGAGGCAAGCTGTTCCTTGTCCATCTGTCCGTGAGCAACGCCGACTGTTATCTCTCCGCCGAGCATATCGCGTATTTTAACCGCGGTGCGCTCTATATTGTCAATGCGGTTGTGCAGATAATACACCTGCCCGCCGCGCTGAATTTCACGGCTTATTGCGTCCGTGAGGACCGACCAGTCGTGCTCCATTACGAAGGTCTGCACGGGCAGTCTGTCCTGCGGGGGCTCGTCAATCGACGACATATCGCGTATGCCCGACAGTGCCATGTTGAGCGTTCTCGGAATGGGTGTTGCCGACAGCGTGAGCACGTCAACTCCGCGTGACATCTCCTTTATGTGCTCCTTGTGGGAAACTCCGAAGCGCTGCTCCTCATCGACTATCAAAAGCCCTAAATTCTTGAATTTTACGTCCTTCTGCAAAAGCCTGTGCGTGCCTATAACGAGGTCGCATTTGCCCGTGCGAAGGTCCTCGAGCGTCTTATTTATCTGTGCTGTTGTCTTGAAGCGGCTTAACACTCCGACCTCTACGGGAAAGCCGAAAAATCGCTGTACCGCCGTCTGATAGTGCTGTTGAGCAAGCACGGTTGTCGGCACTAATATCGCCGCCTGCTTATTGTCTAAAATGCACTTCATGACGGCGCGCAGTGCGACCTCTGTTTTGCCGTAGCCGACATCACCGCACAGCAGTCTGTCCATGGGCACGCTCGACTGCATATCCGCCTTTATCTCGCTCACGCATCTTAACTGGTCGTCAGTCTCCGTGTAGCCGAAATTATCCTCAAACTCAGTCTGCCATGCGCTGTCCTCGGAGAAGGCGTAGCCCGGCACTCTCGCACGCTCTGCGTACAGCTCAATGAGCTCCTTTGCGAGCTTTTTTGTTGCCGCCTTTGCGCGACTGCGGGTTTTTGTCCACTCCGCACCGCCCATTTTCGACAGCTTTACCTTTGCATCCTCGCCCGCACCGAGATATTTCGTCACCATATCAAGCTGTGTTGCGGGTACATACAGGCTGTCGGTGCCCGCGTAGCAGATTTTTATATAGTCCTTCTCGAAGCCGTCAACCTTCATCTTGTGGATGCCCGCAAAGCGTCCTATACCGTGCACCTCATGCACAACATAGTCGCCCGCGGAAAGGTCCGCGTAGGAGTTTATTCTCTGCTGATTTGTCGGCGCCTTTTTGCTTCTCTTGTCCCTATGCTCACGCACTCGGATGAGCTGACTGTCGCTTATTACGGCAAGCTTTACGGCGGGATATTCCATGCCCGCGGACATAGCTCCGATGCTTATAAAGCACTCGCCGCACTCGGGCATCTTTTCGAGCCTTTCAAAAAGTCTCGCCTTAATGCCGTTATCCTTAAAATATCTCTGCAATACATCTGCACGCCGCATATCACCCGCAAGCACAACAACGCGGCTTCCGTTTTTAAGATACACCGACACATCCTCTGCGGCGGTTTTGACAGAGCCCGCATAGCTCGGAAGCTGCTTTGCGGCAATCGAGCACAGGGTTTTCGGCTCAAGCGGGTAACGCCCCACAGTGAAGGCATCCGCCATATAGACGGGGAAATCCGAAAGCCTGCGCATAAGCTCGTCAAACGGCAGATAAAACGACTGCGCCGTCAGTGCAAGCATACCCTTTTTCATGAGGGCGGATATATCCTCGGAAAGCTGCTTTGTATATCCTTTCGCTCTGTCTGCACAGCGCGGCGGCTGGTCGAAAAACACGAGACTCTCCGTCGGTATGTAATCTACTCCGTATGCGCTTTCATACAGCACGGGCAGATACCTGTCGAGGTCCTCAAGCTTTATTCCGTTTTCTATTTTCTCGCAGTCCGAGCAAAGCGTTTCATGCAGGGCACTAAGCTGTGCCGAGGCAGATTTCCTGCCGCATTTCTGCGCCATTGCTTTAAGTCTTTCGCACACACCGACTGCGCCGCCGTCTGCAAGCGATACAAGCGACTCCGCCGCAGGCAGAATACAGCACTCGGCTATTGCCTCGGTGCGTCGCTGAGTGCGCACATCGAAAAAGCCCATTGAATCGACATCGTCACCCCAGAACTCAATTCTGACGGGCTGGGCGTAAATCGGCGAGAAGAAATCGAGTATTCCTCCGCGGCGTGCATACTGACCGACACCCTCGACCTGCTCGGTGCGCTCATAGCCGCACATAATAAGCTTTTTTTCAAGCTCCTCGAGCGGACATTCGCCGCCGTCCTTAATTCTGAAGCCCGCTTTTTTGAGTCTGTCGGGCGGTACAGTGCGCTGAAGGAGTGCGGAGACCGTTGACACGGTGACGGGTGCATTCTCGCCGCACAGCGCATTTAAGACATTTATACGCGCCTGTTCTGACTGACGCGAGGCGGCAAGCGTCGGATAGAAGGTAAAATCGCGCGAATACAGAAGCTCGGGCTTTACGTCGGTCATTGCCTCAAAGTCACGCGCAAAGCTGTCCGCCGACGCCTCATCGGGGCAGATAACGAACAGCGGCATACCGAGCCTTTCATACAGTGCCGCGGCTAAATTTACCCTGTGCACCGATGACAAGCCGGAAATGAGCGCAGGAAGTCCTCCACTCTCCATAAGCTCGGGGAGGGTGGCTGCCTGCGGGTTTTCGAATATTTGCCTGTTTAATAATTTCATGGTTTTTCCTCGGTATTTGATTATACCTTTTTTGTTTTCATACTGCAAGAAGCGTTTTTTGATAAAAATGTCGAAAAAGCGCAAAATTATATACTATATTTAATATATATATCTATTGCAAGTTGCGGATATTTTTGCTATAATGAGTTAGTTAATCAAGATGGGGAAAATTTGCTTTTATACAGGAGTGCTTAAATATATGAATTCTATGAACGATATATGGGAGGCAGTGCTTGAGGTGCTCGGCAGAGAGCTTACGCCGACCGCTATTTCAACATGGTTTGCCGACTGTCAGCCTATCGATTTGAACGACTCCACCTTCGTTGTTCACACTCCCTCGGAGTTTAAGAGAAACATCATTCTCACCCGCTTTGCAGACACCATTAAGCAGTCTCTTTCGGATATTTTTTCAACCGACATTAACCTTATGGTGCTCGCAGGCGAGGAGTTCGGCGACTATCAGGCGTGCAAGCCCGACGATGACCCTCTGCCCGAAATGGCGGGCTACACCTTTGACAGATTTATAGTCGGCAACTCAAATCGCTTTGCTCACAATGCCGCCTATGCCGTATCGCAGAAGCCCGGCAGTGCTTACAATCCGCTGTTTATTTACGGCAACTCGGGACTCGGCAAGACTCACCTTCTGCTCGCTATCGGTCAAGCTATTCGCGAAAGAGAGCCCGCCACAAAAATCGCCTACATCAAGGGCGACGATTTCACAAATCAGCTTCTCAAATCCATTAAAGAGGGTACGGGCGAGGAGTTCAGACTCAAATACAGAAACGTCGATTTGTTCCTCGTTGACGATATTCAGTTCATCGCGGGCAAGCAGGCAACGCAGGAGGAATTCTTCCACACCTTCAACAATATCTACGAGGCGGGGCATCAGATAGTTATTACCTCCGACCGTCCGCCCATTGATATGAGCCTTCTCGATGACCGTCTCATGTCCCGTTTTCAGGGCGGACTCATGGCGGATATTCAGCCGCCCGACATTGAAACGAGAATGGTCATCACCCGCGCAAAGGCGGCACAGCTCGGACTCGTGCTTGAGGATGATGCAGTGGCTTATATAGCCGAGACCATTACCACCAACGTCAGGCAGATTGAGGGCGTTATAAAGCGTCTCACAGCCTACAAGGAGATACTTGACAGCAAGATAGATACAGCCGCAGTCAAGCGTGCCATAAAGGATGTTGTGCGCATCGGCACATTTATCCCCTCTCCTCAGCTTATTATCCGCGAAAGCGCACTTTACTACTCTCTCAAGGAGGAGGATCTGCGCGGACAGAACCGTTCCAAAAATACCGCGGTTGCAAGACAGATTGCAATGTATCTCATCCGCACACTGACAAATCTTTCGCTCAAGGAGATAGGCGCCGAGTTTGAGGACAGAAATCACTCGACGGTGCTTTCATCCATCAAGAAGATTGAGGACATGATCAAGACCGATCCAGCTATGGCGGCAACGGTTCGAGACATCACCTCAAACATAAATTCGAACTGATTTTTACCCCCGAGTTTTCAACAATCGGATTTATTAAAACCTGTTACCGTATGTTGAAACTCAAAACCGCCTGTTTTGCCTGTTGAAAACGCGAAATTTGTGCACATTTTTGTCAACACGGAAAATTGAGCGTTATCAAGCGTTTCGGGCACTTTCCCACAAGTTTTTTTTCTACTGCTATTACTACTGAATTATTTTGATTTATAGCTTTATTTAATTGTGATTTTTTAATCGGGAGGAATTGAAATGAAACTCACCTGCGAAAAGCACGTTCTTCAGTCTGCCGTTGCCGTCAGCGCGAGGGCTGCGGCATCAAAAAGCCCCATTCCCACACTCGAGGGTATTCTCCTTGAGGCGGGCGAAAGCCTGAGAGTTACGGGCTATGACCTTAAAAAGGGTATCTATACAAATATTGAGGCTGAGGTTACTCAGCCGGGCTCAATAGTTTTGGATGCAAAGCTTTTCGGCGAGATGGTAAGACGAATGCCCGACGGTATGATTTCCATTGACTGCGATGAGCAGAACATGACAACCGTTAAATGCGGAAAAACTGAGTTCAGCTTTATGGGCATGGATTCCGAGGAATATCCCGAGCTTCCCTCCGTTGACGGTCTCAAGACCTACGAAATCGAGCAGGGCATTTTGAAGAGCATGATCAATCAGAGCATATTTGCCGTCAGCGACAATGATGCACGCCCCGTTTACACGGGCTCGATGTTTGAAATAGAAAACGGCGTTCTGACCTTGGTATCCGTTGACGGCTACCGTCTTGCACTGCGCCGCGAAAAGATCGAAGGTCCCGAGGAGCATAACGAGTTTATAGTTCCCGGTGCCGCGCTTGTTGACTTGGAGAGAATTTCCGCAACAGACTCCGAGGAAAAGATTAAAATTTCCGTCGGCGGAAATCATGTTTCCTTCACAGTCGGCGACACGGTTATCGTTTCCCGCAGACTCGAGGGCGACTTCCTTAATTACAGAAAGGCACTGCCCGAGAATTTCAAATTTACGGTCAAGGTAAATCGCTCGGAAATGCTCAGAGCAGTTGACCGCGTTGTGCTTATTGTTGACGAGAAAACTAAAAATCCCGTGCGTCTTTGCTTCAATGAGGGCTTTATCGACTGCCTGTGCAAAACTCCCATCGGTAAGGCGGAGGATGTCTGCTTCTGCGAGGGTAACGGCGAGGGCATGGAGATAGGCTTCAACGGCAAATATCTCATGGACGCACTCAAGGCGGCACCCGCCGAGGAAATTTATGTGTGCCTCAACACAAACTCATCGCCCTGCGTGTTCCTGCCCGCAGATGAAAGCGACAAGTTTAAGTTCATGATTTTGCCGATAAGACTCAGAGCATAAGGAAAAGCTATGGAAAAAATTGAAATCAGCACGGAATTTATAAAGCTCGACTCGCTTTTGAAATTTGCCGCACTCGTCGGTACGGGCGGTGAGGCAAAATACGTGATTGCAGAGGGCATGGTTAAGGTCAACGGTGAGATCTGCACTCAGCGCGGCAAGAAAATTTACGCGGGCGATAAGGTCAGCTTTGAAAATAACGAGCTTGAAATTGTTAAAGCATGAAAATTAACAGAATAGCCCTTAACGGCTTTCGTAATTACGATTTTGAAACTGCGGAATTTTCGCCCGAGACGAATGTAATCTACGGCGAAAATGCGCAGGGCAAAACTAATCTTTTAGAGGCGGTTTATATTTTAGCTGCGGGCAAAAGCTTCCGCACGAGATTTGACCGCGAGCTTATAGGCTTCGGCTGTGATTCGGCTGAAATTTTAGCCGACATTGAAAGTCATGAGCGCGAGCAGACGGTGAGAATTGTTTTCCGCAACGGTGTCCGCAAGCAGATAACGGTCAATGCCGTTAAGAAGACTGCCTCGGAGCTCAGCGGAACACTTACCGCGGTGCTGTTTTCTCCCGATGACTTAAATCTTATCAAGGAGGGCGCGGCGGCACGGCGCAGGCTTATGGATAACGCCATAAGTCAGATAAGACCGCGCTATGCGGAGTATCTTTCGCAGTACAACAAGCTTTACGAGAGCAAGACGCGAATACTGAAGGATTGGCGCGAAAAGCCCTCACTGCTCGACACGCTCGACGATTTTTCCGACGGGATGTGCAGATATTCTGCTCAGCTCATCCGATACCGCGCCGCATTTGCCGCAAGGCTTGCGGAGGAGGCGGCACCCATTCACAGCGAGTTTTCGGGTGCGGGCGAGAGGCTCGGAATTGAGTATTCAACCGTTTCGACGGTTAAAAATCCGACGGGCTCCGCGCAGGAGATTTATTATGATTTGTGTGAGCATCAGGAGGCGCACCGCAAGGCTGAGATTGAGTCTCAGCAGTGCCTCACGGGTGCGCATAAGGACGACCTTCTGATTTCCATAAACGGTCAGACCGCGCGCAGCTTCGCAAGTCAGGGACAGACGAGGACGGCGGCACTTTCAATAAAGCTTGCCGAGCGCGAAATCTATCTTGACGAGACGGGCGAGTATCCGATTTTACTGCTCGACGATGTTTTGAGCGAGCTTGACACACGCAGGCAGGAGTTTGTGCTCAACCGCATAGGCGGCGGGCAGACGCTCATCACCTGCTGTGAGGATGAGGGTATTTCAAACCGCACGGGAGGCAAGGTTCTGCACGTTGAGAAAGGCAGGATACGCTGATGTATCTGCATTTAGGCTCGGGTGCCGTTGTGCGCACGGAGAGCATTATCGGTGTGTTCGACCTTGACAACACAAGCCAGTCGCATATTACGAGAAAATATCTTTCCGCCGCTGAAAAAAGCGGTCAGGTTATAAATGTTGCCGAGGATATTCCGAAGTCCTTCGTCGTGTGCAGTGACGCGGACGGATGCAGGGTTTATCTCAGTCAGATGGCAACGCAGACACTCTTAAAACGAGCAAACGATAAAATCACTGATTTTAAGTGATGAACTAAGAGTGAAGAGTGATGAGTTAGCGGGCTCATTGCGCTACGCTCCATTCACCCCTACGGTGTTGGATTTAGTCTTCATCCGTTTACTAATCACTCATAGTTCATAGTTCATCACTCGCAAAGCGGGCTCATTGCGCTACGCTACATTCACCCCTACGGCGAAAAACTAAGTCAGCATCCGTAGGGGGGAATGAAATGACCCCGCAATACTTGCAACAAAAAAACGGAGGCGCTTATGCAAGAGAACAGAGAATATCCTAAACGCAAGCAAATCCGTTTGCCGAATTATGACTATGCTTCTAATGGGGCATATCACGTGATAATTTGCACATTAAAAAAACAGAAAATTCTATCAGAAATTATCCCGCCCGCAGACGAGCTTTCACCCCCGCAAATAAATCTGACAGAAGTCGGCACAAAAGCAGAAAAAGCTATACAGGCATTCAGCCGTCGATACAGCTTCATTCACATTTCTGAATATTGCATCATGCCGAATCACATTCACCTGATGATTGAATACGGAGCAGAAGAGTCTTCGAAAATTAAAAGCGTTTCCTTAAGCAATGTGATAAGCAGATTGAAAAGCACAATAAGCGTCGCCGCAGGGCATAAGCTGTGGGAGAAAAGCTTTTACGAGCATGTTATCAGAGACGAGCAGGACTATATAGCTACAATAAAATACATTCAAGATAACCCCGCAAAATGGAATCTCGATAAATATTACCTATAGCAAACAGTTTTGACATTGGTTAGACGGGCTCATTGCGCTATCGCTCCATTCACCCCTACGGTGTTGGATTTAGCTTGCACCCGCTTACTAATCACTAATAGTTCATAGTTCATCACTCTTAAAGCGGGCTCATTGCGCTACGCTTCATTCACCCCTACGGTGTTGGATTTAGTCTGCACCCGTTTACTGATCACTCATGGTTCATAGTTCATCACTCACAAAGCGGGCTCATTGCGCTACGCTCCATTCACCCCTACGGTGTTGAATTTAGCTTGCACCCGTAGGGGGGAATGAAATGACCCCGTCTTTTCAATCTCGGTTAAACGCTTCATCTAATCGTTTTTGCAGGTGTCCCGACCGGTGACATTCTGCTAAAGTCAAGATGTACCCTAACTAATCAGTGCACAGCAAAGTTCAGCACAAAGCGGGCTCATTACGCTATCGCTCCATTCACCCCTACGGCGTTGGATTAAGCTTGCACCCGTTCACTAATCACTAATCACTCATAGTTCATCACTCACAAAGCGGGCTCATTGCGCTATCGCTTCATTCACCCCTACGGCGTTAGATTTAGCTTGCACCCGTTTACTAATCACTCATCACTCTTCACTCTTCACTTTTAGTTCTTAGTTCATCACTAAAAAATTTTTTGTTAAAATAATTTTTTTGTTGTACGCAAACGTACAAGTTTTGCCCCGATGCGCCGTATGGGTAGAGGAGCAAATTTACAGTTGAAAGGCGATTTGAAAAATGTCCGACATTAACGAAAAAATTACACAGGAATATGACGCCTCGCAAATTCAGGTGCTCGAGGGACTCGAGGCAGTCCGTAAGCGCCCGGGTATGTATATAGGCTCGACCTCGTCATCGGGTCTGCATCACCTCGTTTACGAAATTGTCGATAACTCAATCGACGAGGCGCTCGCAGGCTACTGCAACCGTATTGAGGTAGTAATCGAGCCCGGCGACGTTATTTCCGTCACCGATAACGGACGCGGCATCCCCGTCGATATTCAGGAGCAGACGGGCAAGAGCGCTCTTGAGGTCGTATTCACCGTTCTGCACGCGGGCGGCAAGTTCGGCGGCGGAGGCTATAAGGTCTCGGGCGGTCTGCACGGTGTCGGCGCATCTGTCGTCAACGCGATGAGCGAATGGCTCATCGTTCAGGTACACAAGAACGGCAAAATTTATGAAATGCGCTTTTCAAGAGGCAACATCACGCAGGAGATGCGCATAGTCGGCGACACTGACCGCACAGGCACAACAGTGCGCTTCAAGCCCGATCCCGAAATGTTCGACGAGACCGTTTACGACTATGAAATTCTGCACACCCGTATGCGTGAGCAGGCGTTCTTGAACGGCGGACTTTACATTTCCACCGAGGATAAGCGCGAGGGCAAGGAGCAGAAGGACGAGATGTGCTACGAGGGCGGCATCCGTGAATTCGTCAGCTTCATAAATCAGAACAAGACCCCCATGCACAGCGACGTTATCTATATGCGCGGCGAGCGCGCCGACTCTGAGGCGGAGATTGCCCTGCAATATAATGACAGCTACAACGAAATTACGGTTTCGTTTGCAAATAACATTCACACCCCCGAGGGCGGTATGCACGAGACGGGCTTCCGCACCGCATTAACCCGCGTGCTGAATGCTTACGGCATAAAGGCGGGTATTCTCAAAAACGACGACAAGCTTTCGGGCGAGGACTGCCGCGAGGGTATGACGGCGATTATTTCCGTCAAGCTCACCGAGCCGCAGTTTGAGGGACAGACCAAGGCGAAGCTCGGCAACAGCGAGATGAGAACGCTTGTTGACAGCGTTGTCTCCGACAAGCTCGAGCAGTTTTTAGAGGAAAATCCCGCAGTCGGCAAGACAATTCTTGAGAAGGCGATGACCGCATCGAGAGCACGCGAGGCGGCAAGAAAGGCAAGAGAATCCGTGCGCCGCAAGACGGGGCTTGAATCGGGACAGATGCCCGACAAGCTTCAGGACTGCAACGAGCGTGACCCGAGCCTCTGCGAAATTTACATCGTCGAGGGTGACTCCGCCGCAGGCTCCGCAATTCAGGGCAGAGACTCCCGCTTCCAGGCGATTCTTGCCATGTGGGGCAAGATGCTCAACGTCGAAAAGGCAAGAGCAGATAAAATTTACGGCAACGACAAGCTGTACCCGCTAATAGTCGCTCTCGGCGCGGGCATAGGCGATGAGTTCAACATCGAAAAGCTCCGCTACCACAAGATAATAATTATGGCCGATGCCGATGTCGACGGTGCTCATATCAGAACGTTACTTTTAACATTCTTCTTCAGATTTATGCGTCCGCTTATAGATAACGGCTACGTTTATTCGGCTGTTCCGCCGCTTTATAAGCTTACAAGAGGCAAAAACACGAAGGTTGCATACTCCGACGAGGAGCGTGACCGCATAAGTGCGGAGCTTAAGGAAGGCAATCCGAACGCAAAAGTCGATATTTCAAGATATAAAGGTCTCGGTGAAATGAATCCGCAGGAGCTTTGGGAAACGACAATGGACCCCGAAAGACGTACGCTGAGAAAAATCACTCTCGAGGATGCCGAAGAAGCCGACAGAATTTTCTCGATTCTTATGGGCGAACAGGTTGACCCACGACGTGAGTATATCGAAGAAAACGCAAGATATGCGGTAAACTTGGACTACTAATCAGAACACGAAGAGTACGTAGAACCCTGCGGGTTCTACAGAGTTGAGAGTTGAGAGTTGAGAGAAAACAAAGGAGATAAAATGAAAAACGGGATTGATAAATTCCTGACAAGCGACAAAGTGCTTTACTCTTTGCCGTGGATTTATACGGTAAGCACAATAGCTTATGAAATAATATGTTTTATTTATTATAAGTCAATGTCGGGCATTTTTACGCTCGGAATTGAAATAATGAATATTCTGCTTGTTTTCGGCATTGCAATATCATATAAGGTACACGAAAAGAACATAATGAAATCGCTTTTCGGTGCAATAATGATGGAACGTGTAATTGCTTCGTTCAATCTTTTAACATCTCACTTCTCTTATGAAGGATATACATTTATAAAAGTCGAGACAGTTATAACGCTTTTGCTTTATATTCTTCTTCTTGTCAACCATCTTATTCTCGGCTACGGTCACAAGGCGAATCCGTCAAGAGTAAGTCTGAACCGCACAGTCGGTTTTCTTCTGATTGTTATGTCGATAATAAACGGTGTCTATGAAATGAGCTGGTACATAGCAAATCCGGAATATCTTGACAGCATAATGCCGATAATTATTTCTTTGCTTGTAATTATTTCCGATGCCGCAATAGTTCTTGAAATCCTTTGCATTGAAACAAAAGTTGATGCTTACAAAATTATAAGAGAAAATAAATAAAAAGAGGGAAGATACAATGAAAAAAGGAATTGACAAATTCTTAACGAGCGATAAGGTGCTTTATTCTTTGCCGTGGATTTATGCAATATGCACACTTGCATTTGAGATTTTCAATATTATCAGCGGAATTTATATCAGTATATTTGAACTCGGACTTGAAATAATCAATATTCTCATTGTTTTCGGCATTGCGATTTCATATAAAGCACACG
>DCHB01000022.1 GCA_002314685.1 Clostridiales bacterium UBA1763
GTCCGCATAATCTGGGGCAGTTCATGCGTTAGCATGGCTGCTTTTTACTCTCAAATTCTTATGAATTAGAAGAGCTGGGTGAGGTTTTCAATGAATGCAGTGACATTTGCTGCAACGTCAGCAAGGTCAAACAGACCGCTGAAGTCGATGCCGAGGTCAAGACCGCCTACGAGTTCCTCGATGGAGGGGAGCAGAGCCATGATGTTTTCAAAAACTTCCATTGTAATTCTCCTTATTAGATTTTTGGGAATTTCTCCACGTCGGGAATTATACGACACTTTTTGTCACTTTGTCAGTCTTTTTTGATACAATTTGCAAATGTTTTGTATATTATTTGTGTATATTTTGACATAGTTTCCCGTCTCGTCGCAGAGAGTAAAAACACCGCACAGCCATGGGCTGTACGGTATTTAGTCGTTTACGGATATGAAGCCCGCATTTTCGCGAACATCGCACTCGGAAAACAGCGCGCTGACCGCCGAAAGATAATCGGCCTTTGTGCGTGCTTTTCTGATGCGCTTGACTGCCTTATCGGGCTCTGTGAAGCTCTTTGCCATGTAAAACCACAGCTCCTTCATGTGAAACAGCAGTGGCGTTTCACCGCAGGAAACCGCCTCGCACTGACTAAACAGTGCATCGTGAAACTGCCGCTCCTCGCTTTTGTCAAGCGCCGCACCTCCGCGCAGAGAACGGATAAGCGCGGGATTTGCCGCAAGTCCGCGTCCGAGCATTATGCGCTCGCAATCCGGAAAAAGCTCACTTATTTTTTCCGCGGCGGGCTTGTCGAAAACATCACCGTTGTAGCACAGGGGCACTTTGAGCGTGTCTCCCGCGAGACGGAACGCCTCATAATCGGGCTTGCCGTTGTAGCCGACATTTCCCGTGCGCGGATGTATTACAAGCTCCTTAATCGGATAGCGCGAATATAATTCAAGCAGGGTGGGAAGCTCATCGGCACTCAGCTTGCCGATGCGGGTTTTTATCGAAATATCAATCGGGCTTTTTTCAAAAAGCTCATTGAGCAGGGCTCTCAGCATTTCGGGCTCAGCCAAAAGCCCCGAGCCCTTCTTTTTCTTTACGACAGTACCCGACGGACAACCGAGATTTATATTCATCTCCCCGTAGCCCATGGCGTACAGCTCGTTTGCCGCCCACAGCATATCCTCGGCGCTGTGCCCTATGAGCTGAGGCACAACATTAAGCCCCGCATTTCCCTCGGGCGACAGCTCGCGCATATTTCGCGCCGAAAACAGATGTGTTGCCGTTGGTGAAATAAACGGAGTGTAATATTTATCTGCGGCACCGAACAGCTCCGCATGAGTGCGGCGAAACGCGGTGTCGGTTATGCCCTCCAAGGGTGCGCACTCAAATATCATACTCTGACCTTCTGATGCTCGGGTATGTGATAGGTCGGGACTATCTCGGCGAGCTTTGCACGAAGCTCGACCTCATCGGTTTCCTCGATTGCTTTGAGCTCGGACAGGCTCTGTTCAAACGCCGCCTTGTCGAAATTCAGCTCGTGACCTATGTATATCAGCTCGTTTTTGGTCTTTTTCAGACCCTCGCCCGACAGCAAAAGCTCCTCGAAAAGCTTTTCACCGGGGCGCAGTCCTGTGTAAACCACGGGGATATCCATGTCGGGCTCAAGTCCCGACAGTCTTATCATGTTGCGTGCAAGGTCATCAATACGCACGGGCTCGCCCATATCGAGCACGAATATCTCGCCGCCCTCTGCGTATGCACCCGCCTGAAAAATAAGCTGAACAGCCTCGGGAATTGTCATGAAATAGCGCACGACATCTCTGTGCGTGACCGTGACGGGGCCGCCGTCCTTAATCTGCTTGCGGAACAGCGGAATTACACTGCCCGCCGAGCCGAGAACATTGCCGAAGCGCACGGCGACATACTCGGTTTTTGAGCGTTCGTTTATTGTCTGCACTATCATCTCGCAGATGCGTTTAGACGCGCCCATGACATTTGTGGGGTTAACTGCCTTATCGGTTGAAATAAGGATAAATTTGCCCGTTCCGAATTTATCCGCCGCCCTTGCGACATTGTAGGTGCCGAAGACATTGTTCTTGATTGCCTCGAAGGGTGAGCCCTCCATAAGCGGCACGTGCTTGTGCGCCGCGGCATGACACACAATGTCGGGACGGTACTTTTCGAAGACACCGTTTACTCGCACCTCATCGCGCACAGAGCCTATGAGCACAATAAGCTCAAGCTCGGGATGCTTTGTTCTGAGCTCCATTTGCAAATCGTAGGCGTTATTCTCGTAAATATCAAATACGATAAGGCGCTCGGGGCTCATATCCGCCGCCTGACGGCACAGCTCACTGCCTATGCTTCCGCCGCCGCCCGTCACAAGCACCGTCTTGCCGCTTATATACTCCGCGACCTCGCTCAAATCGGTTTTGACTATGTTGCGTCCCAAGAGGTCTTCAATATCGACATGGTGAATTTTCTCTATGCTCACATCGCCGTTTGCAAGCTGATACAGTCCCGGCAGAGTACGCAGGGCACAGCCTGTCCTGTGGCAGATTTCAAGAATTTCAAGCTTTATTTTCCTGCTTGCAGAGGGCAGGGCGAGTACAATTTCTTCAATCTCGTACTCCTGTGCGGCATCGACTATTTTTTCTCTGCCGCCTATAATTTTAACGCCTCTTATGTAGCTTCCGCGCTTGGAATCATCGTCGTCGATTATACATACGACCTCGTTCTCCGAGTGTGCGCTGTACTGAAATTCGCGCAGTACCATTGAGCCCGCCTGCCCGCCGCCGATGAGCATTGTGCGTTTTCTCTCTCTGCCGCCGCTGAGCGTTTTACGCCGCCTTATCTCGCGGTAGCCGAGGCGCAAAAGGGCGCAGAAGCAGGCAAGAAAGCCGGCATACAGAACAACAAAGCTCTTCGGCATAGGCATATCAAGCAGCAGCATCGAATGAACGAGCAGAAGCGCGGCGACAAATGACGCTACGAGCACTCGTACAAGCTCCGAGGTGCTTGCAAACTCCCACAGGCTGTTATACAGCTTTGCATATTTGAACAAAACCAAGGTTGCCGCAGTGTTTACAAAGCAGATGCTTTGAATATAGCCGAGATATTCCGTTGCGTATAGTGTCTGCATATTGAATTCAAAGCGCACAAACAGCGCAAGAAATGCCGCAAGATTTATCAAAATCGCATCGGCTATAACAAGCATTGCCACTCTGACGGTCTTTTTATTTGTCGAATTTGCATTTATGTTTTCCATTTGCATTCTCCTCAGTCCGATTTTGCACAGACCTATTCATTGGACATTATAATACAAATAGTATTTTCTGTAAATGCCATTTGCCGCGTTTTATTGATAAATTTTGCACTGTATGCTAAAATATGCCCAAAACACATCGCCTGAGGTGAAATTATGAAGCTGACTTATTTAGGTCATGCCTGCTTTTTGCTTGAAAGCAAGGACGGGAGTGCCGTTTTTGACCCCTACGCGCCGAACTATATCGATGGGCTTACTCTGCCCGAGCTTTGCGCCGATACGGTGCTTTGCAGTCACGGTCACGGCGACCATAATTACAGCGCCGCCGTCACATTAACTGGCAGGGTGCCGAGCTTCAAGCTGTCGTATATTGACTCGTTTCACGATGAATGCCTCGGCAGAAAAAGAGGCAAAAATCTAATCACTGTGATTGACGCCGAAGGACTGCGAATTGTCCATTGCGGCGACTTGGGGCACAAGCTCGGCGATGCGGAGCTATCCGCACTCGGCAGAGTTGATGTGCTCATGATACCCGTCGGCGGAGTATATACTGTCGATGCCGCGGCGGCGAAGGAAATTGCGGAGCAAATTTCCCCGCGCATAGTTATTCCCATGCACTATCGCATTGGTAATCGCGGCTTGCAGAATGTTGCCGAGGTCGGCGAATTTATACGGCTGTTTGACAGCGCGCAGGTCGAATATCTTGCCGATAGCACGCTGACTGTCGATGACTCAATGCACGGCATCAAGGTGCTCGCCGTCAAATAGCTCATCACTCATCACTCATCACTGAAAAAAGAGTAAGCATAAAAGCTTACTCTTTTTTTATTTCCCTGCCATTTTTTTGATGTCTTTAAGGCGTTTTTCATAAGCCGCCATGATGATTTCCTCGTGCTTCAGCTTGGGATTTTCGACTCCGATAAGCTCCATGAGATACTTCACAAACAGCGGATTCATCAGTAAAAACGGTCCGACTATCGAGGTTGAGAAGAAGTTGTTTATTTTCACGCCCTCGACCTTTGTCTCTGAATTTCTGCCCGTGCCGTAGCTAAGCTGAGCAAGCGCCTCCACATCGGTGTCGAGTCCGTGAAGCTGTGAAAATTCAGCCTTGAAGCCGACAATATCCATATCCATAAAGTGGTTATCAAGCTTTCCGAGCACGGTTGAATTGTGCCTGTGCATCATGTCGCGTTTTGCGTAGAGATTGAACAGTCCGAGTGCCTCAACCCTTGTGCCGTCCTCGTTTTCAATGTATTTGCAGAACACCTCGCCCGCATTTGCGGTCATGAGAAACACGGTGCCGTTTTCGACGAGCTCGACAATGCGCTCACGGTAGGGCATGAGCTTTTTTATTGCTCTTTCCTGCGCACTTTCCGGCATCGCGCCCATGTATATGAGCGACACATCGCCGTCTGCAAAGGCGGGAGTATCACCGAAGCTTGTTTCTATTAGCTCAGCCTCGGGCATACACTCCTTTAGGTAGCGGTAATTCCAGCAATCGCCGAAAAGGTTTGCCGCTTCGGGAAAAAGGACTTCTATTTTCATTTCGATGCCCCCCTCTTTTCAATCTCGGCGAGCACGCCGTCACGCACCCGCTTTGTCTCATCGGGCGTGGTCAGATCGTGCAGGATAAACACCTTGTCCGTACCGTCAAGAATGAGCTGTGACGGTGCGTCCTGCTCGTTTTCGACACAGCGGAGCTTCTCCTCGGGTATGCCCGCAAGCAGAAGGCGCAGATGATAGTCGTGCACTCTGACACCGCAGGCAACAACGCGGCTTATGCTCTCGTCGTTGAGAAATTCAAAGTCCGCATCAAACACCCATGTGACGATCTCAGTCGTCTCGCGGTAGGTCTTATCGTCGAGCATTACGACGACCTCCTTTGTGCCCTCCTCCTCGCGGATATAGTCAAAAACTATCGAGCACGCGACGGGGTTTTGTCCCTTTGTCATATTTGTTATGACCTCGATGCCGTTTTTCTCAAGCTTGGTGTAGCGGCTTTTTACTATGCTCATGTGCGCAAAGCTCGCGGCAATAGCCTCCGCGCTCAGACCGAAGGTACGCAAAAGTGCGACAACCGTAATCTGATTATATGTGTTGAACTTGCTCGCGGACATAAGGGGATATTCCTCAACGCCGTCGGCAGTCTGCACCGTGAAGGTGCCCTTGTCCCAGTCGGGAACTGCGCAGAAATCGGGCTCGGGAGACTTGAAATCGCACTCGGTGCAGTGCATTTTGCCTATGTGGTGGTAGCGTACAAACTCGTACTCGATTTTTCCGCCGCACTTGGGGCAGCAGCGCACATCGTTAATGATGTTGCGGCACTCGGTACCGTCGCTGTCAAGCCGCGCAAGAGAAAAATATTTCCGCTTGTTATCGGGCTTGAGCTGACTGCTTATCGGATCGTCGGCGTTGAGTATCATGAAGGTATCGTCGGGCAGTGCCTTCTCGATAATTGAGCTGATAAACTCCGTGTGAGCATTTCTGCCGATTGAGTCGCGGAACAGATTTGTGCACACGGCATAGTCGGGATGCACGTAGGCGTAAATTTTCAGCGAGCTTCTCTCGTCAACCTCAAAAACGGCAATTTTCTTTTTCACCCTGCCGAAAAGGCTCGCATCGGAAATAAGCGAGCTTGCGATGCCCGCATCGACATTCGAGCCCGCCTTGTTGTTGAGCACATCGAAGCCGTTTTCGCCGAGCACATCAAGAAGCATATTACAGCAGGTGGTTTTGCCGTTTGTACCCGTGACGGTTATGACAGTCTCGGGCTTGTCAATTCTGCCGAGAAAATCAGGGCAGAGCTTAATTGCAATTTTGCCCGGGAAGTAGCTTGCATTCATGCCGAGCAGCTTTTGAAGCAGCATTGCCGCCTTGCTAATCCATAGTGCAATAATAAATCTTAAATTCTTTTTCATTATGAAACCTCACTTTTCCCGTCTCGTATTATATCCCTTTTGTGCCCGCATTGTCTATATTTTTTTAATTGACATCGGGCATCGGCTTACTGTATATTAAAGAAAATCACTGTGGGAGGCAGAAAAATGGATTGGTATATTTATATAATTATCCTCGCTATTGCCGTGCTCAGCTGTTTGCTCGTAATTCGTCTGCGCACGAAGAAGGCTCTTGCGGCTAAGAAGGCCGCGGAAAAATCCGCGAAAAAGAAATCGGGACAGAAGAAGAAAAAGAAAAAATAATTTATAAAAGTTGTTGACAAGAACAGAAAAATCTGTTATATTAACTGAGCCGTGGCCGAGTGGTTCAGTCGGTTAGAACGCCGGCCTGTCACGCCGGAGGTCGAGGGTTCAAGTCCCTTCTCGGTCGCCATATGCCCCTTTCAAAAGGGGCATAGTTTTTGCTGCTGTAGCTCAGTAGGTAGAGCGCATCCTTGGTAAGGATGAGGTCGGCAGTTCGAATCTGCCCAGCAGCTCCAAAACAAAAATCCTATCACTTATGTGATAGGATTTTTTGTTTTGTTTATACGCTTCTTATAATTTTTTTTGCAGGTGCCCGACCTATAACAATGTGCGAGAGTAAAGATCACCCCAAACAAATCAGTGCTGTGAAAAGTTTTTCACTCATCACTCATACAGAGGGCTTATTGCGCTTTCGCTCCATTCACCCCTACGGAGTCACTCACAGCTTGCACAGCTCGGAGGCGGTTTCGGCGGCGAGGGCGGCATTGTTAAGAACGAGCTTTATATTGCTCTCGAGGCTGTCGCCGCCCGTAAGCTCGACGACCTTTGCGAGCAGAAACGGTGTTGTCTCCTTGCCCTTGATGCCCTTTTCGCTCGCCTCAGCAAGTGCCTTTTCAATGGCGGCGTCGATTACCGCCTTATCCATGGCATACTGCTCGGGTATGGGATTTGTTACGAGCATTCCGCCCTTCATACCGAGCCCCTGCGAGGCGGCAAACATCGCCGCAAGCTCCGACGGCGAGTCAACGCGGTAGTCAACTCCGAAGCCGCTGCGTCGGGTGTAAAACGCGGGAAGCTCGTCCGTGCCGTAGCCGATGACGGGCACGCCCTTCGTCTCGAGATATTCAAGCGTGAGCCCCAAATCGAGAATGCTCTTTGCGCCCGCACACACGACCATAACGGGTGTGTTGCCGAGCTCCTCAAGGTCGGCGGAAATATCCATTGTTGTCTCCGCACCGCGGTGCACACCGCCGATGCCACCCGTTGCAAACACCTTAATGCCCGCAAGATGGGCTATTAACATTGTCGTTGTGACGGTTGTTGCGCCGTCTGCCCCGCGTGCGACAAGTGCGGCTAAATCGCGGCGGCTTGCCTTTGCGACGCTCCTGCCCGACTTGCCGAGATATTCAATCTCCTCGGGGGAAAGTCCCGCCTTGAGTCTGCCGCCGATAACGGCAATCGTTGCGGGGACTGCGCCGTGCTCGCGCACTGTTTTTTCAACGAGCATTGCCGTTTCCACATTCTTCGGATAGGGCATACCGTGGGAAATTATCGTGCTCTCAAGTGCTACTACACTTCTGCCCTCACGCAGTGCCTCTGCGACCTCGGGAGAAATATCAAGGTACTTATTCATAACAGACCTCCTATGACTATGATACAAAACACCGCCAAAGGCGGTGTTTTATCTTTTATTTAAGAAATGCCGCGATGCCCGTGACCGTGCCGCTTTCAAAGCTCATATACACATGCACGGCACCGTCGATTGCGCGACAGCTATTGTAGCCGCCGCCATTTAAGCTGTACCCGCTTTCGAGCAAAAGCGTCTTCGCGTCAAGCTCATCATCGCCCACGCCGACACCCATGACAGAGTAATACGTCTCGGTTGTCGAAAATCCGATTATGCGGCAGCTGTCACTGTCCGACTGCGGGTATGCGCCCAGATAATAACGCGTGTTTGAGCTGAGGTTTTTTATACCGCAGCCGTTATCGTCTGTGAAATACTCGAAGTGGCGTGTATCGTAGGCTTTGGCATCCTCGATACTGCTTATGCCGCTTATCTCGTCGCCGAGCTTCCAGTCCATAATGGAGTGGGCGTTGAAGCGCGCAAGCTCGGGCACGCCCGCCTTGCTGATGAAAATCAGCACAGCCGCACCGACTACCGCGAGTGCTATAATCGCAATCAATAATATTTTCTTCGTTCTTGCTCTCATACACAATAGTCTTTCATATCAAAATACAAGGCAATAATAACTATTTCTCCTCTAAATGTCAAGACAGCCGCTTACTTTTTGAATCTGAGCTTGGGCTTGTAATACTCGAAGATTACAACATCGTTTGACTTCTCGTTAATCCATTCGCGGCTGGTCCAGCACACCTTCATCGCGCCGAGTGCCTCGCACAGCTTAACCGTGAAGGGCTTGGGTGCTATTTTGTACGCCACGAACTGCGGACGCGACAGGAAATTCATAAGCAAATTGCCGAGCAAAAAGCCCGTCACGGGGTTTACCGCACCGTTATAATCCTTCGGCGGATTTGCAAGCTGACCGCGTACGACCTCGGGTGCATTCAGCTTAAACCAGCGCACTATGAAGGGGTTAAAGCTCTCGATGCAGTAATCGCCGCTGTAACGGCGCAGAAGTGCGTATGTTTTTTCGCAAAGCTCGGTGTTCTTCTTTCCGTTTTTAAGCTCGACTATGAGCGCACCTCTGCCTCTCACCGTTTTGAGCACATCGGAGAAAAGCGGTATTGTTTCAGCTGTTCCGCAAAGGCTCATTCGGCTCAGCTCGGCATAGTCGAAATCGCAGACATTGCCGTCAACGCCGCACACGCGCTTCAGGTCGTCGTCGTGGAAAACGACCACCTTTCCGTCCTTTGAAAGCTGAACATCAAGCTCCATGCCGTAGCCGTAGGATGCGGCTCTTTCAAACGCGGCGAGGGAGTTTTCGGGTATGGATTTATCCTTCTTGTGCAGTCCTCTGTGTGCAAAATTTTTGTGCATAAAGGGCTTTTTCTTCTTTTTTTCACATGAGGCGGGGGCAATTAAAAACACAAGCCCGCCTGCGGCTATTGCCGACGCAATGGAAGCGGATTTAATAAGCTTCGTTCCGTTTATCACAGTATGCACCTCCGATAATATTGATTTGTATTTATTTTACACCCGTTTGCGGACGCCGTCAAACATCATAAGAAAAATTGTTGTTGTTAAAATATGCGATTTGTTATAAAATGCACATATAAAGATACGGAGGGAAGCTTATGAAGCTCGATAACAAACGCACTGTGCTGACAGGCTTTGCGTTCCTGTCCATCTGCGCATTCTGGCAGATGTATAACAGTATTGTTCCCCTTATTCTAACAAACACATTCCACCTTAACGAAACCTATTCGGGCATTATCATGGCGGCGGACAATGTTCTCGCGCTGTTTTTACTGCCGCTGTTCGGCTCGATTTCCGACAAGACCGACACCCGCATAGGCAAGCGTATGCCCTATATTCTGTTCGGCACGGGCGTCGCGATTATTCTTATGAATATTCTGCCCGTTTTGGACAACAGCTATGCCGCGGCACCTACGGGGCTCAAAACCGCCTCGTTTGTAATCGTGCTCGGTCTTCTGCTCGTTGCAATGGGCACCTACCGTTCACCCGCGGTTGCACTCATGCCCGACGTCACGCCCAAGCCTCTGCGTAGTAAGGCAAACGCGATTATAAATCTCATGGGCGCACTCGGCGGCGTAATCTATCTCGGCGTTGCCGCGTTCATGTACCCGAACAGCAAGGTTGCAGGGCTTGCACACGTTGACTATCAGCCGCTGTTTATTGTCGTTGCGGCAATCATGTTTGTTTCTGTCGGCATTCTGTTTCTCACGATTAAGGAGCCCGAGCTTGTCAGACAGCAGCGCGAGCTTGAGCAGCAGCATCCCGAGTGGAATCTCGCAGAGGACGACGGCAGCGGCAATGAGGCTCTGCCTGAATCCGTCAAGAGAAGTCTCGGCTTTTTGCTCAGCTCGATTGCACTGTGGTTTATAGGCTACAACGCGGTCGAGACATGGTTCACAACCTATGTAAGTCAGGTAATGGGGCAGGCGCTCGGCGGTGCATCCACCTGCCTGCTTATTGCAACGGGCGGCGCCGTAATCAGCTACATACCCATCGGTATCCTCGCATCGAAATTCGGCAGAAAAAAGACCATAATGACGGGCATCGCACTGCTCGCTGTCTGCTTTGCGCTCGGCTTTGTGCTAACAACGACATACAGCGAAATCAACCTCGTAATGTTCATCGTCTTCGCCCTTGTCGGTCTTGCTTGGGCGGCTATAAACGTAAACTCCCTGCCCATGGTCGTTGAGATGTGCAAGGGCTCGGATATAGGCAAATTCACGGGCTATTACTACACCTTCTCAATGGCGGCGCAGGTCGTCACTCCCGTCGTTGCGGGCTACCTCATGCGCAATGTCAGCTACACCGTGCTGTTTCCCTATGCGGCGGTGTTTGTCGCACTGAGCTTTGTCACGATGCTGTTTGTAAAGCACGGCGATAACAAGCCCGAGGCAAAGAAGGGGCTTGACGCCTTTGAGGATATGGACGACTGATGAATATCTGCATTTGCGGCGCTTCAAGCCGCACACTTGACAGCGTTTATTACGAGCAGGCGGAGCTTTTCGGCAGACTTTTGGCGCAGGCGGGACACGGTCTCGTTTTCGGCGGAGGCAAGGAGGGGCTAATGGGTGCCGTCGCAAGAGGCGTGCACTCGCAGGGCGGCAGAATTCTGAGCATCGTGCCTAAGTTTTTCGACGAGCCCGACATACTGTTTGAGCACTGCACCGAGACGATTTTCACCGAAACCCTGCGTGAGCGCAAACAGCTCATGGAGGAAAAATCCGACGCTATTGTCATCCTCCCGGGCGGCATCGGCACCTACGAGGAATTTTTCGAGATGCTGACGCTTAAACAGCTCGGAAGGCATGACAGAGCAATAGTAATTCTCAACACCGAAAGCTACTTTGCCCCGATGCAAGCACTCCTTGACTCTACGGCGGAAAAAAGCTTTATGTCCAAGGCGTGCTTCGGGCTTTACAGCATTGTCGATACTCCCGAACAGGCACTTGCCTATATAAAAAGCTATACGCCCACAACGGGCAATATTCGCCGAATTACCGACTATAATAAATAAGTAAAAACCTTCGGATAAAAATTGAACCGAACCAGTAAAAACGGA
>DCHB01000074.1 GCA_002314685.1 Clostridiales bacterium UBA1763
GACATATATTCCGAGCATTTTTAACATGGCATCGGGGGAAAAGAGCAATTTGCAGGGCTGTTAATCCCTACGGTGCGCCGCCCTTCGATACAGTCTCTTTTTTGCATAGTTTACTTTTTGCGGCTTAGGGCAGCTCTCGCGTGTCCCTCAAAGCCTTCTGAGCGAGCTAAAACTGCAATGTCATCCTTAATTGCGTTCAGCCCGTCCTCGGTGAAATATGAGAAGGTGCTTTTCTTGATGAAGTCGTCAACCGACAGGGGACTTGCAAATCTCGCACTGCCACCCGTGGGCAGGGCGTGATTCGTGCCGCCTATATAGTCGCCGATGGGTACCATCGAATATCTGCCGAGGAAAACAGAGCCTGCATTTTCAATCAGGTCAATATAGTCAAACGGATTGTCGGCAAAAAGCTCAAGATGCTCGGGCGCAAAGTCATTTGCAAGGCTCAGCGCCTCTTCGATGCTGTCACAGAGAATGATTTTTCCGAGTTCATTAAGAGCTGTTTCGGCGATATCCTTTCTCGGAAGTGAATAAAGCTGAATATCGAGCTCCGCCTGCACCGCTTTTGCAAGCTCCTCGGAGGGAGTGAAGAAAATAACGGGCGACATTGTGTCGTGTTCTGCCTGCGCGAGCAAATCAGCAGATATTGCCACGGGATCGGACTTTTCGTCAGCAACAATAACGACCTCGCTCGGACCCGAAACCAAATCTATTCCAACAGTTCCGAAAACCTGCTTTTTTGCCTCCGCAACGTAAACGTTGCCCGGACCGATAATCTTATCAACGGCAGGGATACTCTCTGTGCCGAAGGCGAGCGCGGCAATAGCCTGAGCACCGCCGCATCTGAAAACCCTTGTAACGCCCGTCAGCTTTGCGGCGGCGGCAATTACGGGGCTTATTTCTCCGTCGCAGGTCGGGGGAGTGACCATAATAAGCTCTTTTACACCTGCTATTATTGCAGGTACGGCGTCCATAAGCACAGTAGAGGGATAAGGTGCTGTCCCACTCGGCACATATAGACCGACGCGCTTTAAGGGAATTACGCGCTGAACAAGTATCTCACCGTCACCCTTTATTGTGAAGCCCTCGCGTTTTTGCGCACTGTGAAAACGGCATATTCTATCGAAAGCCTTTTCAAGAGAGGCGATAACCTCCTTGGGAACACGGGAGGCGAGGGCATCAAGCTCCTCGGGGCTGACCTCAAGCCTTTCGGGGCGGACACCGTCAAAGCGCTCAGTGTAATCTAAAAGAGCACTGTCGCCTTTTTCGTAAACCTCACGCAGAATGTCCGAAACAGAGTTCTGAATCAGAACTCTGTTCGGGTCATTATCCGACAGCATACGGCGTCGGATATTTTTATCTCTTGTTATCTGTAGCATAATAATCAACCAAGCTCAAGGGTGGGGAAGAAGCCGCTGAGGTCGCCCTTCTCCATGTAGCCCTTTTCAAGCCAGAAGTTAGTTGCCATTGTAGCAATATCGAAGATGTTATCCTCTGCGGAGGTGTCGTTGAATGCCTCGTTCATAGCCTTGTCGTAGAAGGTGATGCCGCTGCATTCGTCCATGACCTCCTGAGTCTCAAGACCGAGACCTTCAGCCATTATTGCACAGCCCTCCTCAAAGTTTGCATTGAGGAAATCAACAGCCTTGCACCAGCAGTCATAGAGGACATCATATACCTCGGGGTTTTCTTCGGCGAAGGTGTTGGAAACGGTGAGAACGTCAATGATTGCCTTGGGGTAGTCTGCGGAGGAAACGAGGATGTGTCCGCCCTCGCGCTCCGTGCAGTTGGACAGTGCGGGCTCCCATGTTACAGCCGCATCGACCTGACCTGCGATGAATGCTTCACCTGCTTCGTCGTTGCCCATTTCAACAATGTTAATCTGATCCTCGGTGATATTGCTGTCTGCAAGTGCCTGAAGGAAGAAGAAGTAGGAGGTTGCGGACTTATCAAGTGCAACGGTCTTTCCTGCGAGGTCATCCATAGAGGTGATATCCGCGGTAGCTACAAGACCGTCACCGCCCGTTGAGGCGTCCATTGTGCAGACATAGGATTCGGGTGCGCCTGCGTCGTACTGAATAATGTCGCGGTCAAGGACCTGACCGAGTGCCTGAATGGAGTCGGAAACAAATGCGGCACCGTATGTGGATTCATCTTCCATGATTACGATGTTGACATCGTAGCCGTAATCTGCGAAATAACCCTGGTCAACTGCGATAAACAGCGGTGCGTAGCCTGCCCATGTGCAGAAGGCGATGGTCATTTCCTTGGTGTCTGCCGAAGAATTATCGTCGGCGTTGTTTGCGGTACAGCCTGCGAGCATTCCGAGAACGAATACCGCAGAAAGAACTAATGCAATAACTTTTTTCATGATTTATTTCTCCTGTTTTTAATTTTTTATGTTATAGGGTTTCCTTCCAAAGAAGGTCCATTATGCGCCGTTTGATTGCGAGGAATTCTTCGTTTGTGAGAGCACTTCGATTTCTGCTAATGCTAAGCTCAACGGGGATAATATCGAGAATTTTTCCCGGTCTGTTGCTCATGACGATAATTCTGCTGCCAAGCAAAATAGCCTCATCAATGTCGTGGGTTATGAAAAGCACGGTGCTTTCAGTTGTCCGCGCAACGTCTGCCAAAAGCTCCTGCATGACTATCCTCGTCTGAGCGTCCAAGGCTCCGAAGGGCTCGTCCATAAGCAAAACCTCTGGACTGTTAGCAAGCGTTCTTGCAATGGCTACTCTCTGCTTCATACCGCCTGACAGCGTGTCGGGCATAGCGTTTTCAAATTCGCCGAGTCCGACAAGCCCGATGTACTTCCGAGCCGTTTCAAGCCGCTGTTCCTTAGGTATATGTCGCATTTTCATGCCAAACTCGACATTTTTCAGTACGGAGAGCCACGGGAACAGACTGTAGCTTTGAAAAACCATGCCTCTGTCTCCGCCGGGCTTTGTGACCTGCCTGCCGTCAACCTCAACGGTACCCGAGCTTGCTGTGTCAAGTCCGCCGACTATGTTAAGCAATGTAGTCTTACCGCATCCCGAGGGACCGACGATTACGACAAATTCGCCCTTCTCAATCTCAAAGCTGACATCCTCAAGCGCGGTGACATTGCTTTTTCCGTCGTTGAAGATTTTATAAATATTACTGACCTTAAGCTTCGGCATAATTCAGTCCCCCAAACGTTTGTACCAGGGAACAAGAACCCCGGAGAGAAGTCTTAGCAGGAAGTCGGTCAAAAGTCCGATAAGACCTATAAGAATCAGCCCCATGAAAATGACATCTGTTGCGAGGAAGCGCTGAGACTTAAGAATAATATATCCGAGACCTGAGCTTGCGGCGACCATTTCCGCAACGACGAGGTAAGTCCAAGCCCAACCGATAGTGAGGCGGAAATCGTCAAGAAGTCCGGGAAGCGAGGCGGGGAGAATTACATATAGGTAAACCTGCCATTTATTAGCGTCGAGAGTACGCGCGGCGTTGACCTGATTTCTTTCAACCGAAGAAACGGTATCACAAACCATAAGAATAAGCTGAAAGAAGGTGCCGAGCCAAATAACAGTATATTTCTGAGCCTCATCAATACCGAGGTAGAGCAAGGTCAGAGGAACAAGAGCAACAACGGGAAGGTATCTGGCAAACTCAATAAAAGGACGGATAATCGCGGTGAACTTTTTTGAAAGCGCCATAAGCATACCGAGGGGAAGTGCAACAGCGGCAGACCAAAACCAACCGATCATGACACGCTTGGTGCTGACCCAGCAGTTTTCCCAAAGACTGCCGTCTTTTAAGCCGCTTACTATAGCGTCGAGTACGTCACTCGGAGAGGGAAGAAATATTTTGCTGACCATACCGCTGTATGAAGCAATACACCAGGCGGCGATGAGAATTGCAAAAACTATGAAGGAAAGCAAACGGTAATCTTTTTTGTTCTTTTCTATGTTCAAAGCATTGTCCGCCTTTAATAGTCATTTATCACTTTAGCTCGCTAATATGTTATCATAGTAATGCACTATCGAGATAATGTCAACACTTTTTTTCAATATGATGCAAATTCGTAAATCTGCGGACAGTTTTATGTGACAGCTTGAGGATAATTGTATATAATGACGGAAACCTAAAAAAACCTCGTCACGACCGAAAAATCGGTAGTAACGAGGTTTGATTTGCTTTAATTTGATATACTGCTTCGTTGCTGATTATTTTGAGCTTATTCAAAGTCGGACATCTTAACCCAGCAGGAATCGTGGTCGCCTGAATAAATGACCGCGTGCACGAAGCGCACACCGCCCAGTCCGTCCTCAGCCTTCGGGAAATCATATTTGTCAAAGTCGGCTTTTCCTGTTTCCTTCTTCTCGACAAGAGCATTTACGACATTCCTGTATATGTTGGCAAAGGCACAGTAGAAGCCCTCGGGATGACCTGCGGGAATTCTCGAGCCGCCTGCGGCTTCCACATCAAGATATGCACAGCCTCTTGAGAGCGTTTGAGGCGCTTCACCGCGGCGGGTGAATTTTACGTAGTCGGGGAAATGCTGTTCCCACTCGAGAGAGCCGTTTTCACCGTATATTCTGATTTTGAGACCGTTCATTCTGCCTGCGGCTACCTGACTGCACCAGTAATTGCCGTGAACGCCGTTTGTATATTCGACAAGGATGTTGTCGTTATAGTCAAGCTGCTTGCCATAGCGGTCAACAGTGGCACAGAGGCGATTGATTTCGAGCCCGGTGACGTAGTGGACGAGATTTTCAATATGAGTTCCGATATCACCAACCGCGTTGCCGATTCCCGTGTATTTGGGGTTTGTGCGCCAGACGCTCGGGTTTACAGTGTCGTCTCGCTGCAGCTCATTGATAAGCCAGTCTTGAGGATACTCAACGTTTACGGAGATTATCCTGCCGATGTCGCCGCGCTGAATCATCTGCTTCATGACCTTGACCATATTGTAGCCCGAATATGTGTATGTCACGCCGAAAAGCAGATTTTTCTCTTTGGCAATCGCGCACAGCTCCTTAGCCTGCTCGATTTCAAAGCACAGAGGCTTTTCACAGACAACATTTATGCCGTTGAGAAGAAACTCCTTGCAGACATCGTAGTGAATGTGGTTTGGAGTGCAGATGCAGACAAAGTCAATGCCGTCAACACCCTTTGCACCCTCTGCGCGTGCCATCTCTCTCCAGTCGGAATAGAGATTATCCTCAGAAATGCCGAGAGCTTCTCCGCACTCGTTGTTCTTGACCTCATCCCTTGAGAAGCAACCGCAGGTGAGTGCAGTCCTTACATCAAGACTAAGTGCCGCACGGTGAACTCCGCCGATAAAGCTGTCAAGCCCGCCGCCGACCATTCCGTATCTGATTTTAGTCATTTTTGTGAATGTAGAACATTTTTTCATAAAACGTACCCCCACTGTGAGAATAATTATCATTTCTTATATAGCTGTTTGATAGAAACAAGTTTAGCATATACGATTATTCTTGTCAAAATCTATAAACAATCCAATTTGCTTGCCTCAATTTGCCCCGTTTTGCTCCGTTTTTCTTTATTGCCCCTTTTTTCGTGACAGAGCTTATGATAGAATAGAGCATAAAATTGAGGCATTATGCACCTAAAAGGAGAACAAATGGAGAAAACTAAAATACTCTTTGTTTGCCACGGCAATATTTGCAGGTC
>DCHB01000059.1 GCA_002314685.1 Clostridiales bacterium UBA1763
ACCACCGGCACCTGCGCAATGCATCAGCGTCTGCTCACCGAGGCTATCAAGAGAGCCCGCCAGATCGCTCTCCTGCCTTACGTAACTGACTAAAATGTAAAATTAAGACCGTTTACTGTTGTAAGCGGTCTTTTTTATTTATATTACATAGCTGCAAGTAGCAAATACTTTACAAGTATCTTCAGTTCATAAAATTTTCCATGTCTTAGAAAAGATAAACACTGTCTTATGTTTTTCTTTGTAAAGCACCCATTACTCCACGGTTTGTTTTCTCCGATAAAATGTATAACTGAAATATCTTTAAAATTTATTCCCTCTTTATTTACTAACACGCGAACATCCGAAAAAAAGCAATTGTATCTTTCAGGCAGTTGCAATTCTTCGTGTTTTTCCCAGTCTTTATACGCTTCTTGAAATACGTCCTGATCTCCTATATTGTATCCTTCATTAAATCTTCGATACATTGCTGGCTTTATGCTGTCCATTAGTGTGTTATATAGCTTGATTCTCGGCTCAATCACCATGAGACCTGAATTAAGTTTGACCCATTCAGGTACAGCGCAATGACCCGCAACTACCGCAGAATAATCGGGTTTCTCAAATAAATGATCTATGTTGTTCGTGATTAGCATATCACTATCTAACAATAATATCTTATCAAATTCCTCACAGCTTGCAACACTTAATTTGAAAAATGTATTAAACCAATAATGATCTTTGAAATGAATCTCTTTCGGATATTCAACAATGACATCCTTTTTTACAACCATTTTGCAATGTTTGTCTAGAATTCTGTTTCTTTTCAATTTACTTCGCAAGCTTATTTCCATGCTTTGCGGAACAAGTATTACAAGATCATGTTTGCTCCTTACAAGCTTTAATGAACGTTTTAGAGCTTTTACTCCCGGTATATATTTATCATTTGTCAGCACCGTCATGAATACACGCTTATCATTATATTTCATAATACATTTTTCCTTCCTGCAAATTTAATTCTCTTTTATACTGCATAATAACGCTCTCATCTAATGTCTATATGTTTAATTATTATACAGTAACAACAGCACAAAATCAATGGATGCTTGAATCAATTGCCCAACAATGCACTTGGCTATTTGGCAAAAAGCGGGCGGAACACTCTTGATGAATGTCCGCCCGCTTTTTTATTGTATTTCCTTTTTAATTCTGTCGATTGCGTTTTTTTCGAGGCGTGATACCTGCGCCTGACTTATGCCTATCTCGCGGGCGACCTCCATTTGAGTTTTGCCGCTGTAATAGCGCATTGACAGTATCTGCTTTTCCCTTTCCGTCAGCTTCTCCACCGCCTCGCCGAGAGCAAGCTGTTCGAGCCAGTGCTCGTCCGTGTTGCGGCTGTCGCCTATCTGGTCCATTACGCAGACATTTTCGCCGCTGTCGGTATAAACGGGCTCGTACAGTGAGACGGGCTCGCATATAGCATCGAGCGCAAACACGACATCCGACCTATTTAGCTCAAGCTCCCTTGCAATTTGCTCAATGTCGGGCTCTCTGCCGAGCTCCGAGGTCAGTCTCTCCTTGACCTGCAGTACCTTATACGCCGTATCGCGCATTGAACGCGACACGCGCACCGCGCTGTGGTCACGCAGAAATCTTCTGAGCTCACCCGAAATCATCGGCACGCCATAGGTGGAAAACTGCACGTTCTGACTCAAATCGAAGCAGTCAATCGCCTTTATTAGCCCGATGCACCCGACCTGAAACAGGTCGTCCATGCTCTCTCCCCTGCCCGAAAACTTTTGGATTACCGACAAAACGAGGCGCAGATTTCCCGATATGAGCTTTTCGCGTGCGCTCTCATCGCCCGACTGAGCAAGCTCTAAAAGCCTGCGCATCTCGGCATTTTTCAAGACGGGCAGCTTCGATGTATTTACGCCGCACAGCTCAACCTTGCCCTGCATAGCATCACTCTCCTAAGTGATGCTATTATTTCCCGACGCTTTTCAATTTATCCCCAAAGCAGGCGACATATCCACGCGGAGGAAATAAATACCGCGGCATCCGCGCACAGTGCCGCGGGGACTGTCCAGCGTGTTTTCTTTATTTTTGCCGCGCCGAAATATACCGCAATAACATAAAACGTCGTCTCGCTCGAGCCGAGCATTACAGCCGCGGTGCGTCCCGTGAGCGAGTCGGCACCGCAGCTTTTGATTATTTCCGCCGCCGCCGCGGTTGCCGTGCCGCCGCTAACAGGCCGCAAAAGCGCGAGCGATGCCGTCTGCGGCGGAATGCCGAGCAGGCTCAGCACGGGAGATAAGATCTCCGCCGCTTTGTCAAGCGCACCAGAAGCTCTGAGCATATACACCGCGGGAAACAGCACGACAAGCACGGGGAACATATCCCGCACGGTTTTAAGCCCCTCTATCGCACCGTCAAGCAGTGCGGGGAATATTTCAGTGCCCTTCACGGCGGCACTTATGCCCGTCAGTGCCATTATCATCGGCACGGCGAGGCTAATGAGCACACTCATCCCGCCGCCCTTGCAAACAGCCATGACGCTATAAGCCCCACCGCAACGGATATAAGCGAGCTTATCCACACGGCGGGCAGAATATCAAAGGGCGCGGATGCACCCTCCGCGGCACGGATAGCGGCAATATTGGTCGGCAAAAGCTGAATTGACGCCGTGTTGAGCACCGCAAATCTGCACAGCTCATTTGAAGCTCTGCCGTCATGCGACAGCCGCGCCATGCCCTTTGCCGCCTTTATGCCCATCGGCGTTGCCGCGTTGCCGAGTCCGAGAAGATTTGCGCTGACATTTGCCGAAAGCGGCTCGAGTATGCTCTCATACCGCGCCGCCTCGGGAAAAAGGAGCTTCAAAACGGGCTTTAGTGCCCTTGCGAGCGCCTGCGCGATCTTGCATCGGCGCATAAGCTCAATCACCGCACACCAAAGGCAAATTATCGCACCCGCCGATATGCAAAGCTCTGCCGCCGCCTGTGCGCCCTCAAGTGCGGCATTGCCAACCTCGACGGCGGTGCCGTTTGCACATGAAAACAAGATTGCCGTGCATATCATAGCCGTCCACAGTATGCCGAGCACAAGTCCACCTCCCGCCTGAAGCAAATTCCCTAAAGCATATTCGTCCGCGTGAAGCTTATGCTCAAATCTCAATTTTTTGTGCGTTTTTTACGAAATTTTCTAAAATATTTATGTTGTTCGACGAATTATTCTTGACACTCTGTTCAATTTTGATATAATTGTATTGCTTATTGGGGGATACATTATTTGAACGGAGGAAAGTCGTTTGAAGTCTACCGGTATCGTGAGAAGAGTTGACGAGCTCGGCCGTATTGTTCTGCCTATCGAATTGCGCCGCACTTTGGACATCGCCGAAAAGGATGCACTTGAGATTTTTGTTGAGGGTGATAATATCGTCCTGCACAAGTACCATCCCGCCTGCATTTTCTGCGACAATACAAAGAACATTATTAACTACAAAGGCAAGAACATCTGTCCTGACTGCATTAAAAAGCTGAAGGAGAAAATATAACCGACCTTATCAAAAAGTAATCCGCTGTTCCAAAACGGAAACAGCGGATTGTTTTTTTATTTGTTGATTGATGCGTCGTACAGCTCATTTGCGGCAAAGCCCGTTTCGGATGCCGCCTTTTTGCACGCCGCCTTGTGTCCGAGCCCCTCGGCTCTGTATTTTTCTACAAGGCACAGTGCGTCCTCGAGGTCAAACTCGTTTTCAGGCTCGGGGGCACCGTCAATGACGAGCACAAACTCGCCCTTCGGCGGCTTTGCGGTAAAATGCTCAATCGCACCGCCTAAGGTCGTGCGGACGGTCTCCTCGTGGATTTTCGTGAGCTCACGGCACAGCGATATTTTTCTGTCCGCGCCGAAGGTGTTTTTCATATCCTCGAGGGTACGCATAAGCTTGTGCGGTGCCTCATAGAATATCATTGTACGGCGCTCGTCCTTTAATGCCTCGAGATGCTCGCGGCGGCTTTTGTTTGATGTTGAAAGAAAGCCCTCAAAGCAAAAGCGTCCCGTTGGCAGTGCCGACAGAGCTATCGCGGAAATAAGTGCCGAGGGACCGGGCACGGTTACGACCTCAACGCCGTTTTCCGCACACATACGGACTATGTCCTCGCCCGGGTCGGATATTGCGGGCATACCCGCATCGGTGACAAGCGCACAGCTTTCACCCGCCGCAATACGCTCGAATATTTTTGCGCCCGAGGCATATTTATTGTGCTCAAAATAGCTCACCATGCTCTTGCGTATATCAAAATGGTTCAGCAGCTTCAGCGTAACACGGGTATCCTCGGCGGCGATAAAATCGACCTCGTTCAAGGTCTCAATCGCGCGGGGCGAAAAATCGCCGAGGTTTCCTATCGGTGTTCCGACAAGATACAGCTTTCCACTCATTATTCTGCCTCCCTGCGGTATATTTTCAATATTTCCTCACTCTCACTGCCGTCCTCGTTCCGTATGAACAGAGGCGGCAGAATTTTTATGCCCGACGCACCGCCGCGACGTGCCGATATGAGCACGAGCGAGGGCTCCTTTTGCGTGCTGTGAGAAACGGTGCGCAGTTTTTTCGGCTCGAGCCCGTGCTGACGCAGGGAAAACAGTGCGTCGGTGAGGCGCTCCGCCCTGTGCACAAGGCAGAAATCTCCGCCCGTTTTGCAAAGATATTCCGCCGCCGCGCAAATATCGTCAAGTGTGCAGAGTGCTTCTGCCCTTGCCGCCGCGCGAGCCTTATCGGGGCTTACAGTCCCGCTTCCCTCGGTAAAATACGGCGGGTTTGAAACGATGAGGTCAAACTCCCCCGACTTAAAATACTCCCTGCATCGGCGGATATCGCCCGCTATTATGCGGCTTTTTGACTCAAAGCCGTTTGCCGCAAGATTTTTCTCGGCGCACTGTGCCGCCTCGGGATTTATTTCAAGCCCCGTCATAAAAAGCCTCGGGCTTTTTTCAAGCAGTAACAGCGGCAGAATTCCCGAGCCGCAGCCGAGGTCGATGCCGTTTTTTCTGCCCGATGTATTTACAAAATCGGCAAGCAGAACAGAATCCGTGCCGAGCTTAAAATGCTCCGACTGAGAGAACACGGGTCCTCCCGTCCAGAGGCTTACAAATTCATTCATAGTCAGTCCTCAGAGATAGAAAAAATCTGCGATATGCCTTTGCATACCGCAGAATTTTCTCGGAGAATTACTCCTCTTCCTCGGTGTTCTTGATAGCCTTAGCAGGGCACTGAGCCTTGCAGGAGCCGCAAGCCAGGCACTTCTCCTGGTCGATCTCGAAATGAGACTCGCCCTCAAAGATAGCTTCAGCAGGGCACTGCTCTGCGCAGGAACCGCAAGCCAGGCACTCGTCAGTAATAACAAAAGCCATGATGTTACCTCCATATGTATTCTTAAGCAATCACTTGCAAGAGCATTGTAACACATAATAGAAAAATTGCAAATGCTATTTTTCCGCTTTACATTTATTTCTTGCTCTTTTTGGCAATAATCCCGTATGCGGCCGCTTGATTTCGGCAGTTTCGGCGGCGAATTGGTATTATATTTTAGCAAGGGGGAATTTTACCTTGAAAAATAATGAGAAGTTTACTGAAAAAGCGGAAAATGCAATCGAGCAGGCACGTCTTGCCGCATTCAGCCTCGGGCACAGCTATGTCGGCACCGAGCATCTTTTGCTCGGCATAGTGCGTGAGGGTGCGGGGCTCGGTGCGAGAATTTTGCGTGACCGCGGTGTGACCGAGCACGCTGTCCGCGAAAAAATAACGCGCAAGGCGGGCATCGGCACACCGAGCGTGCCCGCGCAGGGGCTTACAAAGCACGCATGGACGGCGATTGAAAAGGCGGCGGGCGATGCCTCGCGCTTAGGGCACAGCTATGTCGGCACCGAGCACATTCTCCTCGGCATACTCCGTCAGCCCGAGTGTACGGGTGCCGAGGCGCTGACGGCACTCGGAATTGACCTGAACGAGACCTATACCGAGATTATGAATATATTCGGCGCAGGCTCACAGAGGTCGCGTCAGCAGGTGCAGTCAAGCCCGAAGCTCGCGACACGGCACGCGGAGACGAGAATTCTCGACCAATACAGCCGCGACCTCACCTCGCTTGCCGCCTCGGGCTCTATTGAGCCCGTTATAGGTCGTGACGAGGAAATTCGCCGCAGTGTGCAGATACTTTCACGCCGCACTAAAAACAACCCCGTTTTGATAGGCGAGCCGGGTGTCGGCAAAACTGCCGTCGCCGAGGGCATAGCTCTGTTTCTTGCGGGACAGGATGCGCCCGACAGCATGGCGGGAAAAAGGCTCGTTTCGCTCGATATGCCCGCACTGCTCGCGGGCACAAAATACCGCGGCGACTTTGAGGAGCGTGTTAAAGCGGTGCTCAAGGACGTCAAAAAAGCGGGGGATGTCATTTTATTTATCGACGAGCTCCACACTATTATCGGCGCGGGCTCAGCCGAGGGCGCAATCGATGCGGCAAACATATTGAAGCCCGCGCTCGGCAGAGGCGAGGTGCAGATAATCGGTGCGACGACCTGCGAGGAATACCGCCGACACATCGAAAAGGATGCGGCACTCGAGCGCAGATTTCAGCCCGTCAAGGTGTCCGAGCCCGACCGCAGTCACACACTTACCATGCTTATGACGGTGCGGCAAAGCCTTGAAAAGCACCACTCGGTTAAAATCTCCGACGCGGCACTTTCATCGGCGGTTGATTTGTCCGTGCGCTATATTAACGACCGCTTTCTGCCCGACAAGGCAATCGACCTCGTTGACGAGGCGGCGGCACACATTAAGGTCAGCCGCGGAAGCCTTGTCACGGCTGAGGATGTTGCGGAAATAGTATCAATGTGGACGGGCATTCCCGTTAAAAATCTCGACGCCGACGAATCGCGCAGACTGCGGGATATGGAGAATATTCTGCACCGCAGGGTAATAGGACAGAGCGAGGCGGTCAGCGCGGTTGCGCGGGCAATTCGGCGCGGCAGAGTCGGTCTCGGAGACCCCGACAGACCGATAGGGAGCTTTCTGTTTTTAGGCCCTACGGGTGTGGGCAAAACCGAGCTGTGCCGTGCGCTTGCCGAGGCGGTTTACGGGCAGACCGACGCAATGATAAGGCTCGATATGTCCGAATACATGGAAAAGCACGCAGTCAGCAAGCTGATAGGCTCACCCCCGGGCTATATCGGCTACGAGGACGGCGGTCAGCTGACCGAAAAGGTACGCCGCAGACCGTGGAGCGTTGTGCTGTTCGACGAGATTGAGAAGGCGCACGAGGATGTATGGGGCATACTGCTTCAGATTATGGACGACGGGCATCTGACCGACTCGGGCGGCAAAAAAATCGACTTTCGCAACACGATAATCGTCATGACCTCAAACATCGGTGCAAAGGCTATGACCGACGGCAGAAGGAAGCTCGGCTTCACGCAGGCGCAGGGCTCCGCCGCCGCAGAGCTTGAGCTTCGTCAGCAGGTAAACGAGGAGCTACGCCGCACCTTCAAGCCCGAATTTCTCAACAGAATTGACGACACGATTGTTTTCCACAGACTCAGCCGCAGTGATATACGGAGCATAACCGAGCGCATGATACACACCGTATCCGAGCGATTTAACGAGCTCGGCATGAGCCTCTGCGTGCCCTCAAGCGTTGTTGACGAGCTCGCCGAGCGCGGCTACGACGAAAAATACGGTGCGCGACCTCTGCGGCGCACCATACAAAGCCTTATAGAGGACAGTGCCGCGGAGCTTTTGCTCGACGGCAAGATAGGCAGAGGCGACACGGTTTGCGCCTGCCTGCAAGACGAAAAAATAGTTTTGACGAAGAGCGAGGCTTGATATATACTGTAATACACATCACAAAATTATCGAGGCAGTATATGACACATGGGGAAAAGAGAGAATTTTTAGAGAAAACAAATGCGTGCTGTCCCTACAACACGCACAACGGCATCACTGTTGCCGATGTCGGCGAGGGCTTCTGCGTTGTTGAGGGCGAGCTTAATGACAAGGCATTCAACCCCTGGGGCATGGCACACGGCGGCTTTGTTTATTCGCTGTGCGATGTTGCGGCGGGCGTTGCCGTTGCTTACACGGGTCGTCACTGCGTCACGCTCAGCGGCTCAATGAGCTATCTGCGCCCCTCAAAGGGCACGAAGCTCCGCGCCGAGGGCAGAATAATAAAGGACGGCAAGACAATCGTTGTTGTCGAAGCCTCGGTTTACGACGACGGCGGCACGCTGACAGCCCGAGGCAGCTTTGAGCTGTTTATTGTCGGCAGCGGGAACGAGGAATAATCCCCTTCCCGAATACATAGACTGGGAGGATTAAATATGAGCAAGCCCATACTATACATAGTCATCCCCTGCTACAATGAGCAGGAGGTTTTACCCATAACCGCGCCCATGTTTCTCGGTAAGCTCAGCTCGCTTATCGAAAAGGGCAAAATATCCGATGACAGCCGAATTATGTTCGTAAACGACGGCTCAAAGGACGGGACATGGGATGTAATCTCCGCCCTTTCCGCTGAAAACGAGCACTATATCGGCATAAGTCAAAGCCGCAACAGAGGGCATCAGAACGCTCTGCTTGCAGGGCTTATGGAGGCAAAGGACAAGTGCGACATCACTATATCCATTGACTGCGACGGGCAGGATGATATAGGTGCTATGGACAAAATGCTCGATGAGTATCTCGGCGGCTGTGAGGTTGTTTACGGCGTGCGCTCAGCCCGTGAGACCGACACCTTTTTCAAGCGCACAACCGCGCAGGGCTTTTATAAATTCCTCGCCGCCATGGGTGCCGAGGTCGTTTATAATCACGCGGACTACCGCCTTTTGTCGTCAAGGGTGTTAAACGAGCTCGCGGAGTTTAAGGAGGTCAACCTCTTTTTGCGCGGCATGATTCCTCTCGTCGGCTTCAAGAGCACCTGCGTTGAATACGAAAGAGCAGAACGTCTTGCGGGCGAGAGCAAATATCCGCTGAGAAAAATGCTCGCGCTTGCCGCAGACGGCGTTACGAGTCTCTCCGTAAAGCCGCTGAGACTTATTACAAGCTTCGGTGTGTTTGTCGCACTTTTGAGCTTTATCGGCGTTATCTGGGCAATCGTCACCGCTATATGCGGCAACACGGTTGCAGGCTGGGCAAGCACGACCTGCATAGTCTGCTTTGTCGGCGGCGTTGAGCTCATCTGCATGGGCATAATCGGCGAATATGTCGGCAAGATTTATCTTGAAACAAAGCACCGCCCGCGGTATATAATCTCAGAAAGAACATATAAATAAAAAAATCTGCCTCATAAAGGCAGATTTTTTATCGTTCACTCGGGCCCGGGTCGCAGTCTCCGAAGATGAAATCGTCAATATCCGTTTCCATTTAGCTTCACCTCAAATATTTTCAGCATACATTCATTATATGCACTTATAATAAAATTATTCCGATTATACCGACGAAAAATTTACTGTTGAAAGACGCACGCTGTTGCGGTATAATATTAAAATCAAGTTTATGCACATAAAACACGAAAAGGAAGATTCAGCTATGAGCGCATCAACCGAAAGAAAAAACCGTCAGACCGCCCGTAACGAGGGCACCGACAGAAAAACCCTTGCCCAGCGCAAGGAGGATCAGAAGAAGAAAAAGGAAAAGATAAAATGGACCGTCGTCGGCGCCATTATCGTCATTTTCTTCGCCTTTGTAATTTACCTTAACACTGGCGCATTTTACAGAAATCTCACGGGTCTCACCGTTGAATATGCCGCAAGCGAGGACCTCGGTATCGAGGCGGGAAGCCGCAGCTTCTCTGTTGCGCAGGTCAACTACGCATATAATATGCAGTACCTAAACCTGCTCAACACCTACGGCGACTATACCTCTATGATCGGACTTGACACCTCAACCGCGCTCGATGAGCAGGAGTGCACCATTACCGGTGAGGAAAACTACACCTGGGACGACTACTTCATGGATTATGCTGAGGATTATCTGCTTGAGCTGTCCATTATGGTAGCCTACGCCGAGGCTAACGACATTGAGCTCGACAAGGACGATATGGCTGAGGTCGAGGAGCAGATGGCAACCTTCGATGCCGCTACAGATTACGGCTACGCAAGTGCGGATAAGCTCATCGCCGCAAACTACGGCAGAGGCACAAACCGTAACGTCGTTCAGTCAGTGCTCGAGCTTCAGCAGCTTGCATCCAAGGCACAGCAGACAATCGCAGAATCCTACGACTTCACTCAGGAAGAGCTTGAGGCAGAATATGCCTCCGTCAAGGACACCTACGACACCTTCACATACAGCTACTACTATGTAGCCGCTGAGACCGTCGCCGACGAGGACGGCAATGAGGCCGCCACCGAGGAGACAATCGCAGACGCAAAGGCAATCGCAGACAGCATCAAGGCAAAGATGAGCAAATCCAAGCTCAGCCTCGCCGATGCCGCCGCGGCAGTCGTTGACGGTGCAGAGCTCACCGAGCAGACCGATGTTGCGGGCAGTGACCTCGACTCCGAGCTGATGTCATGGCTCGTTGACGCAAAGCGCGTTAAGGGCAACTGTGCAGTTGTTGAGGGTACAAGCGGCGCTTACATCGTTGAGTTTACCTCCCGCGACAACAATCAGCACACCACTGACGAAAGCGGCGATATGAACTACTGCGACTACATCGCACTCAACCTCCTGCGTAACGACGCTCTGTCTCAGTGGAACGAGGATAACCTCTCCGTTATCGAGGAAAACTCCAGCATAAGCACCTCCTTCGGCATCAGATACGTAGGCAACAACTAAAATAAAACTCAAAGCCGCCTATCGGCGGCTTTTTTTGACTATGAATGAGAGAACTGTAAGAGCAGAAATGCTGCTCGGCCATGAGGCAATGCAAAAGCTAAATAACAGCCATGTCGCCGTGTTCGGTCTCGGCGGGGTCGGCTCATGGTGCGCAGAGGCACTCGCGCGAAGCGGAATCGGCACGATAACGCTCATTGACCGCGACACTGTCGGCGTGAGCAACATCAACCGTCAGCTGTGTGCGCTCGATTCAAGCGTCGGTCAGCCCAAGGCGGAGGTCTTAAAGCGCAGAATTGAGGATATTAACCCCGAAATTCGCGTCAGGGCAATCTGCGGTCATTACGACGCCGAGCACCGCGAGGACTTTTTCGCCGACTATGATTATATAGTTGACGCCATTGACCTCGTATCGTGCAAAATTGACCTTATCCGCACGGCTCGCGAGCGCGGAATTCCCATTGTGTCTTCACTCGGCACGGGCAACAAGTGCGACGCTCAGCAGCTCATGCTGTGCGACATCAAAAAAACAAGCGGCTGTCCGCTTGCACGGGTTGTGCGCCGTGAGCTCCGAAGCATAGGCATTGAGCATCTCGATGTTGTCTTTTCGCCCGAGCAGGCAATGGATGCCGAGCAGGTTGAAGCGCCGCCCCCCGGAAGGCGCAGTGTGCCCGGCTCGCTCGTATGGGTGCCCGCAAGTGCGGGTATGCTTCTTTGTCAGCACGTTGTTATGAAGCTTGTTACATAAAAAAGAACACTCTGCCCACGTGATAAGCAGAGTGTTCTTTTTCAAAAATCAGACTGTTGGATTAACCAACCCAGCCCTTGATAACCTCGATAATTGCAGATGCATAGTAGTCGTTTGTCCAGAAAAGGATGTTCTGAACCTGCTTAAGAATAAATGCCAAACCCTTCATTGTTTTTTCTCCTTGTTTGTTTTTTCTAACACCGTGTTCAAAAAATAGGTGCTGTTATATATAAAGACGCAAAAAAATCGCAAATATTTCACATTATGTAAATTTATTATGTAAATCAATTTGGGAAATTTCCTCTTGCAGTGCGTGAAAATATGCGTTATAATGCAAAAGCCTAATAATGTATAGCCGGGTGTAGCGCAGTTGGGGACGTTTCCGAGCGCCTGCCTCACCGCATTAAAGAACAGAATAATGTATAGCCGGGTGTAGCGCAGTTGGTAGCGCGCCTGCTTTGGGAGCAGGATGCCGGGGGTTCAAGTCCCTCCACTCGGACCATATAAGGACGCTTATTTTGATACAAATAACCGTCCTTATTTTTTGCCTTTATACCCGCAAATAGCGTATTTATCAGAGTTTTCAAAGTTAGAGGGCGTCCTCGGCGGTATTTCTTCCGCTGTGGACGCCCTCTTTTTGCTTTTTATAGATTTTTGGCTCAAAGGCTAACGCTGTGCAACCGGGGTTAACGCTGAACAACCTAAATCCCAGGGCACTGAAAAAGCTAACGCTGAGCAACCTCCGGATAAAAGTCACAAAAAACTTATAATTTAGTATTGACATACTAAATAGTGTGTGATATCTTATATACACAAGATGATTACGCAGGAGGTTTCTCTCATGGTTGATAATATGAATAGCTTCTGGCAGTTCGAGTCCATTTGTCACAACAACGGTATCACCCCTCAAGAAAGCATTGAGCTGCTTGAACGTGTGTTAAGAACTAAATCCGCTATAGTCTCTGGCAATACCCAATCTTCCGAGGTGTACGATGTGATGCTTTCGGTCTCTTCAGACCTGCCTCGCTTCAAAGGAGATGCCAAACTGTTCTCTCAATTATATAACTCAGTTGAGGCAGCTGATAATCGAGCACTTCTCTTCTTCCTCACCAAGATTAATCAGTATGATCGCTGGCGTCTATGTGTCCCTGATATCCTTATAGAAAAATTCGGCGAGCACATCAACGAGTCCACAGAGACAGTCTTTATCCCCGAGTGCGAAAACTACGGATTAGGTCTTCTAAACCTGATCGAAGCCAACCCGGCGGTAAAGTTCACCCTCAGCACGAGATATGACTCCTGGCTGCGCATTCTAACCACAGTTTATGCTTCCTGCAGTAACGCAGAGATTATACTTGCCGATATTTATACGGATGGTTTTACAAACAGCCGTTACGATCTTATTCTCGCAGTTCCGGTATTCGGAGCTCGCAGCATTGCTGAAGGACAAGATTTCATCTGCAAGGACTCTGATATGATTGCAGTGCAGAATCTCCTCTACCATATAAATATGGACGGCCAGCTTGTAATCGTGCTCCCAGCTAAGATCACCTTTGGAAGCGGAAGCATCGCCTCCCTCCGAGAGTATATCGAAACAAATTACAGCATTGATGAGATCAGTGTCCTTCCTGCGGGCCTCTTCGCACCGGCAACTGCAATCAAAACCTTTATGTTTTCTTTCTCCAACGGCAGTACCGAAGAAGTTATGATTCGGAAATACGAAGCCGGAAAACCAATAAAGCGCAACACAGGTTGCTCCGAGCTCGTGCTTGCCGGCGAAGAAATGCTTTTTCAGGATGAATTTGCTGACTTGAACGGATGGAATGTTGAGATGGCATTCGGTAATGATGACTCCGATATCCGCGATTACAACCGCTCATCAACGAAGAAAATCCTTCTGAAAGACGTGGCGACTCTCTTCCGTGGCAAGGCAGTAAACGACAAAACCGACGGTGGCAACATCGGCGTAATAAATATCTCAAACATCACCGATTCCGGTATCGATTATGCCGGACTTGAGATGCTTGATGAAGAAGAGCATAAGGTCGCCAGATATGCACTTGAAGAAGGCGATGTGCTTGTTACCGCTCGAGGTACTACAGTAAAGGTGGCCGTTTTTGAGCGTCAAGCTATGACATGTATCCCTTCCGCAAACTTTAACGTCATCCGCCCCGAGGCGAGAATGCGCGGAGCATATCTGAAGTTATTCCTTGAGTCGCCCGTTGGCACGAAACTTTTGAAAAGCTTACAGCGCGGTACGACAGTAATGAACATTAACTATAAGGATCTTGGTGAGCTTGAAGTCCCTCTTCTCCCCCCGGAGGAGCAAGATCAAATTATCTCGGATTATAATGAAGGATTGAGCCTATACAAGCAGACAATCGCTGCAGCCGAGGAAGCTTGGTCCGGAGTCAAGGAAGAAATTCAGTCCAGATTGTTTGATATGATCCCTGAAAAGTAGA
>DCHB01000002.1 GCA_002314685.1 Clostridiales bacterium UBA1763
TCACATCATTGACTAACGTACATTTATGCAAAAGTCAATTTTCTTACTTTGCCTGCAAAAGCTGTTTTGCCTTGAGAACTGCCGTAACTGTCTTTCCGTCGGCTATTTCTCCGTTCATCACTTTTTCGAGAAGCTCATCTATATGATACCTCTCGACCTTCAAAAATTCACCCTCATCAGGGTGACTTTCACCCTCGTGAAGCCCGAGTGCAAGATAGATGTGCAGTACCTCGGTTGAAAATCCGGGTGAGGTGTAGCACGGTCCGAGGTAGATAAGCTCATCTGCCGTGAAGCCCGTTTCCTCGGAAAGCTCTCTTACGGCACATTCGCGGTGATCCTCGCCTTTTTCGAGCTTTCCCGCGGGGGCCTCGAGCAGGGTTTTTCCGAAAGGATAGCGGTACTGACGCACACAGTAGCAATAGCCGTTTTCGTCAACGGGCAGAACTGTTACTCCACCCGGATGATGAACAACCTCACGCTTCACAACGCTTCCGTTGCACAGCTCGGCATGGTCCATTGTGACATCGACGATTACGCCCTTGTACTTCAGCTCACTGTCTATTTTCTTCTCGGAAAGGTCCATAATTCGCCTCGGGAAAAAATAATTATTTGCTTTACATAATGTGTGTATAGTATAGCATCTTTATTACCCGATTTCCATATTTTTTGCATGAAAATCATAAAAATTTTTGACAAAAATTGAAATTGTAAACGAAATTTTTCGGGGCTTTTTTTGAATTGATTTTGCTTCGTTACCGTTGTGTAAATTATAAAAAATATGGCGAAAAATATTATGTTATCCAATATGAAAATACTGCACAAAACAGCAAAAAAGCACAGTCATAAGACTGTGCTTTTTTGCTATAATTCATTCTCTGCACGTATTATCGAGCAGTCCTAAGCTTATCCAGAAGAAGGGTGCTGTTATCATCATACTGATACCGAAAAACGCCTGTATGCAATAGCACAGCACCGCCGCACCGAGCACTGCGCAGGCAATGTTTTTGCCGCCTTGCTTTATCCATTTCGTCGCCGCTGTTATTAAGGCGGCGAGGTATGCAAGCAGTGCAAAAATGCCTTGGTGGAACATAATGTTGAGATACTCATTATGCGCCGTATCAATCTCAGCGACTATCTGAACGTTTTTTGCCTCGTCGTAACGCGTGAAGGGCTCAATTCCCGCAAGGCTCATCGTGTCGGGTCCCATGCCGAACAGCAGATTATCGGGCACCTTTTCAATCACGTTTTTCCATATATAAAGTCTGCCCGAGCCGAAGCTTTCGTCTGCTCTGCCGTGCATCAGCTCGTGCGCCTCATGCAGAATATCAATACCGAAATCGCATAAATAAACGAGCGCGACAGACAGCACTACAAGTGCGATTAAGATTACAATTAGTATATTTTTCGTTTTTTCCGATATGGGCAAAACGAAGGGCAAGGTTAATACGGCACCGCCGAATACGCCGAGAATTCCCGCCGATACCGACATTTTTACAAGCACAAACAGTGCCATTACAGTCGGGATAATAAGCAGAAATCTTGTTTTTTCATTCATCCGCACTACATATACCCAAAGCACGGTTATAGCTATGCACAAAAATCCTGCGAGCAGGTCCGTGTTGCCTATCGTGCCGAGGTATGCACCCGTGTAGTCAATTCCCGCGCCGAAATAGTTCAAGCCGTCGGGATAAAGCTCGAAGGGATTTAAGCCGTATAGCTGTAAAATGCAGATTATACCGAATAAAAACAGTGACGCTCCGAGAAGATATGCCATCCATTTTTTCACTCTGCCGAAGCTCGAAAGGAAGATAAAGCACAGGCAGTAGATGCAGATTGTCTGCACGCCCTCATATCGCGATACTCCCTGCCACGTCTGCTCTGAGTATTGTGAGAGTATGCCCGACAGCACAGTTATGAGCATAAATGCGAGAACAAGTCTTTGCGTCCACGTGCTGTTTTTAATAAGAGCTTTAAGCTCTGCGGGCTTTAACAGCTCTGTTAAAAGGCAGGCAGGAATTAAAACTATATTCAGCACGACATATCCACCGCATATTATCTTAAACAGCTTTAGCTTTGCCTCCGTTATGCCGCTGAAGCCCGTTTTGTCAAACCAAAACAGAAATACAGTCAGCATAAGGGCGACGAAAATATAGCTCAGTTTTGTAAAAACGCTCTCCTTGAGCTTTTTATCTTTCATTTTCCACCTCATAAGTCTTGCTGAAAACAGTTTAGATAATTTATGCTCAAAAGTCAATGCCGACACAGAGATTGACAATATTTTCGTTTTCGTTGTATTGCCCGCAAATCGGTGATATAATTTTATATCATTTCGTGTGAGGCAGTATATGAATCTGATTTTCACCTTTATTGTTTTTATAATATGTATAGTGGCTTCGCTTATTTCGGGCATTTCCATGCTAATTCCTCTTGCCGTCGGCTTTCTGCTTTTTGCCTCACTCGCAGTAAAGCAGGGCTTTGAGCTAAGAGCTGTTCTTAAAATGGCGGCGGGAAGCATGAAGGACTCCTTCATTGTCGTGGGGGTGCTTATTCTCATCGGCTGTCTTACGGGGCTTTGGCGTGCAAGCGGCACTGTTGCGTATTTTGTAACTCTCGGCATTACCGCAATACCGCCCGCATTTTTCATTCTCGCGGCATTTTTGCTGTCGGCGGTTATGTCCTACGCAATAGGCACAAGCTTCGGCGTCACAGCTACGGCGGGCGTTATTCTTATGAGCATAGCTCACGCGGGCAGCATCTCCCCTATCCCCGTCGCGGGTGCCGTAATGTCGGGCGTATATGTCGGTGACAGAGGTTCACCCGCCTCATCTGCGGCAAATCTTGTTGCCGCGCTGACGGGCACGGATATAAACGTGAACATAAGAAAAATGTTAAAGCCCTCGCTGTTGCCCTTAATAATCTGCTGTGCCGCATACGGAGCTTTGAGTCTGTTTTATCCTATGCAAAGTGCCGATACGCAGGTTTTGCACGACTTGGCGGACGAATTTGAGCTGACTTGGCCCTGCTTAATCCCTGCCCTGCTGATGATTATTCTGCCGTTTTGCAAAATCCCCGTTAAGCGTGCAATGGCTATTGATATAGTCGTCTCCTTCGTGCTGACTATGGCTGTTCAAAACGAGAGCTTTTTCGCTTGCATAAAATCCGCAGTGCTCGGCTTTGAGCCGAATAACACGGAGCTATCCTCAATGCTGTCGGGCGGCGGCATTAAATCCATGCTTGAGGTTTGCGGAATTTTGCTCCTCTCGGGCAGCTACGGCGGCATTTTCCGCGGCACTGATATGCTGTCGGGGCTTACCGAAAAGCTTGAATCGCTCTCCTCAAGGCTCGGCAGATTTGCGGTTATGATAATTATGTCCCTCGGCGTTTCAATGGTTTTTTGCAATCAGACGATAGGAATTATCATGTTAAATCAGCTCTCCGACGGGCTATACGGCAGTGATGATGCTGAAAAATATGCTAAGATGCTCGACATTGAGGACTCGGTTGTTTTAATATCGGGGCTTGTGCCGTGGTGCATAGCCTGCTCTGTGCCGCTTGCGATGCTCGGTGTCGGTGCTGTCTGCGTGCCTCTTGCCTTTTATTTGTGGCTTGTGCCGCTGTGCTCACTGATTATGAATAAAGCAAAAAATCCTTGATACCTGTGAGGTATCAAGGATTTTTTAACAGTATCAAAGATAGAACTTAGGCTCTTTTCTGTCTGAGCAGAACTTTTTGAGATATGCACTCGCAACAACTCTCATCGGGAGATTAACGGTGCGTGTCTCGGTTGAGCACATACTGACACAGCGCATACAGCTTATGCACTTTCTCTTGTAGGTTTTCATGCGCTTTGCATTGATTGCACCTGCGGGGCAGTACTTATAGCATATACCGCAGCCTATACACTCCTTGCTCGGCTTGGGATAAAGAGGCAGATCCATCGGCTTTTTCTTTGCGTATTCGGGGTTGCCCGGCATCTTGACCTCGGTAAGAGCTTCCTTCTCATCGAGCTTTTTGAGGAAGTCCTCAATCTTTGCAATATCGCTTGCATCGGGTCTGTTTGCACCGAAGCTGGGGTCAATGGAGTGTGGTGCGACTATCTCACAGCCGCCGACGGTTACAAATCCCGACTGACGCGCTACATCCTGCATCTCAATGAGTGCATCGTCAACTGCACGGTTGCCGAAAACAGCAACATTGACGCAGGGGGTGTTATTGCCCTTGACCTGATTCATTCTGTCGTACATGGGCTTGGGAATTCTGCCTGCATATACGGGATAGCAGAAGAAAACGAGGGTTTCGGAGTCAATTATTACATCCATTGTGGGAGTTGTGAGCTCCTGCATGAGGATGTCGCCGCCGTAGTATCTGTTGATGATATCGGCAACTGCCTTTGTGTTGCCGCAGGGGCTGAAATAGAATATAACTTTTCTCATTGGCATTTATTCCTTTATAATTATTTTTTTACAGAATATCATTAAAAAGCCGATTTTTCAACAATAATATGTATTTATCCGACCTTTACGCATTGAATTTTCATTGTTCGCGTGCCGACAACTATATATCCGTTATACATTGCGGGGGACGCCTCAGCCTTGCCGATGTCGATGTAATTAACTATCTCGCCCGTCTGACCGTCAATTAAGCACAGTGAGCCTACAAATGTGCAGTAGGCAAGATAACCGTTACCGTCGGCATCGTAGAAGTCAACGGGTGAGCTCCAGCTATATGTGCCGGTTTCGCGCTCCCATACCTTTTCACCCGTTTTCTTGTCAAGGGCAACAAGAACACCTGCGCCTGCGCTCGGAGTTCTTGCAACGGGCACGAAAATCATATCCGACAGCTCGTTTTTACCGACTGCTATCGTGCCCTGCACGCCGCCCGAAATGTCTGCAACCGTGTAGCACTCATAGTCTGTCTGCCATACTATCTCGCCCGTTTCGGCGTCTATCTTCCATATAGGTATAACCGCCTGATAGCTTGAACGCCAGCCGTAATGGAAGGAGGTGCTTATATAGACATACGCCTTGCCGTCCTCAACGCTGACAACGGGGCTTGTGTTTGTATCGTCGAGCACATCCTGCACCCATACGAGCTCAAGCGTATTCAAATCAAGGCACATAAGGTTGCCGCCGTTATCCGCAAGATAGATGTAATTGTTTATTATCGCCGCGGAGGATTCAATACCGAGCCAGTACTGTGAGCCGTTTCTCGTTGAGTCGTATTTCCACTTCACAATGTTGTCTGGGTCAACGGAGAGCTCGCCCGTCTGCTCATTGTAGGTGGTGTTCAGATGTATTATATACAGCACTCCGTTTTCGCCCGGGTAAATGAGCTGGTCTGTTTCGGCGCTTACAAGCGGAGATGAGTCAAACATACTCCAATCACGGTAAGCGAAGCCGTCGTTGTTGCCGAACTCGAACATAATTGAGTTATCTATAAGATTTATAACAAATGCTCTTCCCGTGCCGAGCGTGCTGTCAACGCCTGCGCCGAGGTAGAGTATCGGATAGCCTCTCGGGTCAAGCGCACCCGCCCCCTTAAAGGTATATCCGACATTCAGCGCATCGCGTGTCGCCTCGCCCGTTGTAAGCTCGTAAAAATAAATGTGTCCGTCGAGTGTTGCGTATATGACCTCGACAAGCTCATTCTTTTCTCTCGCCCACTCATACATTGCCGTCATGTTCTTGCGAGTCTCGGCAGGCCATTTGACTATAATCGGCTGACCTGTCCAGCCACTGCCCGACCAGCTGTATCCGTCAACATCGTTAAGGCTCGTTGTTGAATGAGTCCATACGGTTGAGAGAGTTTTGTTAGTTACCTCAGCAGTTCCGTATGCTGCGCCCGAACGGAAATTATCGCCTCTGAAGCCGAGGACACCCTCAAGCTCGGTGTATTTTTCCGCAAGGTCAAAGTATATCTCGTACTGTGCCTCGTAATCATCAACAAGCTCACCGTCAACCATTATCTCGGTTTTCTCGATGAGGTTTTCGGGCTCTGTACCCTCAACACTGTGAGGATTAAAGTCCGCTAATCCGACGGGAGTCGGTGTCGGTGTGGGCTCTGCTGTTGCTGTGACCTTTTTCGGCTTGATAATATCCGCGTCTGTCTGACCGAGGCCTCTGTTCGCGTCAAGCGAAAGCATGATAATATAAGCAAGTGCCGCAAGCAGAGCAAGGAGAAGCATTATTTCGATTGCAAGCACAAGCGGGCTTTTCTTTGTCTTTTTCATTCTTATCCCACCGTATCCGTTTATTCAGTAAAATGAATGTGATTGTTAATATGCTCCTGACAGAAGCAGTGATAGCCTGCACAGCGTGAGCAATATCTGAATTCAAGCTCGGGATACTCGGTGTCCGTTTTGCCGCATACAGCGCATTTTTTCGTATAGGATGAGTTTTTCTGCTCGTATTTTATCTTCTGCTTTTCTCTGTTGAAATTGACCGTTGTCTTCTTAAACTGTGCCTTGTTCGGGCGGATAGCGGATATGAGGTCATCGCCGAAAAATACGAGATAGTTAAGAATTGCGACAATGGGAAGCAAATTCAAGGGGAACGGTGTTGCCACAACGGCAAAGATGAAGAAAGCCGCATTTACATAGGCAAGCCACTTTATCTTGACGGGAATTATGAACATGAACAGCACCTGTGTTTCGGGGAAAAGAGTTGCAAAGGAGAAGAACATGGAAAGATAGATGTAATATGTCGTGACGCTAACATCCACACCTGTTGCGAAGTAGATAACGAAGCCGTAGATTGCGGTTAAGAGCACACCGCTTATTATGAAGATGTTAAACCTCGGTGTTCCCCATTCTCTCTCGAGTACATTGCCTATCCAATAGTAGAAATAGAAAAACAGCAGCTCCCATATACTCAGTGACTGAGGAATGAAAATGAATGTGACAAGTCTCCAGACCTCACCCTTCAGAATTTTTGGTGCAGAGAAGGTGAAGAAGGTCATTAAGGTCTTGCTGTTGTCCATTATCGACAGAAGCCACACTGCAAGAGATATTACAACTATATACAGCATCAAATTCGGTGCGCCGAATCTCGGATGCCTGTAACAAAACATATCAATTTTTTTATTCAGCTTTTTCATTGCAAACACCTTTCAGTAATCTTTGTATATCGTACAACTAAAATATAGTAAAGTCCACAAAAAATTTGTCGTCAGTTAAACTTTTGTCTTTAAGTTTTTGTTTTATTGTGTTAGAATGTATGATGTATTATTGTGTGTAGGTGAAAAGATGTACGACAGAGATAAGGAAAACGAGATAAAAAACGAAATTATCGAAGGCCGCAATGCAGTTGTCGAGGCACTGAGAGTCGGCAGAAGCATTGATAAAATATTTATCGCTAAGGGCGAGACCGACAAGACACTCGGTCATATTGCTTCAAAGGCGCGTCAGGCGGGTATTGTTGTCGTCGATGCCGACAGACGCAAGCTTGACAATATGAGCGTCACCCATGCTCATCAGGGTGTTATTGCACTAATCGGCGTTAACGAATATTGCTCTGTTGAGGATATTCTCGCTGTTGCCGAGGAGCGAAACGAAGCGCCCTTCGTCATTGTATGTGACGAGGTCAGCGACCCGCGAAATCTCGGCGCAATAATCAGAAGTGCCGAGTGTGCAGGTGCGCACGGCGTTATAATCCCCAAGCGCAGAAGTGCGGGGCTGACGGCAATAGTCGGCAAGGCTTCCGCAGGTGCCGCAGAGCACATGGCGATTGCGAGAGTGCCCAACATTCCCGCCGTATTAAAGGAGCTCAAGGACAAGGGCTTATGGATATACGGTGCCGCGGCAGGCGGCTCAAGCGGTCTTTGGAAAACCGACTTTTCAGGCTCTATGGCACTTGTAATCGGCTCTGAGGGTGACGGCATCGGCAGACTTGTGCGCGAAAGCTGTGACTTCATTGTAGATATTCCCATGGTAGGCAAGATAAATTCCCTCAACGCATCCGCGGCAGCATCCGTTATTATGTACGAGGTACTGCGTCAGCGCTCCGATAGCTGAGTCTGTCGGGTAAGGATAAGGTTTATGGATACAAACAGAGAGAAAAAAACATATTATGTCGATGAAGAGTTTGACTTCGAGAGCATAATGCAGGAATTCGGCAGTGGCGATGCCGTCGCCTCAGTCGATTATGACGACATTAGCTCCTCCCCCGTCAATTACGAGGACATAGAGGATATACTCTCCTTCGATTTCAGCGATGTTGCAGACTATTCGCACGATACTGAGCCCTCCGTGCCGCAGTATGACGACGAAAACGAGTATTACGACCCCGCTGAGATTAGAAAGGAGTTTAACTCCCCCGAGGCTCAGGCACCGTCATGGGATGACTTTACCCCCGAGCAGATTGCCCGCGAGTTCGGTGATGTCGAGGCTCAAAACGATGTCGAAGAATACGAGGAGACTCCCGAGCCCGCTGAGGAGCCTGCTGATGAGCCTGCCGAGCCGCAGGTCATTGAGGATAATGACGAGCTTTACGAGAAGATTAAAGCCGCATTCTTAAAGGAAGCGGAGGCGGAATCCACCGTCGTATATCCTGCTAAGGATGAGGAACCCATCTCATCCGAGGGACTTGATTCCGAGGACATTGATATTGATAATTACGCTTCCGAGGATGATTATGACGATGTTCATACAGAGCCGAGAAGCAGAGCTCCGAAAAATGCCCCCAAGCCCAAGACCTTTGCAGAGAAAATCAGCACTCCGTTTATATCCGCGGCGGCATTTATTGCCGTTGTCGTCGGCAGAAGCAGGGTTACGCTCCGCGCCGCCGCCGATGCCGATGAGGATTTAGGTGCTGAAATGGCACCCGACAAGGCGGCTAAATATTACAAGGCTCAGCTCGGCGGTCTTAAATTGAGAGCGAGGATAAGCTACGCAATATCTTTATTCCTCGTATATCTCTCGTTTAATCTGCCCGTATCGGGCGCACTTGCCGACACGGGTGTTAAGAGCGCCGTTTGCGTTATTTTACTGCTGACCGTCATGATATGCGGGCTTGATATTATCACCGCAGGCTTAATGAGCCTTGCAAGAAGAAAGCCCGATGCAAACACGCTTATCGCACTTTCAGCGCTTCTGTGCATTATCGACGGCTTTGTTATTGCCTCAGGCGCAAAGGGCTACGGTCTGCCCTTCTGCTGTGTGCCCGCACTGACAATTTCGCTTTCAATGGCGGGGGCTGTTCTCAACTGTCGTTCACACAGAATTGTTTTTAACATGGCATCATCCTCCCGCAATCCTTACAGCGTTACGGCTGAAAATTCGCTTACGGGTGAAGGAATTACAATAGTCAAGTCCAAAATGACCACCGACGGCTTTGTCAGACGGACTGAGGAGGCAGGTCCCGATGAGACCGTTTACGGCATCATGGCTCCCTATCTTATAGTGGTCTCGCTCGTTTTAGGTATTGCTTCTGCAATAATAAGCAAGAGCTTTGCATCGGTTATGCACATTATTTCGGGCATATTCGTCTGCGCCGCACCCGCCGCTATGCTCCTTACCTATCCCCTGCCGAGCTTTGTTTCCGCAAAGTCACTGATTAAGCACGGCAACGCGATTGCGGGCTGGTCGGGCATATACGACCTCGGCAGATGCAAAAACATAATAATCACAGATTCCGACCTCTTCCCGAAGGGGAATATAAAAATCGCAAGAGCGAGAATTTTTGCGGGACTTAAGCCCGAAAAGGTCGTTTCTCTTGCAAGCAGTATTGTGCTCGCCTCGGGCAGCTCGCTCACACCCGCATTTTCCGAGCTTCTCGTGCAGGGCAACGGCACTCTGCTTGAGGTTGAAAACTTTGACTGTCCGAGTGTTGACGGCTTTACGGCAATGGTTGACGGAGTTCAGGTTTTCTGCGGCAATGCAAGCTTTATGCACCTCATGGGAATTTCCCTGCCTGACAAATACAAGTTTGAAAACTGCATTTACGTTTCGCAGGGCAAGGCAATCTGCGGTATGTTTGAAATGGAATACAGACCGCTTGACTCGGTTAAAAATTCCCTTTACACCGTTCTGCGCTCCGACAGACACCCCATTTTTGCAATCCGCGACTTTAACATCACACCGAAGCTCATTTCGGTGAAGTACGATATTCCCACCGACGGCTTTGATTTCCCGACTGCCGAAAAGCGTTACGAGCTTTCGGGTATGCAGCCCTCGGAAAACAGCAAGCCCGCCGCGCTTATTTCTCATGAGGGTCTCGGCGCGTTTGTATCTCTTACCGAGCACGGCAAGGACCTATACAGAAGAATTCGTATATGCGTTATTCTGTCCGTTATTTCTACTGTTTTGGGCATTGCACTGATGTTTATTCTCAGCTTAAGCGGCTCAATGAGCGTTATTATCGCGCTGAGCTATGTTTTAGCATGGCTTATTCCGATAATTATTCTGAGCTTCAGCTTCAATGAATAAAAAAATCTTGCAAAACTTTTCTTGTCGTGTATAATAAATATGTTGCGTTATAAGCGATTTATTTAATTTCAATATATCAGAGAGGAAGCTACACATGAGCTACGAAACCAAGAACATCCGTAATATTTGCTTTATGGGTCACGGCAACAGCGGTAAAACCAGTCTTGCTGAAAGCATGCTGTTTTCCACCGGTGCTATCGACCGTCAGGGCAAGGTAACAGACGGCAACACCGTTTGCGACTATGACGCAGAAGAAGTCAAGCGCCAGATTACCATTTCCACCTCCGTTGCACCCGTTGAATTCGGCGGCTGCAAAATCAATGTACTCGACTGCCCGGGTTACTTCGACTTTGTCGGTGATGTACTCTCCGCAATCCGTGTCGCAGATACCGGCATTATTTTCTGCTCCGCAAAGGACGGCATTTCCGTCGGTGCAGAGCGCAGCTGGAAATATCTGAAGGCTGCAAACGTCCCCACCATGTTCTATATCTCCAAGCTCGATGAGGAGCACGGCGATTTCTATAAGGTCCTCGGCGAGCTGCAGGCAAAGTACGGCAGCATCGTATGCCCCGTTGTCGCTCCCATGTCCGACGGCACCGGCGTTATCGACCTCGTACACAATGTCGCATACCAGACCAAGGGCGGCAAGACCGCTAAGATCGACGTTCCCGCAGCAGATGCCGATAAGGTCGCAGAGCTTCGTGAGGCTCTCACCGAGACCGCAGCAGGTGCTTCCGAGGAGCTCATGGAGAAGTTCTTCGAGGAGATGGAGCTCTGCGAAGAGGATATCGTTACCGGTATCAAGCTCGGCATGAAGGATCGCTCCGTTGTTCCCGTAGTCTGCGGCGCCGCAATGGCAAACATCGGCACTCAGGCTGTTCTGCAGGCTGTTTGCGACTACGTTCCTGCTCCTGCAGTTGACCCCGCAGCCGCAACTCTCGGCTTCGTATTCAAGACCGTTTCCGACCAGTTCGGCAAGTACAGCTTCGTCAAGGTCATGGGCGGCAAGATTACCGCCGATATGTCCCTCCGCAACGTCCGTGCATCCAGCACTGACAAGCTCGGCCGTCTTTACACCATTTGCGGCAAGAAGACCACCGAGGTCAAGGAAGCCTGCTGTGGCGATATAGTCGCTGTCGGCAAGATGGATTGGAAAACAGGCGATACTGTTTGCGATCCTAAGAACGAGGTTGAGCTTCCCGCACTCGAGATGCCCGAGCCCTGCTACTCTATGGCTATCTCCCCCAAGACCAAGGGTCAGGACGACAAGGTTGCAGGCGGTCTCTCCCGTCTGAACGAGGAGGACGTTTCCTTCACTCTCGTCAACAATGCAGAAACTCATCAGATGGTTATTTCCGGTGCAGGCGACATTCAGGTCGATGTACTTTGCGCAAAGCTCAAGAGCCGCTTCGGCGTTGAGACCGAGCTCAAGCCCGCAAGAGTTGCATACCGCGAAAAGATCAAGGGCCGCGTTGAGGCTCATGGCCGCCACAAGAAGCAGTCCGGCGGTTCAGGTCAGTTCGGTGATGTATGGATTCGCTTCGAGCCCCAGGATGAGTCCAATGAGATGATCTTCGCTGAGGAAGTATTCGGCGGCTCCGTTCCCAAAAACTTCTTCCCCTCCGTTGAAAAGGGTCTGCGCAACTCCGTCACTAAGGGTGTTCTCGCAGGATATCCTCTCGTCGGTCTGAAGGCAACTCTGTATGACGGCTCCTACCACCCCGTTGACTCCAACGATATGGCATTCCAGACTGCGGCTCGTCTTGCATACCAGGACGGTATCCCCAAGGCAAAGCCCACCATTCTTGAGCCTATCGGTCTTCTGAAGGTTACTATCCCCGATGCAAACCTCGGTGATATTATGTCCGACATCTCCTCCAAGCGTCGCGGCACCGTTCTCGGCATGAACGCTGAGGAAGGCATGCAGATCGTTGAAGCTGAGGTTCCCATGGCAGAGATGAGCTCTTACACAATAGACCTTCGCTCCATGACTCAGGGTCGCGGCTCCTTCACCTGCAGCTTCATCCGCTACGAGGAGGCTCCCGGCAACGTTCAGCAGAAGGTTATCGAAGAGGCAAAGGCTCTCGCAGAGGCTGAATAATCCTTTCAATTACTAAAACGGAGGGCAAATGCCCTCCGTTTTTAGGAGTATTCCGATGAAATTATCTATACCGAAAATTGAAATGCCCGAATTCAAGAAGCCCGAGCTTGACTTCAGCGTCACCGAAAGTATGACGAAAAAGCTATGGGCGGGCGAAATTGCCGTTTGCGTTGTAATATCGTTTATTTCCGTTGTAATTGCAATTATGGGCTAAAAAAGTCAAGGTTTTATAACCTTGACTTTTTTCATTTTATTATACCTTTTATAAATTTCGGCTTAATTACGGGTGTTGAGGAGATTTTATAGCATTCGCGGAGCTTTTCCGCCGCCGCCTGCGCCTCATGAGCAGTTTTTGCGTAAACTGTGCCGAGGCTTTCGCCCGACTTCACCGCATCTGCTACCTTCTTGTTCAGCACAACACCGACGGATAGGTCAATCTCGCTCTCCTTTGTAGCTCTGCCGCCGCCGAGCTGCATTGATATAAGTCCGACACCGTCCGCGGCTATATGCTCAACATAGCCCTCCTGCAGTGACGGCACCTCAAGCTGTACCGCGGATTTCGGTAAAAGCTCGGTATTATACACCGCATCGGGACAACCGCCCTGCGATTTTACAAGCTCTGCGAGCTTATTGAGTGCCGAGCCGTCAACGAGGCTCTTTTGAAGTATCGCTTTTGCCTGCTCCTCATTTTCGGCAAGCTGTGCCTGCGTCAGTATGCACGCTCCGAGCTCAAGGCAAAGCTCCGAAAGCTCGCCCCTATCCTCGCCGTTCAACACCTCAATCGCTTCTTCAACCTCAAGAGCATTGCCTATTGCATATCCGAGAGGCTCATCCATGTCAGTTATAACTGCGACGGTTTTCTTGCCCGCACGCTTGCCGACCTCGACAAGCTCAGTTGCAAGCTCTCTCGCCTCTTCCTCGTTTTTCATAAACGAGCCTGCGCCCGCCTTGACATCGAGGACTATTATATCCGCACCCGAGGCAAGCTTTTTAGACATAATACTGCTGACAATAAGCGGAACACTCGGTACAGTCGCCGTTACATCGCGCAGGGCGTACATCTTCTTGTCGGCGGGGTCGAGATTTGCGGTCTGTCCTATTATTGAAATGCCCGTTTTATTTACATTCTCAATGAATTCTTCATCGGATATGCCCGTATCAAAGCCCGCAAAGCTTTCAAGCTTGTCAATCGTTCCGCCCGTATGCCCGAGACCTCTGCCCGACATTTTTGCAATTTTAACTCCGCAGGCGGCAACCATGGGGCAAAGGATAAGCGAGGTCTTGTCTCCGACGCCGCCCGTCGAGTGCTTGTCGGCTATAACGCCGTCAATTCCGCTTAAATCGAGCGTTTCTCCGCTGTGCATCATCGCCATTGTGAGGTTTAACGTTTCCTCTCTGTCCATGCCCTTGAGCAGTATCGCCATTAAAAGTGCCGACATCTGATAATCGGGAATGTCACCATTTGTATAGCCGTTTATAAAATACTGTATCTCTTCGGCGTTAAGCTTCTCGCCGTCACGCTTTTTTGCTATAATATCGGTCATCAGCATTCAAAACACCTCCCATGCTGAATAAAGTTTAGCACAATTTGCTTTGAAATTCCACTTTTTTGTCAATTTCTTTTTCCCGGGAAAATGAGATATTGCCTGCCGTTTATACATTTTCTTATTCTGCCGCAATGCCCTGCATTATTCCGCACGGGCAGGGCTACATAGCTTTGACTGCCGTCAAAGCCGTACAGCTTACCGTCGGAAGTCTGACACCATAAAAGCCCCTCAACTTCAGCTTTGAGTCTTTTATCCGCCGCATACTCGATTTTCTTCGGCAGCCTTGATGCCTCAAATCGGCTGAGGCGTTTTTTTATTGTCATCACTCCGTTTTCGGGCATAAGCGTGCCGAGGTAGTATTCCTCCCCTGCCCCGAAAACGGATATTTTAATTATCCCGCCCTTTTTATAGCACGTTGCCGATATTACAGTCGTTGTGCCCTCTGCCGTAACAGTTAGACACCCGCTTTCCTTTCCGTCTGTGTAGAGCTTGTATTTGTCCATTTTGCCTCCATAAAAAATCCCGAGTAAAGTTTACTCGGGATTTTATCTCATAAGCCGAAGCTTACCGCTATTGCATTATCGACCTTGGTCATTGTCTGCTCATCAAGCTTACCCATACGCTCTTTTAGCCGCGATTTGTCTATCGTGCGTATCTGCTCGAGCAAAATAACGCTGTCTCGTGTGAGCCCTACGCTCTGCGCATTGAGCTCAATATGGGTCGGCAGGCGTGCCTTGCCCGTCTGACTTGTTATTGCCGCGGCAATGACAGTCGGGCTGTGTCTGTTGCCCGTATCGTTCTGAACTATGAGGACAGGGCGCATTCCGCCCTGCTCCGAGCCGACAACGGGACTGAGGTCGGCATAATATATATCTCCACGTTTGACTATACTCAATTTAATTCACACTCCGAATGATAGTCGCCCGCTACATTTTATGTAGTGTGCTTACTACATTCTCCCACAGCGAATTAAATTTTATACACAGTCAGCTTACAGATATACTCTCGGCACTCTCTTTGTAACTGCACAGAGGATTTCGTAGCCTATTGTGCCCGCGTTCTTTGCAAGCTCCTCAAGAGGTGCGTTCTCACCGAAAATTTCAACACGGCTCCCGACTTTTACATCGGGTCTGTCGTTGAGCTCTACCATACACATATCCATGCAGATGTTGCCGCGCTGAGGCACGGGCTTTTTGTCGATGTAGAAGCAGCCCTTATTTGCCGCCGCCCAGGGAAGACCGTCGGCATAGCCTGCACATACAACGCCCATTCTTGTGCGTTTGTCGGTGGTAAAGTGTCTGCCGTAGCTTACGCAGGTATCGGGCTCGTAGAATTTAATCGTGCCGATTGTGCTAATAAGGCTCATTGCAGGCTTTAAGCCGAGCTTGCCGCCGTCACCGTAGCCGTAAAGCAGATAGCCCGGGCGAATCATATCAAGCTGAATATAGGGATGATTTACAACAGCGCCGCTGTTTGCGCAGTGACGGATTGCAAACTTGATGCCACCGAGCTTCTCAGCACTCTCAATGACGCTCATAAACAGATTGTACTGCTTTTTCGTATATGCAACACTGTCACTGTCATCATAGTCGGAGACGGCAAAATGTGTGAATATGCCTTCGGTTTCGAGGTTGGGAAGCTTGCACGCCTCTATGATATTCTGCACGCCGCCGTCAAAATATTCGCCTGCAACAAGGAAGCCCATGCGGGACATACCCGTATCAACCTTAATATGTACCTTCAGCGTTTTGCCGAGCTCGGCGGCACGCAGAGAAAAGTCCTTTGCCTTTGCAAGACAGCTGACTGCCTGAGTTATACCGTTATCAACAAGCGTCTGTGTGTACTCGGGCGGTGTGTGTCCGAGAATGAGAATGGGCATTTTTATGCCGTTTTCTCTGAGTACCAGTGCCTCGTCAAGGCAGGCAACCGCAAGATAATCCGCGCCGCACTGCTCGAGACGCTGTGCGACCTTGACTGCACCGTGACCGTATGCGTCAGCCTTGACAACACCGAGAAATTTTGTGCCCTCGGGGTATCTTGCTATCAGCGTGCGGTAGTTGTGTTCAATATTATCGAGCTTTACCTCTGCCCATGTTCTCTTTTGTAATTCATTCATTTTTACTTACCTCCCAATTTTGTATATTAACGAAAACTGCCGTTTTTTCCTCACAGCTTATTTCTGCGTTTGTGGGCTTGAGCTCTCCGTCAAGCCACAGAGTTATGCTAATGTCATCCGACGGGATTATCCGCGCGGCTGTGCAGTCGCCGTCGGTCCACACGATGTCAATGTGTCCGTTTTGCATTGCATCGAGCAGTACGGGCAAGGCTGACATAGGGCTAAGCCCCTCATCGTTGAGCTCGCCTATATCGAGTATCGCGCCGTCATACTCAAGCTGTGCCGTGCCGTCAATAACACGGGCTTTAATGCCTTTAACGGACTCGGGCTTTAATACTTCAACCGTTATAGCATCGGAGCTTTTATCGAGCTTGAGCGTAAACTGTGCCGTTTTGTCCGCATACTCCGCCGTGACCTCGGCGGTGAAGGACACGCTCTGCGCCTCCCCTATACTCTGTGCAAGCTGATTGAAGCCCTCCTCGCCCTTATCTGCGCATCCGCAGAGCAAAACGAGGCTTATCATAAGCAGCGGCAAAATTCTTCGCATTCCGCTTCCTCCTACGATGTTTTGATTATATGCTTACGCAAACCTTAAGTCAATTTTTTCTTGACATTTATTGTGAAGTGAGCTTTAATGTGTATGTTATATGTAATGCAATGATCGGGAAGATAATGCCCGAATTGTCAGACAGAGAATGGCGGTCATCGGCTGTAAGCCGCCTATGGCAAGGACATTTAGTTCGCCCGTGAGCTCCGACCAATCCTCGGCGGTATGCCCCGTTACGGCAGAAAGTGCGATTTTGTATCGAATTTGGGTGGTACCGCGGAAGCTGTCTTTCGTCCCTTTTTGGGGATGAAGGGCATTATTTTTTGTTTATTTTAATTTTTTCTAAGGAGAATGAAAATGAAAGCATTGATGCAGGAGTTGAGAGAAAACGCTCTCAAGGCAATTTCAGGTGCCGACAGTGCGGACTCTCTCGAGGCTCTCAGAGTTAAGTATCTCGGCAAAAAGGGTGAGCTGACCGCTATCTTGAAGCAGATGGGCAAGCTGTCTGCCGAGGAGCGTCCCGCTATGGGTCAGCTTGCAAATCAGCTTCGCGCAGAGATCGAGAAAAACATCGAGTCCATGCGCAAAAAGCTTGACGCCGCCGCACTTGAGGCAAGGCTCGAGCTTGAGGCTGTCGACGTCACTATCCCCGGTGATGAGGTTAAGCTCGGTCACAAGCACCCTATGTATAAGGCGCTTGACGAGATTAAGGATATATTTGTCGGCATGGGCTTTACAGTGCTTGACGGTCCCGAGGTTGAGCTCGCTACCTATAACTTTGACAAGCTCAATGCTGAGGAGGGACACCCCTCACGCGACTGGTCTGACACCTTCTATTTTGACAAGGACAGCCGCGTAATGCTCCGTTCACAGACAAGCCCCATGCAGGTTCGTGCAATGGAGACAATGGAGCTTCCTATCCGCATTATTGCCCCCGGCAGAGTTTACCGCAAGGACGAGGTTGACGCGACTCACTCGCCTATGTTCCACCAGGTTGAGGGCATGGTAATCGACAAGGGCGTTACCATGGCAGACCTTAAGGGCACGCTTAACACCTTTATGGAAGAGCTTTTCGGCGAGGGTACCGTTACCCGCTTCCGTCCCCACCACTTCCCCTTCACTGAGCCGAGCTGTGAAATGGACGTTCAGTGCCACAAGTGCGGCGGCAAGGGCTGCCCCACCTGCAAGGGTGAGGGCTGGATTGAGGTTCTCGGTGCGGGCATGATTCACCCCCGCGTTCTCGAGATGAGTGGAATTGACAGCGAGGAATACACGGGCTGGGCATTCGGCATGGGTCTTGAGCGTCTTGCAATGCGCCGCTTTAAGATTTCCGACCTGCGTCTTATTTTCGAAAACGATGTCCGCTTCCTCGAGCAGTTCTGAGAAAGGTAGGAAAGTAATATGAATCTTAGCAGAAAATGGCTTAATGAATTTGTTGACGGTGTCACCGTCAGTGATATAGATGACCGCGAATTTGCCGAGGCAATGACCATGTCTGGCTCAAAGGTTGAGACCTATGAGGATATGGGCGCGGAAATAAGCAACATCGTTGTCGGCAAGGTTGTTGCTATGGAAAAGCACCCCAACTCCGACCATATGTGGATTTGTCAGGTCGATGTCGGTGCCGATGCCCCCGTTCAGATAGTTACAGGCGCATGGAATGTGCATATCGGCGACCTTGTCCCCGCGGCTCTGCATAATTCTATGCTCCCCGGCGGCAAAAAAATAACCAAGGGTAAGCTCCGCGGTGAAACCTCCGACGGTATGCTCTGCGGACTTTACGAGCTCGGTCTCGATGAGCGCGATTTCCCCTATGCAGAGGTTAAGGCGGCGGCACTGCTTAACAACTATCATCCCCTTGACGCCGAAAAGCCCTCTATCCCCGCCGATATTCAGGCGGGTGCAAAGGTTTTTGGTCCTGTTGTTGCCGCAAAGGCAATCGCAGTAAAGACTGTCGGCGTTAACGAGTTTGAATGTGTGCTTGACCTCGGCGGCAGTGAGTCTGTTTGTATTACGGGTTGTCAGAACATCCACGAGGGCGATATGCTCGCATACAACACAAAATCCGCCACTGTCTGCACTCTTACAGACCTGCACGCACAGCAGGCGGAGTTCCCCAACTGCATCCCCGACGGCATTTTCATTCTGCACGAGGAAGGACTCAAGCTCGGCGACGACATTAAGCCCGTAATCGGTGCCGATGACCATGTTGTTGAATTTGAAATCACCCCCAACCGTCCCGACTGTCTTTCCGTTATCGGTCTTGCAAGAGAGACGGCGGCCACCTTCAACAAGGAGCTTAAGCTTCACGAGCCCGTTGTTAAGGGCGGTGCTGATGCCGTGCTCACTGAGCTGTTGAAGGTTGAGGTACCCGCGGCAGAGCTTTGCCCGAGATACACCGCGCGTATGGTGCGCAATGTCAAGATTGCTCCCTCACCCAAGTGGATGCGTGAGCGTCTGCGTGCTATGGGTGTGCGCCCGATTAACAATATCGTTGATATTACAAACTATGTTATGATGGAATACGGTCAGCCGATGCACGCATTCGACTACCGCTATGTCAAGGGCGGCAAGATTATTGTCCGCCGTGCCGCAGACGGCGAGGAGCTCACCACTCTCGACGGCAATGTCCGCAAGCTCAATTCCAATATGCTCGTTATTGCTGACGACACGAGAGCCGTCGGTCTTGCGGGTATTATGGGCGGCGAAAACAGTGAAATCGTCTCCGACACCGTTGATGTTGTATTTGAGTCCGCTAACTTTGACGGCACCTGCATAAGAAAGGGTGCGCTTGCACTCGGTATGAGAACTGAGGCATCCGCAAAGTTTGAAAAAGGTCTTGACGCATACAACACTCTGCCCGCGGTTAACCGCGCCTGTGAGCTTGTTGAGCTTCTCGGCGCAGGTGAGGTCGTTGACGGCATCATTGACGTTGTCAGCAATCTGCCCGAGCCCACTGTGTTACAGCTTCGTCCCGACAAGGTCAATGCCCTTCTCGGTACCGATGTAACAACCGATGAGATGCTCGAGATACTCAAAAAGCTTCAGTTCGGCGTTGACGGCGAAACAATTACCGTTCCCTCATGGAGAGGCGACGTTGTGCATTACTCTGACCTCGCAGAGGAGGTTGCTCGCTTCCACGGCTATAACAACATTCCCTGCACGCTTATGCGCGGTGAGACCACCAAGGGCGGTTACAGTGCAGAGCAGCTTTTAGAGCAGCAGCTCGGCGGCATTTGCCGTTCTGTCGGCTACGACGAAATTATCACCTACTCGTTCATCTCCCCGACCTACTACGATAAAATCCGCTGGGCGGCAGATGACCCGAGACGCGAAAGCTTCAAAATCCTCAATCCTCTCGGCGAGGATACCTCTATTATGCGCACCACCACCCTGCCCTCTATGCTTGAAATTCTCACGAGAAACTACAATTACCGCAACAAGTCGGTTAAGCTGTACGAGGTCGGCAGAACATACAAGCTCGGCGGAGAGGACGGTCTCGCCGTTGAGGAGAAATATCTCTCCCTCGGCACCTACGGCGACGGAGCAAGCTTCTTTAAGCTCAAGGGCGTTGTCGAGGCTGTGCTCGCTGATGTCAGAGCCGAAAATGTAAGCTATGAAGCCTGCACCGACAATCCCTCGTACCACCCGGGACGCTGTGCAAAGGTTTACAGCGGTGACACTCTCATCGGCGTATTCGGTCAGATTCACCCGCTGGTTGCCGCAAACTACGGCATTGATGCCGAGCTCTACTGTGCTGAGCTTGCACTTTCCGCACTTATGGCTTGCCGCGGTGAGGAGCCCGTTTACACGCCTCTGCCCCGCTTCCCCTCTGTCACCCGCGACATCGCCGTCGTGTGCGACAAGGCAATTCCCGTTGCTAAGCTCATCGACTGCATAATGTCAAGCGGCGGAAAGTATCTCAAGGATTGCGCCCTGTTCGACATCTACATGGGCAGTCATATTGCAGTCGGCATGAAGTCCGTTGCCTTCTCGCTGACCATGCGTGCAGACGACCAGACACTAACCGATGAGCACGCCGAGGAGACTATGAGCGCTGTTCTTAAGGCACTCGAGGCAAAATTCGGGGCAAAAATGCGCTAAGCTGTCCGTATAACCGTACAGTTATCGGAAATTGAGTTGAAATCACTTTACATTTTCAAAAAAAGTGGTTATAATGACAACATAAAATTTCTGATTCAAGGAGGGATAATTTATGGAAGACATCACAAGGAAATTCACTGTTATCGACAGCAAAACGGAGATGAGAGAGATATTGTCAACCGTATATAACTCTCTTAAGGTTAAGGGCTATAATCCCATAAATCAGCTTGTCGGCTATATTCTTTCCGAGGATCCTACTTACATCACAAACTACAATAACGCACGCAGTCTTATCTGCCGTATTGACCGTGATGAGCTTATGCATGAGTTGCTCACAAGCTATCTGAGTAAGGAAATCGAAGGAAACTGAACAGAACAAAAATAATCCCCCGATGATTTTAATCATCGGGGGATTTAATCTTTATCTTATCTTTGTTTTATGATAATATTGCCGTCTTTTTCAACCGTTACATCCAACACGACAACTGTGCCGTCTTTCAGCTCGCAGGTTACGGTTGTATTGCCCTTCTTGTGCGCTTTAATATCAATCTGAGCGTCGTTAATGGGCTCCGCTGATACAATGCTCTCATCTGCAACGGTGCAAACAGCATCCTCGCAGTTTTCAAGGTAATAGCCCACGCTTGTGTTAAAGCCGCCGAACAGCATGAATGCGCCGAAAATCACCACCGCCGCAAGCGAAATTGCCGATATTATTATGCGTTCACGCTTGCCCTCCTGAATAACGAATATGAAGCACAAGGTGAGAAGGAGGCAGAATATATGGGTCAAAAGGTGATACGGGAAGCCGCCTGCTCTGATTAAAGCAATCATTCCGTCAACGCCCACCATTGCAAGAAACGCGGTGGCAACGGACAGTACAAGTGCACCGAAAACAGTCTGCTTTTTACCGTACCATGCTATATATCCGCCGGGGAATGTGAGAAGAGTCATGAAAAACCAGAATCGGTAATAGTACCACGGGAAATGGTGATACTCGGGCCACTGCACAAGATAGCAAAGCGGCTGGCTTATGAGGAAATACACGAAGGTTTTAACCGCGGCCTCAAGCGGCGTTTTGCAGTTAAAGCAGATAATAACCGCAAAGAGTATCCAGCACTCATAGCTTATGCCTATATCCTGAAACGATGTTTCGTCAAGGAAGTTTACCATCATAATAAGCCCCGAATAGGCTCCCGTTACAACGGCAAGAACTATAACCTTCCACCATTTCATTTCAATTCCGAAAAACAGCTTTTTCAGTTTTTCCATTATATGTCTCACTTTCTGTTTGTTAAATCACAACAAGCTAAATGAGTTTATCATAACAAAGAGAAAATGTAAAGCATCCCTTATTCAACAGGCAGTTGGATTTCGGTCAGCCAGTCTTCGACCGATTCCTTATTCCAGATGCCGTCTATGTAGCATTCTCTCGGAATACCCGCAATCTTGTATCCGTTCTCCTCGGCATATCTTACGATGAATGAATACGCTTCAACGATTTTTTCATATGCACCCTTGTGATAGATGCTTAACACCTTTGCTTCGGGAAGCGTTGCAAAGCTTATCTCCCCATTCCCCTTGCCGAATGCCGTTACCGCTTCGGTATGTCTGACTCTGATATCCGTATCCTTGTATTCGCAATCCAAAAACTCGCAAAACTCGTACGGCGTTTCAGCGCACTTCATTCCCGGGTTTAATTCAAGGCAGGTCTGTCCGAGTGTGGGAATCCATTGCATAATATCCGAATATGACCTCAGCACCGTTTCCGCAGTATAAACGATTTTCTCCGAAATCACCTTTTCAGTTACCTGATACTTCATGCTTTTGTCCTCCAAAATCGAATTTATTATGGAAAGACGGGATTCAATCAGACACTTTTCTTTTTCAAGCGACATCGCTTTTTCCTGCAGGACAGATATAACATCCGCACCCGAAAAAATTGCTTTGATTTCTTCAATTGACAGATCCAGCTGTCTGTATGATTTGATTTTTGCCGCGGTCTCAAGCTGTGAGGTTTCATAAAACCTGTAATTATTCCATTCGTCAACGGCGGCAGGTCTCAACAGCCCTTCTTTTTCGTAAAATCTCAGCGCTTTTATTGTCAGATGCGACAGCTTTGAAAATTCACTTATTCTAAGCATCCTTCAAATCTCCTTTCCACATCCGACAGTGTAATCTATCCCCTAAGGTACAAGTCAAGACGCAAAGTGATATTTCTTGCTTGAAGAATACCATAACCGTAAATTCTCCACAAGTCACAAAGCGACAAGCTAAATCATTTTTTAGTGAACATAGTGCTCAATTTCCGCCTATAAACTTGACTTTCATAGACGCATAACATAATATTAAATTAAATATATGGCACGATTATTCAGAAAATGACGTTATGTATCAACAATTCAAAAATCAGGAGGGTTAAATATGAAACGCTGCAAAAGAATTTTCACAATGCTTCTCGTTATTGTTATGTCGCTTTCTCTTATGTATATCCCCGCTGCGGCTGAATCGAATACAGTAAACCTCAACGAGATTTACAACACGGGTGTCGGTTATCTCGCTATCGGCGACAGCTGGACTCGCGGCTACGGTGCATCGGATAGCTGGGATGACGAAGGCTATAACATGGATGCTCCCGACGGTGAAACGGTTTGGACCGAAAAAGGCATAACAGTCGGCTCCAGATATTGCCGCAATGTTACTGGCTCATATCCTTGGCTCGTTGCAAACGCACTGGGACTGCAATCAAATAACGACATTTTAGACAAGGACGGTATGTACTGGCCCCTTGCTCAGGACGCTGTTACCACATCCAATGTCCTCGACCTTATTGGCGTGGGTGATGATGTTGACAACTACGGCAATCTGTACGGCTACGCAGTCGGCGCATCAAGATACAATACAATTCTCAAATACTTCGGTTGTCCCGAAAGTCTTACCACCGACGGAGTAACCAAGTACGGCAAGTCGGGAGAAGTCTACACATTCAAACAGCTTGTTCAGAATGCCTCACTCATCTCCATTGCTGTCGGCATGGGAGATACCTTCAACACCGCACGTGCAGGCTGTGTTTCCGGGCTTGACCTTTCCAAAACCGAGGACGTTATTACCGCACTTGAGAGATTTGTTTCGTTAATGGATGAGGGTTACAAGCTTTGGGAGAAGAACTACAGAGTAATTCTCGACTACTTCAAGGAAAACGCAACGGGTACTGTTGTCATCGTCGGTTGCTTTAACCCCGCTGTAAATATGAGCATTTCCGATGAGTACCCTGTTCCCGTCGGCACTGTGCTTTCTACCTACACCACAATGATGAATAAGCAGTATAAGGAATGGGCAAAGGAATACGGCTACATCTTCGTTGATGTTTCCAATGTTGACACAGGCGCTGTTGAGAACGATATTTCTATCATCGACCTTCTGTCTGCCACAAATGTACGCTATCAGGGACTTGCAACTCACCCCACACCCACGGGATATCAGCAGATAGCAAATGCCATCATTGATGCACTTGAGCAGAACGAACTTGAAAATCAGGCAAACAAGACAAGAATTCGCGTTGACCTCGGCAGAATCAAGAGCGTAAGCTATGTAACTCTGGACGGCAAGACTATCAAGGATTACACTCTTGAAGACGGTGTTCTCACCATTAACAGAGGTGTTTCAACCTACTCAACTCTCTCTGTCGGCTGCATTAACGAAAGCGGCAAGCTTGCCGTGGCAGTATATTCCCTGAGCTTTGATTCCGCTACCGGCTACTCCTGCTACAGAGTTTATACCACAAATAACGTTGCAGGCGTTGTTAAGTCAATCAGCCTCACCGCAAAGAGTCTCCTAAAGGGCCTCTTCTCGAAATAATACTTTCTGACTCGCAGGCATTTTCGAGTTCGAGACTTATACCAAAAACGACAGACCGCACAAGGGCGGTGCACCGTAGGGATTAACAGCCCTGCAAATTGCTCTTTTTCCCCGATGCCGCGTTAAAAATACTCGGAATATATGTCCATTATTCCT
>DCHB01000073.1:0-157 GCA_002314685.1 Clostridiales bacterium UBA1763
GACGCCGATGCCGACGCAGACGCTGACGCCGATGCCGACGCAGACGCCGACGCTGACGCAGACGCCGACGCTGATGCCGATGCAGATGCAGACGCTGATGCAGACGCCGATGCCGACGCTGACGCAGACGCCGATGCAGATGCAGACGCTGATGCAG
>DCHB01000073.1:260-3868 GCA_002314685.1 Clostridiales bacterium UBA1763
ACGCCGACGCTGACGCCGACGCTGATTCCGATTCCGATAAGGATAAGGATCCTGCTGAAACAGGCGACACAAGAAATTATATGTTGGTAACATTTGTTGCTATTTCCGGCGCATTTGTTCTTACATACGCCTGCCGCAAGAAGGAACACGAATAATCATTACTTGATTAGTTGACTTATTGCGCAAGTGAATATAAAATAGGAGTGAATTATCACTCCTATTTTATTTTTTCCTCGAGGTGTGCTATGAGCAGAAAAAGCAGAAGAAAAAAGTATATAGACCGGAACAAAAAATCGGCTGCTAAGAAACAGGCTCAGGGCAAAAAGACTTTAATTGCTCTTTGTATCACAGTTGCATTGATTGTTGCCGCTGTTGTCGTATTCTATTTAATCGGACTTTCGCAGAAAAACGAATGTCTTGATTTGCTCAATACAAAGGCTGAGCTTTTGAAAACTGAAATAGACAAGGGCAGCAGAAGCGACGAGATGCCTATGGATTTCAAGACCGATGTTCCCGACAGTGTTGTGTTCTTATCCGTTTGCAACGGTGACGAGCGCACTAAGGTTTTCACGGGCAAGGGTGACAGCTTTGATGCGGCTTGGGATGACGCGCTCAATCAGGCGCAGGATTATGTAAGTGATAACACCTATTCTCCCGTCTGGGTTAAAGCAGATGTCATGACCGAGGCTGAGGCTTTCAATACCGCGGAGTTTTCCGTTGAGCTTCACCATTTCAGACACGAGTTTTTCAGATACGGCATTGCCTTTGATTCCGATTTTAATACCGCCTTGCTTGAGGCTGAGCTTAACGGCGCGAAAATACTCGACTATGACGCGGAGTGCGTCGATGAGTCGTATCTGAATACCTACCTCAAGAAAGCGGGTCGCGATACCCTCGCTTCCCTGCCCGACAGCTATATTCTCTTCAGATGCGTCGGTTGGATGTGCGATGAGGACAATGAAATTTACGAGCTTATCAGCGAGGATGAGGATTACGGCAGAAGAAAGGTTGACACTATTGACCAGGATTACGCCGAAATGCTCGTCAAAAATGCCTCGGGCTTCCTTATTGATCAGGTGAATAAGGATGGCAGCTTTGTTTACGGTATGTATCCGAGATTTGACCACGATATAGATAACTACAACATTGTCCGTCATGCATCAACTCTGTGGAGCCTTGTTTGTCAGTACAGAATGACGGGAAACAAGGAGCTTGTCGATGTCATTGACAGAGCAATCGAATACCTTATTGACGAGGCTATAATCTATGTCGGTGATGACAGAGCTTATCTTTACGAGGAAAAGTCGGATGAAATCAAGCTCGGCGGCTGCGGCGTTGCAGTTATTGCGCTGACTGAGTATATGGACGCCTTTGACTCTGACAAGTACGAGGATGTTGCCGTCAAGCTCGGCAACGGTATTCTCACCATGCTTGACCAGGATACGGGCGAATACTACCATGTTCTCAACGGTGACTGCTCCGAAAAGGAAGAATTCCGAACTGTTTACTACGACGGCGAGGCCACCTTCGCTCTGTGCAAGCTCTACTCTATAACGGGTGACGCTAAGTGGCTTGACGCCGCGCAGAGTGCAGTTGAGCACTTTATTGATGCCGACTACGTTCAGTACAAGGACCACTGGGTTGCTTACTCAATGAACGAAATCACAAAGTACATTGACGACGAGCGTTACTACACCTTTGCACTGAGAAATGCGCAGGAAAACCTCGACAGAATTTACTACCGCGACACCACATATCACACCTACTTTGAGCTTCTTATGAGCACCTTTGAGCTGTACGACAGAATGATTGAAAACGGCATCCATGTTGATTATCTCGACAACGGATTTGACCTTGATTACTTCCTCAAGACCATTTATAAGCGTGCAGACCATATGCTCAACGGCTATTTCTACCCCGAGTACGCAATGTATATGGAAAACCCCGACAGAATTCTCGATACCTTTATGGTTCGTCACGACGGCTACCGTATCAGAATTGACGACGTTCAGCACAATGTCGGCGGTTACTATCTGTACTACAAAAACTACGACAAGCTTGTTGAGTACGGTATGCTTGATTGCAGGGACAGCGCATGAAAAACAAAATCATCAAGATTATAAGGATAATCGCAACAATTACCCTCGTTGTATCTCTGCTTATTCTTGCCGCCTATATAATCGGCGATATAAGAGACGCACGAGCAGCGGCACATATTGAAGAACTGAGAAATCAAGAGGCTAAAGCACCCGAGGTGCTTGATGAATACGCGGCACTGTATAAGGAAAACCCCGATACTATCGGCTGGCTGACCGTTGACGGCACAGAGATTGACAATGTCGTCATGTACGCGCCCGATGAGATTGAAAAGTACATCCACACCGACTTTAACGGCGAATATTCCTTCCGCGGCTGTCTGTTCATTGATGAATACTGCGATATTTTCAATTCGGATAACCTCATTATTTACGGTCACAATATGAAGGACGGCACAATGTTCGGCACCCTGCTGTACTATGCCGATGAGGATTTCTACAAGCAGCACAAGACAATTAAGTTTGATACGATTTACGAAAAGCACACCTATGAGATTGTCGCGGCAATTAAAACCCGCATTCCGTACGATAGCGAGGACTGCTTCCGTTACTACGAATACACGGGCTCGAATGACGAAAAAATGTTCGATGAATACAGTAAGTTTATTGAAGAAAACAGACTGTACGAAACGGGTGTGAAGCTTGAAAAGGGCGATAAAATCATTACTCTTTCGACCTGTGCGTATCACACATACAACGGCAGATTTATTGTTGTTGCAAGACAAATAAGCTGAAATACAGAGCATAATCAATTGATTATGCTCTGTGTTTTTTTAAGCTAATTTTAAGAATTTACATAAATATCCGTTTTTCTTATTGAAATTATACAATGATAGTATTATAATAAACATATATTATTCGCTATAATACACAGAAGTGACTGCATTATTTAGGGGGAACATAAATGAGCGGAAGTAACAGAATGGTCGAAAAATCAAAGCGAAGTATCAAGGACGCTTTGCTTGACCTCATGTACGAAAAGGATTTCAGCAGAATTACGGTTAATGAACTGCTTGTCAGAGCTAATATCAGCAGAGGCACCTTTTATGCTCATTTTTCAAACCTTGAGGATGTAAGGCAGCAGCTAATAAACGATTTGTTTGAACATGCCGACTCTATTTTCTCCGAATATAAGCCGAGTCAGCTTTCTGACGACCCCTACCCCGTTATGGTAATGGTCTCCGAAATGATCTGCGATAGCCGCGACCCTGCAAAGAGGCTTTTCAAGTTTGTTAATGTCTATGACCTCGGCGTAACCCTCAAAACTTGGCTCACAAGATACATTCTTTCCGACGAAGCTCTTGTTGAGAAGCTCGGCGGACTTGATATTGCCACTATTTACGCAAGATATATAGCTGGCGGTGTTATGCACGCTTATAATATGTGGATAGTAAATGACTTCCCCGTAAGCCCCGAGGTGCTTGCTAAGACTCTTTGCAGCATCCTTTGCGGCGGCTTGAAGGCGGCTATTTCCGAATAAAAACAAATCAGCACTCCAACAAATATTTGTTG
>DCHB01000053.1:0-4842 GCA_002314685.1 Clostridiales bacterium UBA1763
CCTTTACGAAAACGGCAAGGGCTTAAACGGCGGCGACGGCATACTCAAAAACGATGTCGAAAAGACAATTAAATCCGTCGGACAGCTTGCCCGTGAGGGTATGCGCCAGACCGATACCGAAATCCTTGACATTATGCTCGACGAAACTTAATCATAAATAATACCGATGCCCGAAGGCATCGGTATTTTTATATTCATTTCTTTTTCGGCTTTGAATTTTTCTCGTACAATATTGCGAGTCCCTTCAGCAAAAGCGTCGGCTCGTAGTAAATTTTGCGGCGGCAGAAGGGCACGACGGTGCCCGCAAGTCCACCCGTTGCAACTACTGTGACGGGCTCGCCGAGCTCCTGCTCCATGCGGTCAATCATGCCGTCAACCATTGCGGCAGTGCCTAAAACTGCGCCGCTTTTCATGGATTCAACCGTGTTCCTGCCTATGCACCTTTTCGGTGCCTCAATAGCTATGCTCGGCAAAAGGCTTGTGCCCGCGGCAAGCGCCGAGTACGAAAGCTTTATACCCGGGACGATTGCGCCGCCGAGATAACTGCCCTGCTTGTCAATCGCGACAATAGTCGTCGCCGTGCCCATGTCAACGACGATAAGCGGCGGCTTATACATCGAAAGTGCGCCGACAGCACCCGTCAACAGGTCTGCGGCAAGCGTGCCGGGGTCATCGAGCAGTACATTGACGCCCGTTTTAATTCCCGCGCCGACTACCATACAGTCAAGTCCCGTCAGCTTTTTTACCGCCGTTCTTATCGCGCGGTTTAGCTGAGGCACGACAGAGGACATGATAGCTCCGTCTATTTTTTTGCTGTCTATATTTTCAAGCTCAAAGCTTTGACGCATTTTGAGTGCATAGTCGTTTGAAAGGTCGTCAAGCTTTGTCGCTATGCGGCTCGTGCTTATTACCTCGCCGTTTTCAACACAGCCGAGGACAACATTTGTATTGCCGACATCAATAGTCAATATCATCGCTTCACCTCATGCTCTTTCCCGCTTTTATTATCTGCGAAATGCCCGAGCTGAGCACAAGATTTACTATAAGCTCAACAAGGAAATTTATGCCCGCGAGTCCGAATATGACATACGAAACTATGTTCTGTCCGCCCGCCATTTCCGCAAAGGTTTCGGCGAAGAAGACGAGCATACCGACCACGAAAAAGCCCGTGTTCACAAGGGGGCAAACTATGCCCGCGCAGATTACCGCCGCGAGCTCGTTTTTCTTTGATACAAGCTTGTAGCAAAGTCCCGACACCCAGCCTGCAAGAGTGCCCTTGCCGAGTGCGGTTATTAAAAGTCCGACGGGGCTAATGCCCATGAGGAGCATTATAAAGCCGCCGTCCCAACCTAAAATACCCGTTATGACGACAACCGCCGAGAACACGAAGCCGAGAATTGCTCCCGCCTGAGTGCCGTAGATTGCCGCACCGATTATTATGGGTGCAAGCGCGAGCGTTATTGAGAACGGTCCGAACTTTACGAAGGTGCTGATTATCTGCAGAACGACAATAATCGCGCTGAAGATTGCAATTCCCGTCATACGCCGAGTCCTGCCCCTGTTATTGCTGTTATTCATTTTTTCCTCCTGCTGTCGCTCCACCTTTTCAAGAGCATACTGCTCCGTGGATGCGGCGCGTTAATACGAAAAGATACTACATTAACTGCCCTTTATTGTCAACAAAGAATTTATTGAATGATTTGTCGGGATATGATAAACTTAAACAAATCTTATTTCAGGAGAAATAATCATGGAGAAAAAGTGCTGGTACAAGGAAATGGCGGTCTATCAGATATGGCCGCGCAGCTTCTGCGACGGAAACGGAGACGGCATAGGCGACCTGTGGGGCGTATTAAGCAAGCTCGATTACATCGCCTCGCTGAATGTTGACGGCATTTGGTTTTCGCCGCTTTATCCCTCGCCGAATGCCGACTACGGCTACGATATATCCGACTACCGAAGCATACACCCCGATTTCGGCGACCTCGACATTTTCAAGCAGGTGCTTGACGGCGCTCACGAGCGCGGTCTGCGCGTGTTTATGGACCTTGTCGTAAATCACACCTCAGACGAGCACCCGTGGTTTATTGAGAGCAAAAAGAGCAAGGATAATCCCTATCACGACTACTACTATTGGCGTAAGGGCAGGGGCAAAAAATCTCCCCCGAACAACTGGGACAGCCTTTTCGAGGGGCGCGCATGGGAATATGACAAGGACCTTGACGAGTGGTATCTGCACGTCTTTTCAAAGAAACAGCCTGACCTCAACATGGCAAACCCCAAGGTGCGCGAGGAGGTCAAGGATATTATGCGCTTCTGGCTTGACATGGGCGTTGACGGCTTCCGCGAGGATGTTATTACCTACATCGCGAAGGCGGACGGTCTGCCCGATGCAAAGGTCAAGCTTCCCGCCGCAACGGGTATGCAGTACTACTCCAATCTGCCCAAGGTGCACGACTATCTCGCCGAGTTCAAGTCCGAGGTGCTCGATTTTTACGACTGCTTCACAGTCGGCGAGGGTCCGAGAATGGAGCCGTCTGTTGCGCTCAGCTATGTTAAAGAGGGTCCCGACAAGGTGCTCGACATGATGATAAACTTTGCCCACATGGAGGCGGACTGCCTCGTGACCGATTTTATTCAAACGCCGTTCAATCTCGTGAAGCTCAAAAAGGCGTTCACAAAATGGCAGAAGGAAATGTACGGCAAGGGCTGGAATTCGCTGTACCTCGAAAACCACGACCACGCCCGCGTAATCAGCCGCTACGGCAGTGAAAAATACCGCGTTGAAAGCGGCAAAATGCTCGCGGCAAGCTACATTTTCCAGCGCGGCACACCGTTTGTATATCAGGGGCAGGAAATCGGTATGCTCAACACGCCGCTTGACAGCCTCGACGATTACAAGGACATTATGACGCACAACAATGCCCGTATCGCAAAAAGCCTCGGGCTTCCGAAAAAGACCGTCATGAAGCTTGCGCAGGCGGCTTCACGCGATAATGCACGCACCTGTATGCAGTGGTCGGACGGCAAAAACGGCGGCTTTTCCGATGCTCAGCCGTGGTTTGTCGTCAACGAAAATTACAGCGAGATAAATGTCGCAAGTCAGCTTGACGACCCCGACAGCCTGCTCAATTTCTACCGCGATGCACTGCAATTTCGGCGCGACAATCCAATTGTCATCTACGGCGACTATAACGAGTATCTGCCGAAGAGCAAGCAGCTTTTCGTGTATGAGCGAAATTACGAGGGCAAAAAGCTTCTCGTTATATGCTCATTCACCGAGAAGGCTGTGCGCTTTGATGCACCCGAGGGTATTACCCTCGACGAGGATAAGCAGGTGTTCGGAAACTACGGTACAAGCTTCGTAATATCCAACGGCTTTACAACGAGACCTTACGAAATGAGGGTATATTTGTTCGATGCGGAGAACTGACAGACAAATCTGTGATTTTGAAAAAATAAAAGAGCTGCTTGACGGCTGTGACACCATACGCTTAGGCTTTGTTGACGGCGATGTGCCCTATGTCGTGCCCCTCTCCTTCGGATACGAGACCCTTGACGGCGCGTTTGTGTTTTATGTGCACGGCGCAAAAGTCGGCAGGCGACACACGCTTGCCGCAAGCGGAAAGCCCGTCTGCGTTGAGGCGGATGTCTGCCTCGGCTTTATCGAGGTTGACGGCAGAGACCAGACCGCCGATTACCGAAGCTTTATAGGCACGGGCACAATCGAAACCGTTGAAGGTGCCGAGGCAATTCACGGTCTTGAGCTTCTATGCGCCCACTGCGGCTTTGACAGTATGAACTGCTCGCAGACCGTTGTAAATGCCACCTGCGTTGAGAAAATAACCGTGCGCGATTACTGCGCAAAGCAGAGGCTTTGCCGATAATGGAGCGCTATAACAGCTTAAACGCATATCTCAAGCGTCGCTTCGGAAAGAAGATGTATAAGCTTGCCGTTGATGCGGGCTTCACCTGCCCTAATCGCGACGGAAGCAAGGGCACGGGCGGCTGTATTTTCTGCTCCGCAAAGGGCTCGGGCGATTTTGCCGAGGCGGGCGCGGATATAAAAGCACAGCTTCAAAATGCCAAAAAGCGTATTGAGAGCAAAACCCCCGATGACTGCGGATATATTGCATATTTTCAGTCCTTCACAAACACCTACGCGCCCGCAGACACCCTGCGGAGGCTTTACAGTAATGCACTCGGAGTTGACAAAATCGAGGCTCTTTCCGTCGCTACGCGCCCCGACTGCATTGATGCCGAAAACGCCGCGCTTTTAGGCGAAATCAACCGCACGGTGTCCGTTTTCTGCGAGCTCGGCTTGCAGACTGCAAACGAAAAAACAGCGGACCTTGTAAACCGCTGTTATGAAAACGCCGCCTTCACGAATGCCGTGAGGCTTCTGCGCGAAAACGGCGTTGAGATTATCGTGCACATAATAATCGGTCTGCCGAATGAGACCGAGGCGGATTTGTTGAACACAGTGCGCTTTGTGAACTCGCACGACGTACAGGGCATTAAGCTTCAGCTTATGCACGTATTAAAGGGCACTCGGCTTGCCTCAATGGATTTTCACATTCTCTCGCAGGATGAATATTACCGCCTTCTCGGTCTGTGCCTACAACATTTAAGACCCGATATTATAATTCACCGACTGACGGGTGACGGCGATAAAAGGCTCCTTATTGCGCCGCTTTGGAGTGCCGACAAGCACCGCGTGCTCAACGGCTATATGCGCTACATGGAGGAAAATGACATAATACAAGGCTCGGAATATAAAAAGACGGAGGAATAAAATTCCTCCGTCTTTTGAGACTGTCAAAAAACCAAACTATCGGCAGG
>DCHB01000053.1:4978-51116 GCA_002314685.1 Clostridiales bacterium UBA1763
CAAAAAAGTCCGAGGGACTTTTTTGAAAAAGCCGAAAAGACGGAGGAATAAAATTCCTCCGTCTTTTCATTTCTTCACGACGCTCATGCCGTCGCTGAATATCACTATACTGCCGTCAAGGTCGGTGCGGTAAACCGTTACATCGGCATCGCTTAGGCGCGAGAGTGCCTCCTCGTGCGGATGTCCGTAGCTGTTGCCCGTCTCGCAGGAGATTATGCCTATTGAGGGCTCAGCCTCGTACAAGAAGCGGTAGCCCGTCGAGCCCGATGAGCCGTGGTGTCCCACCTTGAGGACATCGCATTTGACATTTGCACCGTCGTCGAGCAAATCCGTTTCCGCATTTGTCGTCATATCGCCCGCAAACAGGAAGCTCGTATCGCCGTAGCTAAGGCGCATAACGAGGCTGTTGTCGTTTTTGTTGTCATACTCCTGCACGGGACCTATAAACTCAAACTCCGCCTCGCCGAGCTTGTAGGTTTCGCCGAGCTCGGGCGACTCGGCCTCAAGTCCCTTTGCCTCGACAGCGTCAAGGAAAATGCTGTACGCTTTGCTGTCGCCCGTGTAGGGTGAGGTGAACACGGTTTCAACCTCAAAGCTCTCGATTACGGCGTCAAGTCCGCCGCAGTGGTCGGAGTGGTCGTGGGTGCAGATTACATACTCGAGCTTTTCAATGCCGAGGTCTTCAATGTAGCTCACGAGCCCATCGGATGCACTCGGCTCACTGCCGTCAATGAGCATATACTCCCCGTCACAGCAAACAAGCTCCGCATCGCCCTGCCCTACGTCTATGTAGTGCACGTAAAGCCCGTCCATGGGCACCGTTACCCTGTCGGCATTGTCCGCTATGCTCTGATAGACGAAAAGTCCTATCACCGCAAGGGCAATTATCACCGCGAGCACGGGATTTTTCTTTGCAAATCTGACTGTTTTTTCAACGTCGCTTTTGCTTATTGTCTGCTTTTTGCTGCTCATTTTGCGCCTCCGAAGCACGATTTCTGCTTCGATTTTCTCATATTGCGCGGCAAAATGCAAGTTTTAGCTTTTCAAAGCAGATAAAATCCATTATAATGTCAGCAAGACTTAGTATTGGAGTGTGAAATTATGAAATACATTCTCGTAATCGGCGACGGCATGGCAGACAATCCCGTTGAGGCACTCGGCGGACTGACCCCGCTTGAATATGCAAAGAAGCCGTTTATTGATGAGCTTGCGGCAAAGGGTGAGGTAGGCAGTGTGCTTAACGTTCCCTACGGTCTGCCCGCAGGCAGTGACACCGCTATTATGAGCATTTTTGGCTGTGACCCTAATCTGTACTACACGGGCAGAGCCCCGCTTGAAGCCGCCGCGACGGGCATAAAGCTAAACGCGGGCGACGTTGCCTACCGCTGTAACATGGTCACCTACGAGCAGGGCGATATGCCCTTTGAGGAGCGCAAAATTCTGTCGCACTCGGCGGGCTCGATTGAGGGTGAGGTCTCAGATGAGATAGTCACCGCACTGTTTAACGATCCCGAGTTTGCCGCACTCGCCGAGGAGGCGGGCATGAGCGTAAACCTCGGTCACTCGTTCAGACATATTGCCGTGCAGGCGCAGGCGGATATTAAGGGCATCAAGCTCATTCCGCCGCACGACCACCTCGGCGAAAAAATCGGTCCTCTGCTTCCGACGGGCTGTGAAAATGCCGCCGTTTTGCGTGAGCTTATGGTTAAGGCAAACGAAATTCTCGAAAAGCTTCCTCAGAATGCGGAGCTTATCGCGCAGGGCAAGATGCCCGCAAACGGCGTGTGGTTCTGGGCTGAGGGCACGGCTGTCGCTCTGCCTGACTTTGAGCAGAAGAACGGTCACACGGGTGCCGTTGTCTCCGCCGTACCTCTGTGTCACGGAATTGCCGCGCTTGTCGGTCTCGGCATTGTCTGCCCCGAGGGTGCGACGGGCGAAATTGACACGAACTACGAGAACAAGATGCAGGCTGTGCTCGACATTCTCGAGGAAAACGATTTTGCCGCCGTGCACGTTGAGGCACCCGATGAGTGCACTCACAACGGCGACCTTGAGGGCAAAATTCAGGCTATCGAGTGGCTTGACACCCGTATGCTGAGACCTATGACCGCCGCATTAGACGCTAAGGGCTGGGATTACAGAATACTATTCCTCTCCGACCACAAAACCCTCACGGCAACACGCGGTCACGACGGCGACCCCGTGCCGTATCTGCTGTATGACAGCACCGAGGATACGAAAAACGGTCTGCCCTACACCGAGGCAAGCGGTCTTAAGGGTCCGCAGGTTGATGCGGGTGTAAGACTTATGGGACTTTTGTTTGAAAAATGAAAAGCACTACTGAAAAAGCCTACGCAAAAATAAATATATCCCTCGATGTTACGGGAAAGCGCGCTGACGGCTACCATGATATGCTCATGGTCATGCAGACCGTCACGCTTTGCGATGAGCTTGAGCTTGAGCTTGTTGAAAACAAGCCGAGCTTTGCCGAATGCAATCTGCATTTCGTGCCCTGCGACGAGCGAAATCTCGCGGTGCGTGCGGCAAATATGTTCTTCGAAAGAGCAGGCATAGACGGTGTCGGCGCAAAAATCAAGATGAACAAGCTCATACCCGTCGGTGCGGGAATGGCGGGAGGCTCGAGCGATGCCGCCGCCGTTATAAGAGCATTAAACCGCCTTTTCGACAAGCCGCTGAGCGCCGCAGAGCTTGAACAGCTTGCCGCGGATATAGGCTCGGATGTCGCCTTCTGCGTAAGAGGAGGCACACAGCTTGCCTCGGGCAGAGGCGAGGTTTTAAGCGAGCTTCCCCCGCTTTGCGACTGCTATACGGTTATCTGCAAGCCCGATTTTTCAACCTCAACGCCCGAGCTTTTCAAAAAGCTCGACAGCGTTAAGCTCCGCTGTCACCCCGACACGCAGGGCATAATTTCCGCGCTTGAGATCGGCGACCTCTGCGGCATTGCAAGAAGAATGTATAACGTCTTTGAGGATGTGCCCGACAGAAAACGCTCGACCATTACCGAGATTAAAAGCACGCTTTTAGACTGCGGTGCACTCGGTGCGATTATGACGGGCACAGGCTCGGCTGTATTCGGTCTGTTTGACTCACAGCAGGCGGCACTCACCGCCGCGCAAACGCTGAGGAAGGAATATCGCTTCTGCTTCGTCGCAAAAAATATGCCTCGGCTTGAGGTTTAGAAAACAGAAAATCCGCCTATACTGTGCTTAGTACATAGTAAAGGCGGTTTTTTATGGATAAATGCAAAATCAGAAAATGGGAGCTTTCCCTGCTCATCGCGCTGTGCCTTTCGCTGTGCCTCGGCACATGGGCGCAGGCAAAGCAGGAGACGATAAGCGGCAGTCTTGTGCGTCTGCACGTGCTTGCCGTATCCGATGACGACACGGAGCAGAGCATCAAGCTTAATGTGCGCGATGCGGTTTTGAGCTACATTTCGCCGAAGCTTAAGGATGCCGAAGGCTCCGCGCAGGCGCAGGAGATTATACGCGCCGAGCTCAAGGGTATTAAAAATGCCGCCGAATCTGCCGCGGAGGGCAGGGCTGTCACGGTGACGCTCAGCGAGGAATATTACCCGAGCAGAAGCTATGAGGGCTTTTCCCTGCCCGCGGGAAATTATCAGTCACTGCGGGTCGTTCTCGGTGAGGGCAAGGGACATAACTGGTGGTGCGTTGTATTCCCGCCGCTGTGCATTTCTGCGGCTGAGCAGAGTGCCGCTGTTGAGTCTATGAGCGACGATGTCAAGGGCATTGTCTCCGATGCCGACGGCTGTCTGATTAAATTCCGCATAGTCGAGCTATGGGGCGAGCTCATGGAGGCAGTAAAAAAATGAGAGGTTTTTAACCTCTCATTTTTTCAGTTCTCGTCAAGGCTCCAGCCCGCTATGAAGCTTTTTGCCCATGCGCTTTCGGGTGCGCGGAGCACCTGCTCGGGTGTGCCGAGCTCGGCGCGGCGTCCCTTATTCATAATGAGCACTCTGTCGGCAATGCCCATCGCGGCCTTCGGACTGTGAGTTGTCATTATTATGGTACAGCTCGTCGCTTTTTTATACTGTGCGAGCGTGTCCTCGATAAGCTCTGCCGCCTCGACATCCGCAGATGCGGTGGGCTCATCGAGCAGCAAAAGTCTGCACGGCTCAACGAGTGCTCTTGCGATTGCAAGTCGCTGTTTCTCGCCGCCCGAAAGTCCCGTCGCCTTCTTGTCGGCAAGCTCCGACAGCCCGAGACGCTCGAGTATTTCGAGGCTTTTACGCTGTTTTTCTTTTCGGCTTCCCTCGGCTGAGAGCATACAGTTTTCAAGCACCGTGCGCTTGAAGGCGTAGCTTTGCTGAGGCACATAGCGCAAGCCCTCCACACCCTCAACACTGCCCTGCGTGGGCTCAATGACACCTGCGAGGATTTTAAGCAGGGTGCTTTTTCCCGAGCCGTTAGGCCCCACGATTACGAGTGCCTCGCCGTCGCTCACACAAAGCTCGTCGAGCTCAAGCACGGTCTTTTCTCCGTAAGTCTTTTTAAGATTAAGAGCTTTAATCATCGCACGGCTCCTCTCCCGAGATAAGTGACGCGCCGATGTTTATAATAAGCGCAATAATAAGCAGAATTATGCCGAGTGCAAGGGCAAAGCTGAAGTTGCCCTTGTTTGTTTCGAGCATTATCGCCGTGGTCATTACTCTCGTTTTCCACTGTATGTTGCCGCCGACAATGCTGACGGCGCCGACTTCGGCAATTGAGCGTCCGAAGGCGGTCAGCAGGACTGAAAACAGCGCGGTGCGGTTTTCGGTAAGGTACAGTGCGAAGGTTTTTTTGCCGTCAAGCCCCATGCCGATTGCCGTCTCGCGTATTGTGCGGCAGTTGCCCTCAATAACGGCAGACGACAGCGACGCCACAATCGGCGTAATGAGAATTACCTGCGCTATTACCATCGCTTTCACGGTGAACAGCACGTTAAGACTGCCGAAGGGGCCGTATCGGGTGAAGAGCATATACACAATCAGACCTGCCACAACGGGAGGCAGGCCTGTTAGTGTGCTGAGTATTCTTTTTGCCGTGCGCCGACCCTTGAATTTCTTTGCCGCAATAGCGGCTCCCATCGGAAAGCCGAGCAGACAGGAGATGAGCGTGCTGAAAAACGACATTTTCAGCGTCACTCCGATTATCTGCACGAGCTCTCTGTCGAGAGAAAACAGGTATCCGAACGCCTCTGCAAATTTATCCATAAATCAATCAGTCTTCAATAAGATAGAACAGCGGTTCGCCGTACTCCTCAACGCCGTATTCTGCGATGAGCTTGGATGCCTCTTCGCCAAGCAGCCAGTCGATGAGAGCCTGTGCGCCCTCGGTGTTCAGACCGTCGAGAGTCTCGGGATTGCAGGCAATGACGGAGTAGGTGTTCTTCATGTCGTCGCCTTCTGCAAGCAGAATTGCAAGGTCGCCCTTATTCTCCATTGCAAGGAAGGTTGCCTTGTCGGTCAGGCAGTAAGCATTCTGCTCACTTGCCATTGTCAGGCAAGCGCCCATGCCCTGACCTGCGGATACGTACCATGTGTCGGTCTCGGGATTAGGTGCATTGTCGCCCCAAATCTTGAGCTCAGCCTTGTGCGTGCCGCTGTCGTCGCCTCTGGAGATGAAGCTTGAGCCGCTTTCTGCAATCTTTGCAAATGCCTCTGCTGCGTTTGCGCAGTCAGCGATGCCTGCGGGGTCACCCTGAGGTCCTACGATGACAAAGTAGTTATACATGAAGGAGAGTCTTTCGACGCCGTAGCCGCCTGCAATAAACTCTTCCTCACTTGCCTTTGCGTGGACAAGGATGAGGTCTGCGTTGCCGTCAACTGCCTTCTGGATTGCGGCGCCTGTGCCTGCCGACTGTACCTCAACGGTATAGCCTGTTTCTGCCTCAAATACGGGCAGCAGGTACGGAAGCAGTCCCGAGTCGTTGACGGAGGTGGTGGTGCTCATGCGGATAACGGGGTTTTCCGGAGTCTTTGCCGTGTCTGCCGTTTCGCCGCAGGCTGCAAGGGAAAATACCATTGCGAGTGCCAGAACGATGCTCAGTACGAGTGCGAGAGTTCTTTTCATAATTCATGTCTCCTTTTCAAGCACGGAAGGCTCCCTCGTTTCCTCAAAAGCCCTCAGCCTATGGGCTTATGCCCGTGAATTTAGGCTTAGTTTTCCCGAGCGTGCGCAAATGCGTTTAGTCCGAGAAAATCGGGGGTATGAATTAAAGCGGTTTTACCCGCAAACTTCTCTGTTTATTCGATTTCTTGTTATCTAAATTAACACAAGCGCGTAAAAATGGCAAGAGCGAAAGAATGTTTATTTTCAAACGCTCTTGCCTTTATTATTACTCTACTTCGACAACGCCGTCAGCCTTGACGGTAATTTTTGCGCCTGTGTTTACATACTCGAGGAACTCGTCGCCTAAGCTGTCAACGACGGGCATCTCGGCGTCTGTCCAAACGCCGCCGAGGATTGCGCCCGATGCCGCCAGCGGGTCAATGGGCTTTGAGAAGAGCATACACGCGGGCTGTTTGCCCATGGAGCAAACGGTAAACAGCACCATGCCGCCTGTGGTGGAGCCTATTGTCATGGGCAGGCACAGTGCCTTGCCTATCATGGGGAGCTTGTAAATGTCTGCATTGTTCTGGTCGCCGCACTTCATTTTCTTGTCGCCGAACATCATGCCCATCTGGTAGCTTGCGAGGGTGTTGAAGCCGCCCTTGGAGACAAGTGCCTCAGCGGTGCAGGTGCCGGGAACTACGACTCTGCCTTTGAAGGTTTTCATTTCTTGCCCTCCTTCTTGCTTGTAATGGTGCTGAGAATATCAGCCTCGGTGTAGTATCTTGCACTGGTGTAGGTGCGAAGCTTGTTTGAGGAGGTTATAACTGCCTTTTTCTTGCACAGAGGATTGTTCATATACATAAGCGGGCAGATGTAGCTGAGGATAATACCCTCTGCCTTGAGCTTCTTTGCATAGGGTGTCTTTTCGAACTCCTTGATGACGGGAGTGGATGCGGTGAACACGGTGGGAACGGAGACCTTCTTAAGTCCGTTCTTCTCGAGCTCCTTGCCGACATTCTCAGTCCAGTCAATAAGCTGCTGAAGAGTCATGTGCGGGCAGCCTACGAAGCAAAGCTCGGGCTCTGCATCGGGATCCTTCCAGATGACGGGGTAGTTTGCCTTGACGCGCTCGAGCTCGGCATCGTCAATGACGTAAACCTGTGCGCCCTCTGCAATAAGGCTCTCGCCCTGCTCAGCTGCCTCGGGAGTGAGGTTTTCTATGTGGTACAGACCGACTGCGCCGTTGGATGCGGTTGCCGCGCCGAAGTCCTTGAGATAGGTGCAGCACTCGTCGTTAAGCTCGGTGCCGAGCCACTGGTCGAGACCCTTGACATAGGGGACCTCTTCCATGACCTTCATGCCGATTGCAGAGCCTAAAAGCTGTGCCTCGGGCTTCTTGGTGCACTTGACCTCGACAACCCATGTCGCCTTGCGGTTTTCGTCAAGCAGGAGTCCGAATTCGGGGACAAAGCCTGCGATTGAGCCCATGAGCTCGATCATGCCCGAGTTGCGGTTGCAGCGTGCGCCGAGAACGGAGTTTGCATAAACGACTGCGGAGGACTCTGCCCATGAAAGCACATCGCCCTTCTTGGGCTTGTTGCCTACCTGGTCAAGATAGCAGGTGCAGGTGTAGTCGTCCTCGCTTGTGATGCCGAGCTCAACGAGCTGCTTCTCGTATTTTTTCTGCTCGGTATACATGATTTTTTTGAATACCAAATCTTCGATTAAATTGCTGGGTACCTTCTTGTCAAGCGGCTTGGGGTCTGCGGTAAATTTCTGGTCGGAGACAAGACCTGCGTCAATGATTTCCTGATACAAATCATAGACGGGTCTCATAACCTTCAGGCCGAAGCTGATGACGGTGTGGCCGTACTTCGAGGTTATCGGAAGCATTCTTTCTGCACCGAAGGTCTCTCCGTACATAACGAGGGTCTTGACGACCTTTGCCATTGTTTCGCCCTTTTCGCCGTTAAGCATAGCCTGCTGTTCGGGGGTAAGTTTCATTGGCAATTCACATCCTTTGTATATTTTTGTTTTTTGTCATCTAATTAACAAATTCATTTTATAACATAGCGGAGATAAAGTCAATAAAGGAAAAACCGCATTCCTTGAGAATGCGGTTTTGAAATCAAATATTTACCTCGGGCATAAGCTCTTCGGATATTCTGCCGAGCATTTCACCGAACTGCGCGGCATCGTCGAAGCTGAAGCTGTCCTCAATTCTGCCGACGACGGTTTTGACATAGCTTCGCATTATGTCGGTGTAGTTATAATACTTATCCGACAGCACAAGGTGGTATTCTCTTCTGTCTGTCTCGGAATTTTGCTTAACGAGATAGCCCTTTTTGATGAGGTTATTCACCTTATAGGTCGCGTTTGACTGCGAGATATTCAGAAACTCCGCAAACTGACCGATTGTCGGCTCGTGCAGGGCATGGATTACCTCGATTGAGAACGCCTCCATTGCGCTCAGCGAGCCCTCTCTCTCACGCACAAGCTCAAATATTCTGCGGAAAAACTCAAGCTTAAATTTATCGTACACCTCAAGGAAGTTTTCTTCCAGCACAGTGCATCCCCCTTTGAAAAACAATATTTAATTTATTTTATGCTTTTTTTCGCGTTTTGTAAATATCTCTTTTACTTTTGTACGAAAAAAGTCCCTTCCCAGCGGGAAGGGACTTGAATTTTATTTCTTATGCTTGCCGAAAATGTTTTTCGACTCAACGCTCTCGCCGAGGCTTGCGGCAAACTGTCGCAGTGCCTCCTTCTGCGAGGAGCTGAGACTCTTCGGGACTGCAACGCGGACCGTTACAAACTGGTCACCTCTGCCCGTTGAACGGAGGAAGGGTATGCCCTTGCCTCTCAAGCGGAACACCGTGCCCGTCTGCGTGCCCTCGGGGATATTGAGCTTAACCTTGCCGTCAAGCGTGGGCACCTCAATCTCCGCACCGAGAGTCGCCTGAGTGAAGGAGATATCCTGCTCAAGAAGTACCGATGCGCCCTCACGCTCGAAGCGTGCATGGGGCTGAACAAGTACGGTTATGAGCAAATCGCCCGCAGGTCCGCCATTTGCGCCCGCATTGCCCTGACCTCTGAGGGATATTGTCTGTCCGTCGTCTATGCCCGCGGGTACGCTGACGTTGACCTTGTGCTGACGGCGCACGGAGCCTATGCCGTGACAGCCCTTGCAGGGTGTATGGATTATCTTGCCTCTGCCCTTGCACTTGGGGCACTGACCTGTTGACTGCATCATGCCGAAGGGCGTGCGCTGAGTTGTCTTAACCGAGCCCGTGCCCTTACAGTCGGGGCAGACCTCCGCGGTTGTGCCCTCGGCACAGCCCGTGCCCTTACAGTCGGGGCACTGCTCAACCTTGGTGATGAAAACATCCTTCTTAACGCCGAATGCTGCCTCTTCAAACTTGACCGTCACATTCGAGCGCAGGTTATCGCCCTTGCGGGGTGCGTTCGGATTTCTGCCGCCGCCTCCGCCGAAGCCGCCGAAGCCGCCGCCGAATATGTCACCGAAAATATCTCCGAAGCCGCCGAAGCCCTCAAAGCCTCCGAAGCCGCCGCCGAAGCCCTGATTGGGGTCGAATGCCGCGTGACCGAACTGGTCGTACTTTGCGCGTTTATCCTTATCCGACAGTATCTCGTACGCCTCGTTTATCTCCTTGAAGCGCGCTTCGCACTCCTTGTCTCCGGGGTGCAGGTCGGGGTGATTTTCCTTGGCAAGCTTTCTGTATGCTTTTTTCAGTTCGTCCTCGCTCGCACTTTTCTGAACGCCGAGAACCTCATAGTAATCTCTTTTTTCTGCCATAAATCTACCTCAGATATACCTCAAATGTGGGCGTACCATGTACGCCCACATTGTATGCGGTTTTTCGGAATTACTTGTCGTCGTCAACTACGGTGTAGTCTGCATCGTAGTATTCCTGACCGTTGCCGCAGTCGCCGCCGCAGTTGGGGTCACAGCCTGCGCCTGCGTTGAAGCCTGCGCCGCCCTGTGCCGCCTGTGCCGCCTCGTAAAGCTTGCCGAATACATCGGTCAGCTCCTTGGTTGCCTGCTTGATGCTCTCGGTGTCGGTGCCTGTCAGCGCGGTCTTGAGAGCCTGCAGCTTGGACTCTATCTCGCCCTTGATCTCTGCGGGAACCTGCTCGCCCATTTCCTCGAGAGTCTTCTCGGTCTGATATACGATCTGGTCGCCCTGATTGCGGGTGTCGATCTCATCCTTGCGCTTTGCATCCTCTGCCGCAAACATCTCGGCTTCCTTGACTGCCTTGTCAATGTCGTCCTTGCTCATGTTGGTGGAGGAGGTGATTGTGATGTGCTGCTCCTTGCCCGTGCCGAGGTCCTTTGCGGAGACGTTTACGATGCCGTTTGCGTCGATGTCGAAGGTGACCTCAATCTGAGGAACACCGCGACGTGCGGGTGCGATGCCGTCGAGGTTGAAGCGTCCGAGGCTCTTGTTGTACTGAGCCATTTCACGCTCGCCCTGCAGAACATTTATTTCAACAGCGGTCTGATTGTCAGCCGCGGTGGAGAATATCTGGCTCTTCTTTGTGGGGATGGTGGTGTTGCGCTCGATGAGCTTGGTGCATACGCCGCCGAGAGTCTCGATACCGAGGGACAGCGGAGTTACGTCGAGAAGCAGAACGCCCTTTACGTCGCCGACGAGGACGCCGCCCTGAATTGCCGCACCGATTGCGACGCATTCATCGGGGTTGATGCCCTTGAAGCCTTCCTTGCCCGTGAGGGTCTTGACCATTTCCTGAACAGCGGGGATACGGGAGGAGCCGCCGACCATGAGCACCTTGGTGATTTCGCCTGCGCTCAGACCGGAGTCGGACAGTGCCTGCTTTACGGGACCCATTGTCTTCTCGACGAGCTGGTGAGTCAGCTCATTGAACTTTGCGCGGGTGAGGGTTACATCGAGGTGCTTGGGGCCTGTTGCATCAGCGGTGATGTAGGGCAGGTTGATGTTTGAGGTGGTTACGCCGGAAAGCTCAATCTTTGCCTTCTCTGCCGCCTCACGCAGACGCTGCATTGCAACCTTGTCACCCGACAGGTCGATGCCCTCTGCCTTCTTGAACTCGTCAACAAGGTACTTGGTGACGCAGGCGTCGAAGTCGTCGCCGCCGAGGCGGTTGTTGCCTGCGGTTGCAAGAACCTCGATAACGCCGTCGCCGATTTCGAGAACGGATACGTCGAAGGTGCCGCCGCCGAGGTCATAGACCATAATCTTCTGGTCGGTTTCCTTATCGAGACCGTAAGCAAGTGCTGCTGCGGTCGGCTCGTTGATGATACGCTTTACCTCAAGACCTGCAATCTTGCCTGCATCCTTGGTTGCCTGACGCTGTGCGTCGGTGAAGTATGCGGGAACGGTGATGACAGCTTCGGTGACGGTCTGACCGAGGTAGCTTTCTGCATCGGACTTGAGCTTCTGGAGAATCATTGCGGAGATTTCCTGCGGGGTGTAGCCCTTATTGTCGATGTTGACTTTATATGCAGAGCCCATTTCACGCTTGATGGAGCTGATTGTGCGGTCGGGGTTTGTGATAGCCTGACGCTTTGCTACCTGACCTACCATACGCTCACCTGTCTTTGCGAATGCAACGACTGACGGTGTGGTGCGTGCGCCCTCTGCGTTTGCGATGACTACTGCCTCGCCGCCTTCCATGACGGATACACAGCTGTTAGTTGTTCCGAGGTCAATACCTATAATCTTACCCATTGTTTTTTCCTCCTATTTGAATGAAAAATAATATACAAATTAAATCTATCAATCAGTTTGCAACCTTGACCATTGCAAAACGGATTATCTTGTCATTGAGCTTAAAGCCCTTCTGGAAAACCTCGGCTACTTCATTTTCGCCGAAGCTTTCATCCTCAACGTGCATAACGGCATTGTGGATTGTCGGGTCAAACTTCTGACCTGCCGCCTCAATCTCCGTCACGCCGAGCTTTTCCATCGTGGTGTTGAACTGAGTCATTATCATCTCAACGCCCTTGCGGTAGGCTTCATCGGCTGTCTCCTGCTTGAGTGCCCTCTCGAGATTGTCGTAAACGGGCAGGAACTTCAGCAGGGTGTCCGCCTTTATATCGGCGTAGAGCGATTCGCGCTCCTTCTGACTGCGCTTGCGGAAGTTGTCGTACTCGGCACACAGACGCATATATTTTTCCTTTTCCTCGGCTATGAGCTTTTCCGCCGTTTCCTTTATTTCCGCTTCCTTCTTGGATTCCTTTTTAGGCTTCTTTTCCTTTTTAGGCTCGGTCTTGACCTCTTCCGTCCTGACCTCTGCTTCTTCTGTCTTTACTTCTTCCTTCTCAGTGCTCATCTATAATGTCATCTCCCTTTATTATCAGCTTATTGTGCATACCCGAGGGCGGAGCCTCACCGCCGCCGAGCCGCCTCGAAAGTCCCGCCGCAAGAAAGCTGAGCTTTGCGGCAACCGCCGAGTAGTCCATTCGCGTGGGGCCTACAACACCGATGAGACCTTTCGTGTTGTCGCCCATGTCGTAGCTCGCTATGACAACGCTTGAATCCTTGAGCTCCTCGGCTACATTCTCGGGGCCTATCAAAACCTTTACCTCGGAGCCCTCATCGAACATTTCGTCCGTTGTGCCGCCAAGCACATGAGCACCCTCGGAAAGATAATTCATAAGTCTGTGCGCCTTGTCGGGATCGCGGTACTCGGGCTGACTTAACAGTCTGTTCTCTCCCGTGACAAAGGCGTGTACCTCATTCTGACTTGACAGCGTTTCGATAACAAACGAGGCGATTACGGAGGTGAGTCCCATCGTATCGTCCGCGGCACGCTCTGTTGACGAAATGAGTATCGGGGTTATCCTGTCGCTCGATATGCCCGTGAAGTTTGCGTTAAACAGCATTGCGAGCTTATTTATCATGCCCTGGTCAACCGAAACGGGCAGATGCACAAGCTTGTTTTTAACTGTGTTGTTGCTGAGCATCACGACTATGATAAACGTGTTTGCATCAATATAAATTAAATCAAATCGCTTGATTACCGCGGGCGCATAAGCCGCGAGGGCAAGCGCGGGATAGTCGGTAAGCTGAGATGCGATTTTGCCGACATCGCTCATCATGCTGTCAAGCTGAATCATCTTGTCGTTCAGCCTGCGGTTTATCTCCTCTGTCTCCTCAAGGGAAAGCTTCTGCTTTTCCATAAGCTCATTGACATACATTCGATAACCCGCGGGTGTCGGTATTCTGCCCGCCGAGGTGTGCGGCTGTTCGAGCAAGCCCATTGCGGTAAGCTCTGCAAGCTCGTTGCGTATAGTCGCCGAGGAGCAGCCGAGGTCGGCAAGCTGAGCAATCGCCTTGCTTCCGACGGGCTCCGCCGTTTTGATGTATTCATCGACGAGGGCGGCAAGTATTCTCTTTTTTCTGTCGCTGATACCCATACGCTCTTCCTTTTTTAGCACTCAGCAGGTTTATTTGCTGGCACTCTCTCTATCCGAGTGCTAATATACCATTATTTTTCACTCTTGTCAAGGCTTTTATTCAATACTTTGTGCAAATATTTATATAATTTCCCGCGCAAAAGTTAATCCCGCCCAGACGGGCGGGATTAAAAATACTATTACTTGTATCAGTTAAGGAAATCCTTGAGCTTTCTGCTTCTTGAGGGATGACGCAGCTTGCGCAGTGCCTTTGCCTCTATCTGACGGATTCTCTCACGGGTAACATTGAATTCCTTGCCGACCTCCTCGAGAGTGCGGGTGCGTCCGTCAACTATGCCGAAGCGGAGCTCAAGCACCTTCTTCTCACGCGGGGTGAGGGTGTCGAGCACCTCCATAAGCTGTTCCTTGAGCAGAGAGAAGCTTGCCGCCTCACTCGGCTCGGAGGCATCCTCATCGGGGATGAAGTCGCCGAGGTGGGAGTCCTCCTCCTCGCCTATGGGGGTTTCGAGCGAAACGGGCTCCTGAGCTATCTTCAGAATGTCACGCACCTTTTCAACGGGCATACCCATTTCCTTTGCGATTTCCTCCGCGCTCGGGTCGTGACCGAGCTCCTGAAGAAGCTGACGGGAGACGCGGATAACCTTGTTTATCGTTTCAACCATGTGCACGGGGATGCGGATTGTGCGCGCCTGGTCTGCGATTGCACGGGTGATTGCCTGACGAATCCACCATGTTGCATAGGTCGAGAACTTGTATCCCTTGGTGTGGTCAAACTTTTCGACTGCCTTAATAAGACCGAGGTTGCCCTCCTGAATGAGGTCGAGGAACAGCATACCTCTGCCGACATAGCGCTTTGCGATTGAGACGACGAGACGGAGGTTTGCCTCTGCCATGCGGCGTTTTGCCTCCTCATCGCCCTCGCTCATTCTCGTTGCAAGCTCCTTTTCCTCGTCGGCTGTGAGCAGGGGAACCTTGCCTATCTCCTTGAGGTACATACGCACGGGGTCGTCGGTGGAGTAGTTGGAGTCGGCGATTATCTCAGCCTCTGTTTCGACTATCTCCTCCTCGGTGACCTCCTCAATATCGTCAAGCTCGACGAACTCGGGGAGTATATCGTCGCCCGCGAGGTCTATCTCAACGCCCGCGGCTTCAAGTGCCTCATAGAACTTGCTGACCGTATCGGCATCGACACCGATATCCTCAATGCAGGCGAGCTCCTTAGTTGTCAGTCTGCCTGTTTTCTTGCCCTTTTCAAGCAGCTCATTCAGCTTTTCCTCGGGGGTCTTTTCTGGCGCGGCCTCGTCCTTCTCATCCTCAGCCTTTGCTTTTTTTCTTGTTCTCTTTTTGGGTGCGGGCTTTTCCTCAACAGGCTCTGCCTCCAAAAGCAGCTTGTCCGCCGCGGCGCTGAGCTCTTCCTCACTCATCATTTCAAGCTTTTCTTCCTTGTTTTCCATTTGCTTACCCCTCGTATCCTTTAGTTTCTTTGAGTCTGCTTGCAAGCAGTCGTAAATCCTCTGTGCAGTCTGCAAGCTCGTTTTGTTTTTTTATTCTTTCTATGTAGTCGTTAAGCGCTTTTTCGCCGTTGCGAAGTGCCTCTGGCTTTTGCAGTATGCGCGCCATGAGCGACGCCTCCTGCGCGGTCAGCACGGCACTGACAGTCGCGGTGCTGATTATATCGCCGTTTTCAAATTTCTCCTTCAAAACGGAATATATCTTGCCGAGCACGGGTGCGGAAAATTCCTCCGCATTGGGAAGCTGTCTGCCCCTGAAAAGTCCCTGGTCGAGGAAAAGCAGTCTTATTATGCCCTCCTCTGCGGCGGCTGACTCGGGATTGTCGTAGTGAAACTCCTTTTGAGTCGGCTGAAATTGCTTTTCGGGGTGACTTTGCTGATTTGCGTTTTCCTTAAGCGCAAATCTGATTGCCCTTTTGCGGCGGCGCTCAACCTCCTGCGTTATTATATCGGAGGCGACACCCGCTATGCTCGCAATGCGCATTGCATAGACCTGCCGTTCAACGCTTCCGGGAAGCTTTGCAACAAGCTCCGACGCCTCTTTAAGAAACGCCACCTTTTGCTCGTCAACGGAAACATCGTATTTATTCACGATTATCTGCAAACGGTAGTCTATGTGGTTCTCGGATTTCTCGAGCATATTGCGGAATGCGTCGGCACCCTTCGCTTTAATAAACTCATCGGGGTCCTTCGCTCCCTGTATGCTGAGCACCTTGACCTTTATATCGAGCTTTTCCAAAAGCCCTATCGCCCTCTGCGACGCCTTGCGTCCCGCGCCGTCACTGTCGTAGGCGATAATCACCTCGTTTGCATAGCGCGAGATAAGCCGCGCCTGCTCTGCTGTGAGCGAGGTGCCGAGGGATGCGACGGCACTGTCAAAGCCCGCCTGGTGCATCATCACGACATCTATGTTGCCCTCTGCGAGTATTATGTATCCACTCTTCGACTTTTTAGCCAGATTAAGTGCAAAAAGATTGCGGCTTTTGTTGAACACGGTTGTTTCGGGGCTGTTTAGGTACTTAGGCTCACCGTCGCCGAGAATTCTGCCCGAAAAGCCGATTACGTCACCGCGCACGTCAATCACGGGGAACATGAGTCTGTTGCGGAAGGCATCGTAATACCCGCCGTTTTTGCCCTTGCGCACAAGTCCCGCCTCGAACAGCTCATAGTCCTTGTAGCCGAGGGCGTGCATCGCATTTCTCAGGCTGTCCCACGTGTCGGGTGCGGCACCCAAACCGAAGCGCTTTGCCGTCTGAGGCGTTATCTGTCGGCGGGTGATATATTCCCTTGCCGCCGCGCCCTCGGGCGTTGACAGGCAGGAAAAGAAGAACTTTGCCGCATCTCGGTTTAATTCGAGCATTCTGCGCCGCTTTTTGCTCTCGGCGCTGTTTTCCTCCTCGGGCATCGTCATTCCCACGCGCTTTGCGAGAAATTCAACCGCCTCGGGGAAGGAGAGATTTTCAACCTCCATAACGAAGTTGATTACTCCGCCGCCCTTGCCGCAGCCGAAGCAGTGATAAATCTGCTTATCCGCCGACACGGAAAATGACGGTGTTTTTTCGCTGTGAAACGGGCACAGCCCGAACTGATTTGAGCCCGAGCGCTTAGTGAAGCGCACATAGCTGCCCACAACATCGACTATATCGTTTTTTTCAACAAGCTCCTGCAAAAATGCCTCGGGAAATGCCATGTACTCTCACCTGCCCTTCACCCTTATTTTTTATTTTACCGTCCATGCGGCGGGGATAAATATTTCGCCGTACTTTTCCATTGCGTAGCCGTCGGTCATGCCCGACACAAAGTCGCAGGCGGCACGCTCAACGCCCTCGCGCTCGGCAATCAGCATAAGCTCCTTCGGGAGCTTCTCGGGGTGCTTAACATAGTAATCGAAAACACCGCCTATGATGCCGTCAACCTTGCTCTCCTCGCTTTTTGCGAGGGGATTTGTATATACGTCCGAATACATGAAGCTGTGGAAAAAGTCCACCGCCTCCTGCATATAATCGCTCATTTTTATAACTCCGTCGGAGCTGTTTTCGATCAAGTCCGAGATAATGGAGTTTATTCTCTCGCTGTTGCGCTCACCGCAGCGACTGCGGATAATTTCGGGCACCTCATCGGCCTTGAGTATGCCCGCCCTTATAGTGTCGTCAAGGTCGTGATTTATGTAGGCAATGCGGTCGGCAAGACGCACGCAGGTCGCCTCAAGCGTGTCGTCGGGTGCGCCGTGTGTGTGATTGAGTATGCCCATTCTCGTCTCATAGCAAAGGTTTAAGCCTCTGCCGTCGCGCTCGAGCACATCGACAACTCTGAGTGACTGCTCGTAGTGCTTAAAGCCGCCGCTGTATAGTCTGTTGAGTGCCCTCTCGCCCGCGTGCCCGAAGGGGGTGTGTCCCAAATCGTGTCCGAGGGCTATCGCCTCGGTCAGATCCTCGTTTATCTCAAGTGCCCTCGCAATAGTGCGGGCAATGCGCGACACCTCAAGCGTATGCGTGAGGCGTGTGCGGTAATGGTCGCCCTCGGGCTGAAGATACACCTGCGTTTTGTGCTTTAATCTGCGGAAGGATTTTGAATGAGTTATCCTGTCAATATCGCGCTGAAAGCAGGTGCGGACATCGCACTCGGGGTCATACTCAAGGCGTCCCCTCGAGCTTTCCGAAAGCACACCGTATTCACTTATAAAACCGCGCTCGGCTATCTGCCGTTTTTCTCTCGGACATGACATACTCAGCTTCTCCCTTCAACGCAAAAGGTATCAGACACTATCATCTGATACCTTTATACGACTTAAATTCTTATTTCCCTTTATTTTTTTGAAAATTTTTTTATTTTATTTTTACGGGCATGAATTCCTCGCCCCTTATGCTTACCGTGCACGCACCTGCCGTTGCATCGGTAATGTCGGTGCAAAAGCCCTCAGCCCTCTCCTCGGGCAAAAGTGCCGTAATGCACACATCCGCGCCGTAGGCAATATCCTCAACGACGCCGTCGGCGGATACAAGCTCGCTCTTAACCCTCTCGAGCAGACTGTACGCGCAGGGGATTTCAGCCCTCACCCAACGGCGCACAACGCTTATGCCCGCCTCGGTGAGTGCATCCTTTGCGCTTTTCGTGTAGGCACGCAGAAGTCCGCCCGTGCCGAGCAGTACGCCGCCGAAATAGCGCGTTACAACGCACACGACGTTTTCAACTTTCTCGCGCTTTAGCACCTCGAGCATCGGTATGCCCGCCGTGCCCTGCGGCTCACCGTCATCGGAGTAGCGCACCGCACCCTCGTGGATTATATAGCACCAGCAGTTGTGCCGCGCATCGTAGTATTTCTTTTTCATCTCGGCGACAAACGCCTTCGCCTCGTCCTCGGTCTGCACGCATCTTACATGACCGAGAAAGCTCGAACGCTTTTCGACAAATTCAGCTTCGCCCTCGCCCGCGGGGATGAAATATTCACTCATTTAATATAGTCCTCTCCGTTTTGAATGTTACAGCGGATACGGCTTATTCCCAGTCCTCCTTCGGCTCTCTGTAGCCGGGGATAAACTGCTTCACCCTTCCGAATATCTCGGGCGGCACAATTACCTCCGCCTCGATGCCCTCGTCGGTGTAGTCCATTTTGATGACGGATGCCTCGCGGTTTAACAAATCCGCTATGCCCGCGCTCGCGTAGGGGATTTTGAGCGTCACCCTGTGACTGCCTCTGTCGAGCAGTCCCGACAGCTTCTGCACAAGCTCCTGCACGCCCTCGCCGCTTTTTGCCGACAGACACACTATGTCCTCGCCGTGCGGCAGTATGCCCATATAGGCATCGCACTTGTTGAACACGCGGATGCACGGTGTCTGCTGTGCGCCGAGCTGTGCAATAAGCTCATCGACTACCTGCGCCTGCTCCTCCCAATCGGGGTTTGAAATATCTATCACGTGCAGCAGCACGTCGGCATAGGAAAGCTCCTCAAGAGTCGCCTTGAATGCCTCGATAAGATGGTGCGGAAGCTTGCGGATAAAGCCGACGGTGTCGGAAATCAAAACCTCGGTGAGCTCGTCAATGCGGAGCTTGCGGGTTGTCGTGTCGAGGGTGTCAAACAGTCTGTTGTTTGCAGGAATGTCGGAGTCCGTGAGGCAGTTGAGAAGCGTGGATTTGCCCGCGTTCGTGTAGCCGACGAGCGCGACTATGGGCATCGCGTTTTTCTCGCGCTTTCTGCGCTGAGTGCTTCGCACCTTGCGCACTGCGGCGAGCTCCTCCTCGAGCTTTTGAATTTTGCGGCGGATATGTCGGCGGTCGGTCTCAAGCTGAGTTTCGCCGGGACCTCTCGTGCCGATAGGCGATGAGCCGCCCGACGCGGTCTGACGGACAAGGTGCGTCCACATACCCGTAAGCCTCGGCAGCAGATACTTGTACTGCGCGAGCTCAACCTGAAGCTGACCCTCGCGCGTCTGCGCACGCTGAGCGAATATGTCGAGAATAAGCCCCGAACGGTCGAGCACCTTAACTCCGAGCTCCTCGGACAGCACTCTCATCTGCGAGGGCGAAAGCTCGTTGTCGAAAACTGCAAGCTCGATGTCGTTTGCCTCTATAAACTCCTTGAGCTCGGCTACCTTCCCGTCGCCTATAAAGCTGTGCGGGTCGGGTGTCGGGCGGTTTTGAATAAGCATACCGACAGCCTCGCCGCCCGCGGTCTCAACGAGTGCGGCAAGCTCCTCCATCGAAACCTCGCTTGAGCGCTCCTTCTGCTCCATGCTGTTTGCGCAAAGTCCCGCAAGCACGGCTCTTTCTATTTTAATATCGTTATTTTCCATGTCATCATTCCCCGACAGGTGTTTTTGACTATTATACCACAAAAACGGCAAAAGACCACATCAAAATGATGTGGTCTTAAATGCAAGCTTATTACTTGATGCCGTACTTCTTATTGAACTTATCAACGCGGCCGCTGGTGTCAACGAGCTTCTGCTTGCCGGTGTAGAAGGGGTGGCACTTGGAGCAGATTTCTACGCTGATGCCGGGACGGGTGGAGCCTGTCTCGATGGTTGCGCCGCAAGCGCACTTGATAACGGTGGGCTGATAGTTAGGATGGATTCCTGCCTTCATTGTTCATTTCTCCTCGTCATAGGCTGTCTTGAGCACGTATCCGTGGTTACAAGACGCAAAGTGAATTGTAACACAGCCGTTTTCGCATTGCAAGTGTTTTTTTAATTTTCCTGCACAAAAACCGTCTTTCCCTCGTTCAGGAAGTACAGTGCACACTGTTTTACGGGCTTTCCCGTCATTGCCTCGACTGCAATCGCGTATGCGCGAAGCTGTCCCGCATAGGTTTTTGCCCTCTCTGCGAGTGCCTCACCCTTGACATTATCGGTCTTGTAGTCAATTACGGTCAGCTCGCCGTTTTCCTCAATACAGCAGTCGATGACACCCTGCAAAAGCACCTTTTCGCCCTCGCCGCCCTCGAAAAATCTCTCGGCGGGGCACAAAAGCGAGAACTTGAACTCTCGCACTAGCTTGTCCGCATTCATTATGCGCTGTCCGATTTCGGATTTGAACAGCCCTTCGATTGCCTCGGCATTGACCGCCTGTGCCTGTCGCTCCGAGAGGAATTTATCCCTGCGCAGACGCTCAATCTCGTCCTTAATCCCGTCAAGGCTCTGCGCCTTTGTATAGTCGATGTACTGCAAGACCATGTGTGTCGCCGTGCCGCGCTCAGCTGCCAAAAGCGGCTTGCCCTCACGCATGAAGTCGGGGCTTTTGAAGCTTCGCTGTTTCTTCGGCGCTATGCTCACAGCCTCCTCATCGGGCTCGGCAAGCTTTTTAAGCTCAGTTGCCGTGACCTTTGACGGAAGCTCCGCCGCCCTCCCGTGCGGATAAATGTATGCAAGATTTTTGCGCATAAGCTCAACAAGCTCCTCGCTCGCCTCGGCATTTATCCGCCTTTGGTCTGCGCAAGCGTTCTGCGCCTCATCCTCGGGGTGATAAATGCTCAGGCTCATCGTCCTGCCGCCGTCACTGAGCAGGGCATACATAAGCCAAGTTGCGGGCATTTGCGCCGTCATAAGCACCTCGGGCGACACGGGAAACTGCGTTGAGTTCATCAGCTTCTGAAGCTTATCCTCGGGGTCCTTTACCGCCGCCGTCATAATAAGGCGCTCCTTTGCCCTCGTCAGCGCGACATATAAAAGGCGCATTTCCTCGGACAGCATCTCGCGCTCACTTCTGAGCAGTATTGCGTTTCTTGCAAGCCCGTTGTACTCGATTTTTCTTTCGGCGTCCGTAACCTTCGGACCCACGCCGAGCTCGGGGTGAATTAGCACCGCCTCGCGCGCGTCATTGCGGTTGAATTTGCGGCTTGTATCGCACAGAAATACAACGGGAAATTCAAGTCCCTTGGATTTGTGCACGGTCATTATCGTGACGGCGTTGCCCGTCTGTCCCGAGGCGGGCTCATCGCCCTTTTCGGCGAGTGCGCCGAGCCAATCGACAAAGCGGTGCAGTCCCTTGAAGCCCGTCGCCTCATAGCGTCTTGCACATTCAAGCAGCTGTATGAGCCTTTGCGTGCGCATGGCGCCGTCAGTCATCGCCGAGAAAATCGCCATCACGTCAAGCCTGTTGTATATGTGCATGATAAGCTCGCCGAGCTCCATATCTGTTGCGCACTCGCGCAGGTCACGAAGCTCCGAAACGAAGCCCGCGCACTTTTCGCTCTGCTCGGAATTTTTCACAAGTGCCGAATAGAAATCCGCATTTTTTTCGGCGGCTCTTATCTCGGAAAGCTCGTCGGCAGTAAAGCCGAATATCGGCGAGCGCAGTGCGGCAATAAGCGGAATATCCTGATGCGGATTGTCAATAACCGCAAGCAGGCACACAAGGGCGGACACCTCAACCGAGGTATAGTAGCTTCCCGTCTGTCCGCCGAGCACGGGCACACCCGCCCTTGCAAGCTCACGGCGGTAGGTCTCGCCCGCGGAGTTTGCCGAGCGCATTAAAATCGCTATATCGCCGTATCGCACGGGGCGCATAACGCCTCTGTCGGAAACTAAAGTGCCCTCCTGCACGAGCTTTTGTATGCGCCGCGCAACTGCGGCGGCTTCGGTGGCTATCTTGTCGGGCGCGTCGTCACCGTCGTCTGTCCTCGTATCCACGAGCATGATCTCGGGCACGGGCACCTGCCCCGCGTAGTCGGCTCCGTATTTGAGCCTCGCGTTTTCGTCGTAGTCAAGCTCGCCGAGCTTTAGGGACATACACGAGGCAAACACGCTGTTTGCCGCATTTATTATCTCAGTGCGCGAACGGAAATTCTCCTGCAAAAGTATGCGCACGGGTTCCTTTTCACCCGCCTTCTCGGGCGAGGCATAGGACAGATATTTCTCCGTGAATATAGACGGGTCTGCAAGACGGAAGCGGTAAATTGACTGCTTCACATCTCCGACCATGAACAGATTTTCTCCGTTTTTCGACACGGCACGGAATATAGAGTCCTGCACGTGGTTAACGTCCTGATACTCGTCAACCATTATCTCCGTAAATCTTTGCGACAGCTCTCTTGCAAGCGCCGTCGGGCTGCCGTCGGGCTCGGTCAAAAGCTGTGCCGCAAGATGCTCAAGGTCGGAAAAATCCACCTCGGAGCGACGCCGCTTTTCGGCGGAATACGCCTTATCAAAGCGGAGCGTCAGCTCAAGCAGTGCCTTCATCGCGGGCGCGGTTTTCCGCATATCCGCCATGAGCTTTTCGCTCGGCGCGCTTATCTGCTCGGCAAGCTTGTCCGCCGCAGTTTTACAGCCCTTGCGAATTGCCTTTATGCGCTCGGAAAGCTCGGGGTCGGGCGAATTTCTGAGCTGCTTGAGGCTCGGAAATTCGATGGGCAAAAACGCATAAGCCTTATCCCAGCCCTCAGCGGCGGCGCGGCAAAAATCGCGCATACCCTGCGCCGTTACATCGAGGCTCTCACCGTATGCCGCGGCAATTTTCGGCTCGGAGCCCGCCATTGCCACGGCGTTTTCCATGCTCTGCGCCCAATACTCCGCGAGGGCCTTTGCCGATGAGAGGACTTCACTTCCCCACACCGTCTGTGCGGCATCGCAGACGGGCTCATCGAGCCTTTTTATCTGCTCTAACACCCACGCCTCGGGGCGGGCATGGCTTTGCATTTTGCCGTGCAGATTTACAACAAGCGCGGCAAGGCGGCTGTCGTCACGACCTCTGCCGACACTGTCGGCAAGAAGCAGAAATTCGTCCGTCGGCTTTTCGTAGGCGGCATCCATTACGCGCTCGATTACGCGCCTTTTAATAACCTCCGTCCTGTCCTCCTCGATTATCTTGAAGTCGGGCGACAGTGCGGCGGCATGGCTGTTTTCGCGCAGAAATGCCGCGCAGAAGCTGTGTATCGTGCCTATCTGCGCCTTTTGACACAGTGCGCTCTGACGGCGCAATCTGCGGTTGTCGGGGTCTGCGGCAAGGCGGCTTGCAATCTCATCGCTTATGCGGCTTTTGAGCTCTGCCGCCGCCGCCTTTGTGAAGGTTATCACGAGGAAGCTGTCAATATCCGCGTCCTCGTTTATGCGCGAGAGAAGTCTCTCGGTCAGAACCTTTGTTTTTCCGCTTCCCGCCGCGGCTGATACGAGGATTGAGCGTCCGCGCTCACTTATCGCCGCCTGCTGTGATTTTGTCGGAGAAAAGTCAGCCATTGCCCTCACCTCCCTCGAGAATATTCCAAACCCTTGTTGCGGCAAGCTTGGGCATGGGATTTACCTGCTCGCCGTTTTCGCCGTCGGCAAAATGACAGGCGTCAAAGTAGTCGCAGTGCAGGCAGGCATTCTCCTGCTGACTGCGGTAAAACGGGTCTGCGGCTATACTGCCCTGCTTCAGCTCGCAAGCCATTTTGCGCAGGGTTTCATCAATGTGCCGCGCGAGCAAGCCGAAGCGCTCAGCCGAGGCAAGCGCGTCTCCCGTCGGCACACCTCCCTTGAATTTCACGGGGATATACCGCGGCTTATCGGAATGCTCCATGGCGTTTATTACCTCGGGCTCATCGAGAATAAGCCCGCTTCGTTTAATCTCGTCCGCACGCTCTGACGCTATTTCCTCGTCTGACAAATCTGTCTTTGATGAGAGAATTACATCCCTCGCGGGGATATACAGCACGCCTGCGGGTACTATCGGCTTGCCGTACAAAAGCTGTCCGTTTTCGCCGAGCGAGAACAGATACAAAAGCATCTGCAAGCCCATGCCGTACCATACATCGCTGAGCGAAAAGCTCTTTTTGCCCGTCTTGTAGTCCACAACGCGCAGGTACAGTCTGCCGTCGTGCACCCACCCGTCAACGCGGTCGGCAATGCCCGTCAGCACAAGGCTGTCGTCACCCTCGCCGAGCTTTAAGGGCGGGAGTATATCCGACTTGCCGAAGTCAAGCTCAAATGAAAGCGGCTCGAAATCCGACGCTCTGAGCTCGTCCGCCATATCCTGCACGACCTGATATACACTGCCCGTCAGTCTGCGGAAAAGATATTCAAAGCGCTTGGATTTCTCCTTGAAGTCATTGAGTGTGTCGTGCACATACTGCGCTATGTGTCCGTCGGTTATCTGCCTGAGCTTCTCATCCGTCACGGACTTAAAGCCGCCGCAGAGCATTACATCCTTAGCCGTGTGCTCAAGAATATAGTGCATGAAAATGCCCATTTCGGGCGGGGTGAAGCCCGCGGGCTCGCGGGTTTTCGCCTTGAGTCCGTACTGCATGAAATATGCAAAGCGGCAGGAGGCGAATTTATCTATCTTCGACGCGGACAGCTTGATATTTTTGCCGTAGAGAGCATCGACGCTCCTGCGCGAAAGACTGCCGCGACTGCTCTGTGCCGCGGCACGGAGCATCTGCATACGCTCGGGCTTAAGCGTTTCAAAAAGCTGTGCCGCCGATGCGGAGGCTGTGCCCGCGCCGTTAAAGGCATTTGCCGCAAGCTCAAGCGCGGGTGCCCTTGCATTCATCTTTATTTCGTCCGAAGCCGCCGCTTTTACCTCAAGTCCGAGGCAAGCTCTGATGCGGTTTACGACAAAAGCCGCGCGCTGAGGCTCGCCCTTTTCATCGAAGGCGCAGTAGCTTATCAGCATAGACTCACTCGGCAGGGTGAGGCAGTTGTAGATGAGCGAAAACTCACGCCACAGCTCACTGTCGCCGACACCGCCGAGGTCAATATCCATTTCGAGCAGTCTGCGTCGCTCGTCGCGCGAGAACACGCCCGCCTCCTCACTGCTTTGCGGCAGACGCGTATCCGATGCGCCGAGTACAATAAGATGCTTTATATTTCTGCGGCGCATACGGTCAAAGTCGCCCGCAGTCACACGGTCAAGTGCGGCGGGAATTGTGCCGACATCGTACTTTGACAGCATAAGCGTAAAGAGACGTGCAAAGCTGCTTAGCTCGGTCTGCGTGTCGCCCAAAATTGCCGCGCACTGCTCGAGTGCCGATACGGTTATATCCCACAGCTGAGCATATTCCTGCGCCGTCGCGGCTCTGCCCGATTCAACAAGCCGCCTTGATTTTTTCTCAAGGCGCTCGGCAAGTCCGAGCTCCTCCAAAAGCCCCGCAAGTGCCTTTGCCTGCTCTGCCGCGGTCTGCGCATTTTTTGCGTTTTCCGCAAAGTGCAAAAGCGGTGCTGACACCCTGCGGCGCAGTGCATTTACGCTTCTGAGCTTCTCCCGTGAGCTGTCCTCAAGCTTATCTGTAAAGCCCTCGGGATTGAGGCGCCAATCCGTGTTATCCGTCCACGCACTGCCGCGAAGCTGCCACATGAGCATATAATTTTCAAGCTCATCGCACTCGTCGGAGCTCAAGCCGACAAGGTCGGTGCGCAGATAGCCGAGCACATCATCGCACTCCCAGCCGCCGTCTATAATCTCGTAGGCGTAGGCTATGAGTGCGGGTATGGGCTTTGCCATAAGGTCTGTTTTGCGTGCTGTATAAAGCGGCACGCCGTAGCGCGAAAACGCGCTTTCAAGCGCGAGCGAATAGTCGGAGAAGCCGCGCACGGCAACAGCAATATCGCGCCAGCGACAGCCCGTTTCGCGCACGAGCCTTAAGGCGTGTGCCGCGGCAAGCTCGCACTCCTGCGCCGCCGAGGCGGCAAGCGCTATCTGAACGCTGTCGCACTCACCCTCGTAGCGCTCGGACGAATACACAAACATCTGCTCGGTGCAGAAGCTCAGCGCCGCATTTTTACCCGAGCTTCCCTTGAACTCCTCGAGCTCAAATTCAATCGCGTTTTCCTTAGCAAAGCCTATGAGTCTTCTTGCCATTATGCGCGTAAGCTCGAATATCTCACTGCCGCCCGAGAGGCTGTCACAGCTTATACAAAGGGTGACGCATGCACCCTTGAGCAGCAGTGCCTCGATTACCCGTCTTTCCTGCGCGGTGAAGTCGGTGAAGCCGTCTATGTAAATGCTCGTTTTTTCGTCAATCGAGCTCACCTCAATCTGACGGGCAAGCACCGTCAATCTGTCGGTGGGGTCTGCGTGACCGTTTGCCGTCACGGCATCGTAAGCCTCCAGAAGGAGCGACAAATCATGCAGCTTATCCGACAGTGCACCGACACACTCGTTCGATGCCTGCATAAGCTGTTCGGGACTGACGCAGGCGGTTTTGAGCTCATCAATCGCCGAGAGCAGGACCGTCTGAAGCTCCGCCTTTCTGCGTGCGGCGGGATACATTCTAAGACGCGAGTACAGTCCGTCTGCGGCAAGCGCCATGCACAGCAGTCTGCCGCCCTTGTCGAGATAAGGCACTGCGGCACCGCCGAGCTCGGAGCTCAGCTTTCTCGCAAACGCCGTGAAGCTCAGCACCTCGGCATACAGCGACAGACTGTCGCCGCATCTTTCGCACAGCTCGCGCTCAGCCTCATGGCTGTACTGCTCGGGGACGAGCAATACCGAATTGCCCTCCTGCCTTCTGACAGCGTCGGCTATCTCCGCCATTATTGCGGCACTTTTACCCGTGCCCGCTTTTCCGATTATTATTCTGAGCATTTTCTCACCGCCGTCTTTCCGATTTTTTATCATTTTATCAAACTAATTCCGCAATCGCAAGAGCAAGTGCTCTTGCCTAAACATTGACAATGTTTTTGCCCGTTTTGTGTTGAAACAGCTCCGTCAAAGTGCTACAATAATGTTGCTGATTTCGGGCGGTTTTCCGTGATTTTCGCCCGTTTTTTAGCTTTTTGTTCCGAATTTAATACATATTGGTCTGTGGATTATTCTATTGCACCGTATGCGGCAAAATCGGTACATATATTACTTTTTTTGCATTTTCAATAAAACATATTTGAAAGGAAGAATTATTTGATGAAGTTTTCAAGCAAGATTGAAAAATGCGGTCTTTCCCCCATGCGTAAGTTTGCTCCCTATGCAAACGAGGCTCTCAAGGCAGGCAAGAAGCTGTACCACCTGAACATCGGTCAGCCCGATATTGCAACTCCCGAGGCATACTTTGAGGCAGTCAAGAGCTTCTCTCAGCCCGTTCTGGCTTATGCTCCCTCCGACGGTGTTCCCGAGATGATCAACGCTGTTGTTGACTACTACGCAAAGATTGATGCTCCCATCACCAACAAGCAGGTTCTTATCTCCACGGGCGGCTCCGAGGCACTGCAGATGGCTCTGTCCTGCATCCTCGAGGACGGCGACGAGATTATCGTTCCCGAGCCCTTCTACCCCAACTACACCACCTTCATCACCATGACAGGTGCAACCGTTCGCCCCATCACCACCAAGCCCGAGGAGGGCTACAAGTTCGCAATCCGCGAGCGCGTTGAGGCTTGCATCAACGAGAACACCCGCGCAATCATGTTCACCAACCCCGGCAACCCCACCGGCACCGTTATGACCGCTGAGGAGCTCAAGCTCATGGCTGACATTGCCAAGGAGCACAACCTGTTCATCATCGGCGACGAGGTTTACCGTGAATTCGTTTACGGCGGCGAGAAGCTCATGAGCCTGCTTCAGCTTGAGGGCTACGAGGAAAATGTCATCGTAATAGACTCCGTTTCCAAGCGTTTCTCCGCCTGCGGCGCACGCATCGGCTGCATGATTACCCGCAACGAGGAGCTTTACAACAACGCAATGAAGTGGTGCCAGGGCCGTCTGTGCGCATCCACAATCGACCAGGTCGCATCCGCGGCACTCTACACCGTAGGTCCCGAGTACTTCGACGCTGTCCGCAAGGAATACTGCGCACGCAAGGACTGCCTCGTTGAAGGTCTGAAGAAGATTGACGGCGTTGTATATTCCGAGCCCAAGGGCGCATTCTATGTCATGGCGGCACTGCCCGTTGACGACGCAGAGAAGCTGCAGATGTTCATGCTTCAGGAGTGGGACGACAACGGCGAGACACTCATGTTCACCCCCGCAGAGAGCTTCTACAAGACTCCCAACACGGGCAAGAACGAAATCCGCATGGCTTATGTAATTAACGAGGCGGATATCGCCCGTTCAATGGAGCTTCTCAAGAAGGGCATTGAGGCTTACAACGCAAAGAACAAATAATCGCTTAAAAACGAAAAAAGAGTGCACCGTGCGGTGCACTCTTTTTTTACATATTCAGCTCGTATATCTCATCGTAAATCTCGTCTGCGAGCAGACCGAAGTCGTTGAGCTTTTCGTATTTAGGTGCCTCAAAGCCCTTGTCGTCAATCATTTCGTAGAGCATTTTAAGCGCATTATAGCTGTTTTCGGCGTTCAGTGCCTCGGGAAGATTTTCCTCTAAAAATGCTTTTGCTCTTTCGCTTATATTATACTTGATTTCCATTTTCCGTCCCCCTGTTCTTTTTTGCATCTATAATCTGACTTGCCGTGAAAATAATAATTGCCGTTATGAAAAAGGCAAAGCTCGTAAGCTGACTTTCAGAGAAGCTTTCGCCTCTTATATATCCGCAGATAAGATTGAAGGTCGGCGCAAGATACTGCGCAAAGCACATAATCAGAAGCGGCAGACGCGACACACATCTTGAATACAAGAACATCGGCAGTGCCGTAATAAATCCCGAGCCGACGAGAAGAAGGTAGCTCGAATGCGGTATTGCCGCAAGCTCCTGACGCTTGAAAAGGAGCATGAAAATAATTGCGGGCAGTGTCATAATAAGCGTCTCAACCGCGATGCTGAGTATGCCGTCGAGCTTGACATTTTTCTTGATTACAGCATACACCGCCCAGTTAAAGGCAATGACAAGCGAGATATACGGCACACTGCCGAACGCCACTATGCTCACCGCGACACCCGCTATCGCCACGAATAGCGCCGCAAGCTGTCCCTTGCCGCAGTGCTCCTTGTAAATGAGTGCGCCGACTGCGAAAAGAATAAGCGGATTTATGTAATAGCCGAGGCTGACATCGAGAATATGTCCCGAATTTACAACGACGATGAACACCGTCCAGTCGGCAAGCAGGAATATTGCCGCGGGTACAAGCAGCTTCATTATGCTTTTGTCGCAGAACACCGCCTTCAGCTCGGGCAGACGCTTCTGAAGTGCCAGAATGAGCACCGAAAACATTGCCGCGAAAACAATTCTCAGCGGCATTATCGTCATCGACTCAATATCACCCAACAGTGCCCAGTACAGCGGCTGAAAGCCCCAGATAATGTAGCTTGAAAACAGTGCCGCCGCATCCTTTTTTCCCATCGTGCTCACCTACCTTGCATAGCGGTTAATAAACTCCGCCCTTGTCTTAGAGTAAATGATTTTTTGACTGCTGTAAAGACCGAAATAGCCCGAAAGCATATAAGAAATTCCGCAGGCTATTGCAAAATAGACAATATTGCCCGCGCCGAACAGCTCAACGCTCAGAATAAGCGAGGCAACAGGGCAGTTGACCGCGCCGCAAAACAGTGCAACAAGTGCGATTGCCGCGGCAAGCTCCGCGGGCATACCGAGCAGAGGTCCCGCAACACAGCCGAGGCTTGCGCCGATGAAAAACGTCGGCACGATCTCGCCGCCCTTAAAGCCGAAGCCTATCGTCACGGCGGTGAATACTATCTTCCAGAAAAACGCCCATGTCGGTGCGGTGCCTTCATTGAGTGCAGACTCTATGACCTGCGTGCCGACACCGTTGTAGTCGTAGCTTCCGACAAGAAGCGTCAGCGCTATAACAAGCACGCCGCCTATGACGGTGCGCAGATAAATGCTCTTGATTTTTTCTGCGGCAAAGCGCTCGGTTGAGTGCATTGCAACGCAGAGCACTATGCTTACCACGGCGCACAATACGCCGAGAACACAGGTGCGAAGCGACATGGAAACCGTCAGCGGTACAAGCGCACAGTCAAAGCTCATCGGCTGTATGCCGCAAAGCCGCGAAATGCCGTATGCGACGAGTGATGCCGCGAGGCATGGAATTAGCCCCGAATAGTACAAAACGCCGACAGAGATGACCTCGAGGGCAAATACGACCGCCGTCAGCGGTGTTCCGAACAGTGCGGCAAAAACCGCGCTCATGCCGCAGAGTGTGACAAGCGGCATATCCTTTTCGTCGAGGTGCAGAAGCCTGCCCACGCGAAAGCCGATGCCGCCGCCGATTTGAAGTGCCGCGCCCTCTCTGCCCGCAGAGCCGCCGACAAGATGCGTAATCGCCGTTGCGATGAATATTACGGGGATAAGCAGTACGGGCACGCGCTGTCCCTCGTGAACGGAGTCTATTATTCTGTTTGTGCCCGCGCCCTCGGTTTTCGTCACGCGGTAAAGTGCCGCGATGATGATGCCGCCGACGGGCAGGAGGAATATAAGCCACGGGTGCTCACCGCGAAATCCCGTTACCCAGCTGACCGTGAGGTTAAACGCCGAGCCGACAAGTCCGCACACGGCACCCGTCACGGCTGACAGAAACACCCAACGGTAGAAGGTGCGAAAATATATTCCCACATGGTAAGCGGTGCTTTTGAGCTTTGCCACGGCATTCACCTCCAGAGCTTTTTTCAATAACTTATACAATATATAGCTAAATTTTTCCCTTGTCCAGTGGTTTTATTTGCCGCGGGGCAGAATTTTGAAAACTTCTCTTGATTTTTGCCCGCCGATTGGTTACAATGTAATGCACATGACTACATAAGGAGTGGCGAATATGGCAAAGCTCGTATCGACTATTGTAGAACTGTGGCACGACAGAAAACGCATTTTCGGTCTGCCCATCACATTTACAAGATATGCTCTCAGCGAGGACCGTCTGTTTCTCAAGCGCGGTTTTCTGAATGTCAGTCAGGACGAGGTCGTTTTGTACCGTGTGCGTGACCTGCGTGTGAGAATAAGCCTGTGGCAGAGAATATTCGGCGTCGGCACCGTGACTGTTGTTTCAACGGACAAGAGCATTCCCGAGCTTGTTTTGAAGAATATCCGTCAGCCTAACGAGGTCAAGGAGCTTATTCACGAGTACGTCGAGAAGATGAAGATTGCACGCCGCATGAGAGTCGGCGAGATGAGCATGGACATCGACGACGATTCCTTCGCCTTTGAGGATAACAATTAAAAAAACATCGGCAACGGTGTTTACATACGGAGGGTTATCGAAGTGGTCATAACGGGGCTGACTCGAAATCAGTTAGCGAGTAACATCGCTCAAGGGTTCGAATCCCTTACCCTCCGCCAAAGCGAAAAAGCAGAGCTTATGCTCTGCTTTTTTGCTTTATCTTGTTATTTACAGTGTGCTGAGGATTTGCGCGCCCTTGGTTTTCAGCCAGCGGCACATAAGCGCGCAGGCGACTGCGCCAACAGCCGTGAATGCCGCGAGATACCACGCCGCACTGACGGTTTTGAGCAGGAAGTATCCGCCGACGAGCAGAAGTCCATAGCCCCAGCTGCCGAAAATCGCTATCATGACACTGCTGCTCTGCTTTATGGGGACAACCTCGTTTGTCCACGTAAGTATGGGCATTTTTATTCCGATCATCATGCTGAACAGCGACGAAAGCAGAGGGAAGGTCAGCGTGCACAGCAGGAACATCACCGTTTCTGCAACGGACATCGGTACTACTATTACGACGCACAGACAGTAGAAAATCATCGGTATCTCGGTGATTAAAAACTGCACCTTGACCTTAGCCTTGATAACCTGCCACATATCGAGAGGCAGTGACTGAATAAGCCACAGACTTTTGCCCTCGAGTGAGACAGACGGCGCCGCAGAATCGTTCATCGATGCAAGCAGGCAGGCACCGCCCACAAGAATTACGGGTATAGCCTCAGCAAGCGCGGCAAGCTCCGCGGGAATTGCGCTTAATATGAAATTGCCCTTGATAAGCAGCATTATACCCGCCGCGGGTACGAACAGAACGCCGAAGCCGCAGTTTAACATATACAGCGAGCTTGACGAAAACAGAGAAAACTCCTTGCCGAGCAATGAGCGCGAGACACTTCTCGCCTTCTGCGACTTCCTCGGTGCTTTTGCCTTTTTGCTCTTGGGTGTCGAGGTCGCAATGCTCATGAAGGTGCCCTTGAGCATAAACCATATTGCGGCGGCAAAGGCGAGGCAAACCGCGAGGCACAGCAAAATCGGCAGAGGCTTGCCCAAGCCGTTTAAGCCCCACGAATAGAGGAAATACGCCGAGCCCTTTATCTTTGCGCCGTAAACTGCCGCATTTGCAACGAGGTCGCGGATTATGACCTCCGCCTTGAAATAGACGTAGTAATAAAGCCCGATGAAAATGATTGACGCGGCAACGCCCGCAAAGCTGCTGTTTTTCACCTTTAAGCTTATCTTTGCGACAACCAAGCCGAGCAGGCAGGCAGATGCCCACACTATAAACGAAATCTCGAGCTGCATGAACAAGCCGCCGACAAGTGCCGCAATATCAAAGCCCATAACAAGCTGATACACGATTACAGCGGGCAGGAAGGCGACAGCCGAATAAACCGTGCCCATTATAAATGTCACCGAAACGCGCGAGGCAACAACCGTGCTGACGGGAATGGGCATTGAAAGCAGAAGGTCGTTATCCTTTGCAAGATACAGCTCCGAGAAGGTGTTGAGCACCGAGCCGAACATACCAAGTGCGACGGCTATCATCGCGAACAGGTCAAAATACATCCACTGCACGCCTGCTGACGCGAGTGGCTCGCAGACGGAAACCGCGACGAAGGCAATCGAGCCGCCCACAACGCCGCCTATGAGCGCCACAAACAAAAGCGCCATGAGCAGGGTGCCCGACTTTGACCGCGCCTTGTTTTTCTTAGCATCGAAAAACCAGCTTCGGAACAACTCGAAAAGCTGCTTTTTGAACAGAATTTTATACATTACTTTTCTGCCTCCAGTTCCAAGAACACATCCTCGAGGCTCTCGTCACCCTTGACCTGCTCCATTGTGCCCGCCTTAATAAGCTTGCCGCCCTTGATTATTGCGACCTTGTCGCAGAGCTTTTCGGCAACCTCAAGCACGTGAGTGGAGAAGAATATCGCGCCGCCCTTATCGCAGTGCTCACGCATCATCTCCTTGAGCAGATGCGCCGCCTTCGGGTCAAGACCGACAAAGGGCTCATCCATGATAATGAGCTTCGGGTCGTGAAGCCACGCGGAAATAATCGCAAGCTTCTGCTTCATGCCGTGGGAGTAGGATGCAATGGGCGAAGCGAGGTCGTCGGTCAGTGCAAAAATCTCCGCGTACTTCTCAATTTTCTCCTTGCGGGTATCGGTGGGAATGCCGAACACGTCGGCGATGAAATTGAGGTACTTTGCGCCCGTCATGTAGTCGTACAGGTCGGGGTTATCGGGTATGTAGGCAATTTTCTTTTTGCACTCGAGGGGCTCTTTTGAAATGTCCGTTCCGTCGATTTTGATTGTGCCCTCCTCAAAGCTGAGAATGCCCGCAATGCTTTTGAGCGTTGTGGTTTTGCCCGCGCCGTTATGACCGATAAAGCCGTAAATTTCTCCGCGCTGAATGTGAAGCGACAGGTCATCTACCGCCTTTTTTTCGTCGTACTGCTTTGTAAGATGTTCAATAGTAAGCATGGTTTTTCTCCTGTTTTTTATTCAAAATTCATCGGCGTTCCGACCTCGATGAGATTCCCGTCGGGGTCGTAAAAACGCACCACGGTCTGACCCCAGCTATGAGTCATAAGCCGATTGACATATTCAATCTCAGGATAAGCCGACTCGAGCTTTTTCACAAAGCCCTCAATGTCGCTCTCCTCAAAATACAGCTCGCAGGAGTTGCTTTTTCCCATAATATCTCTGCCTAAAAAGCCTCTCCAGATTTTCTCGTCCTGAAGCACAAGACCTTCGGATAATATCATATTCCCGTCGTTGTCTCTGAGCAGCTCGAGACCGAAAATCTCGCTGTAAAACGCTCTCGATTTTTCTATATCCTTTGTAACTATAAGCACATTTTTAAGCTTCATCACACTCGCTCCTTTACGCCTTATACAGCTCAAAGAAATTCGCTATATGCTTATCAACGAGCGCCTTTGCCTCCAGCTCGCGCTCGGGCTCGTTTTCTCTGTCACACAGATTGAGCCACGCGGAAATCGGCAGGCAGAACTGCGCCGCCATAGTCTCCGCGCCCGCATCGCGCAGTACGCCGTTCTTTATGAAAAAGCGCATCATGCCGACATGGTAGCTCATTACATCGTCATAGTTCATTTTCGTCAGAAGCTTGCCGAGCTCGGGATTTGAAAACTGCTCTATCATCAGCATTTTTCTGCCGCGGCTGACAGTCGGGTCATGCAGAATATATCTAAGATGCAGCTTGACCTGCACGGCAACCTTATGCGCACACAGATCGGTTTTATCGCGCGTGAACTCCTCATCGTCCCAGCTGACATTCACAAACATTGAATGTCGGTTGTACTCGTCGATTACACTCGCAATCAATTCGTCCAAAAGTGCCTGCTTGCTCTCAAAATGATTGTATAGCGAAGCCTTGCGAATGCCGACCGCATCGGCAATCATCGAAACGCTCGTCGCCCCGTAGCCCTTTACGGAAAACAGCTCCAATGCCGCCTCTAAAATCCGTTCCTTTGTATTCGTTTTATCCAATTCTTATTTCGCCTCTGTCCTTTCAATTCGGGCGTATTATAGCAAACTACCGTTCGTTAGTCAAGGGCATTGCGCAATAATGCTCACTATCGAAAATATTGTCGGAGTACGGTAATTCGCACTCCGACGATTATTACATTACGCTTTTTCCCGTTCTGATGAGGTGCCCCTCCTCGATTGCCGCATACAGTGCGGCGAGGCAGACAAGCCCCGCGCAGTAATCGAAGGCGGCAAGCTCAGCCGTCAGCGGCAGGGCAAAAAGCAGTGCGCCCGTCAGTTTGTTTGCCTTTGTATGCTCGGACGGAAGCTTTTTGTTTTTTATTAAGCCCGAGGCGATATTCACGAGCTTTATCGCGGCAATTACCGCAATGCAAATATATAGCCACGTGCTTATTTTCAGCACGGGGATAAGCTTCACGAGGGACACCGCAACGAGGATAAAATCCGCGGCGGTGTCGAGTCTTGCGCCGAATTGACTTGCCGTGCCCGTTTTTCTCGCAACGAAACCGTCGAGCGCATCCGAAAGCCCCGCCGCCGCATAGAGGGCGTAAAAGGGCGCTGAAAGCGCCTCGCAAAACAGCAGGGCAAGACTGCAAATTATTCTGATAAGGCTTATAAGGTTTGCCATTTTACAGCCTCGTCCGTTTCGTTCATCAGTGTAGCAAGCTCCATGATTTTTCTCATGTTCTCTTCAAATCTCTCGGCGGCAATAAGTGCAATTCCCTCGTCATCGCTGAGCACAATCAGTCTATCGCCGCCGCGAAGCCCGAATTTATCCCTTGCACCCTTGGGAATTACTATCTGACCTCTGTCGTTGAGTGTGACCGAGCCCCAGATATTTTTGCCCCTCGGCGCGAGCATTGAGTCGCCGAAGCCCTCCGCCGACTGTCCGTTCATGAGACTGTCGAGCGTCACGCCGTAAGTCTGCGCGAGCAGACTGCATTTTTCAATGTCGGGCACAGTCGCGCCCGTCTCCCATTTTGCATAAGCCTGACGGGAGATACTAATTTTTTCGGCTATTGCCTCCTGCGAATAGCCATGGAGATTTCTCAGCATTACGAGGTTTTCCTTCAGCATACAGCCGCCTCCTCAAAGGTCGATTTTTTCAAATCTCTCGCAGGCTTTTCGGCACGACAGCAGCGTTATCAGCACATACACCGCAAGCCCTGCAAGCAGGGTGAGTATTTGCCGTGCAAGATAATCCGTGCCGAAGGCATTGAGCCAGCCGAGAGTCGGGAAATAGTGCGCCGCCTCCGCTATGCTTATAACGATAAAGGCGACAACAATGTAAATCACGAAGGGCTTGCCGTGCTTGTAGGCGGTTTTGAAGAAGCCGCCGAGGAACACGCTGTTAAACACGGCGAACACGACAAACGCCATGCCGAGGGCAAAGCAGTTTGCATTCATCAGCGCGTTTTGCGTATAAACGGGTGCCTGCGCAAGCGCAGTCATTCTCACAATCATAGCCCCCGCCATGAGCAGAATACTGCAAAGCTCAATCGCGCAGACGAAGATGTATTTGCCCTTGACAACATCGCGCTTTGCAACGGGAAGCAGGGCGGAAAACAGAATGTCATTCGTCTCGCGCGCATTCTGAAAGCTCTGGAAAATTCCGAGCGTCACAAAGAACGCGCCGCACAGCACGGGATAACCGGGGAGGAAAAACATCAGCCCGAAAAGTATGAAAAGAAAGGACAAAATTGACGCGCTGAGCTTAAACTCTTTTCTCAGAAGCTTAGTCATTGCCCTCACCCCTTTCCATGCGCAGGAAGGTCTCCTCGAGGCTCTCTCCCTCATGCGAAAAGCGGGCTGAAAACTCCGCCTTCGGCGCCGCCGCGACTATCTCGCCCTTTGAGATATACACAATATCGTCGGCGCATTTTTCAATGTCGGAAATTATGTGCGTTGAGAAAAACACGGCAACTCCGTCGCGCTTCAGCTCCTTGAAAAGCTCGAGCAATTCATCGCGCGAAAAGGGGTCAAGCCCGCTTGTCGGCTCGTCTAAAATGAGCACCTCGGCATTGTGTGAAAGCGCAATCAGAAGGTTGCACTTAACCTTCATGCCCTCGGATAATTCAAGTGCCGTCTTGTTCTCGTCAAGCGCAAACAGCCCGAGATATTTGCGGTATGCCGCCTCATCCCATGTGTCGTAGCACTCCTTGACGATGTCGATTATATCCCTGAGCTTTTTTCTCGGATACCAATTTACCGTGCCCGTCGAATAGCCTATGTGCTTTTTGATTTCGGTCTCATGCTCGGAGAGCTTTTTGCCGAAATAGACTATGTCTCCGCTGTCGGGATGCACTAAGTTGAGCATGGATTTTATCGTCGTGGTTTTTCCTGCGCCGTTTCTGCCTATAAAGCCCGTAATCCTGCCCGCCTCAATCTCAAAGGACACATCGCGGAGCTTAAAGGCGGGATAGGTTTTGTTGAGCTTCTGAATACTTACAATAGCCATACAAACCTCCGAAAATATGATTTATGTGAATATTGTAAGCTTTGGTTACGTAGCTTTCAACCAACCCAAGCTAACATATTTTTCTGATATTTGTCGCTTTTAGTTGCACAGCGTGCGATAGAAAAGCGCCCGTGCTCAGTCAATGAGCTCGGAAAGCTCCTTGGTTTTTGCGCAGGCAATTTTGTCGTCCTTGTCCATTTTATCCCCGCATTATTTTCCCGCGAGAGCGAGAAATTTTTTATCGCTTTGTATGGCGTGCGTTATGAATTTGCCGTCACGAAACAGCGCGTAGTTCGTCACGGGTGCGGGCAGATTTTGCGCCGTCTGCCTGTCGCTCACGTGCACGGCTTTAAGCTCAATCCCGTTTTCTTTTGCCGCCTCGACAACTCTCGGCACCCAGTAGTATGTAAACGGGCACTGGTCGGTGTAGTAGATTACGAAGCCCGTCTCGTCCGTGTGCGGATGCTTTGCGCAGGGCTTAAACTCAGGCGGCACGGCATCCTCGTGCAGAGGCAGATACATGAGCGTAATCCCGCAATCCGCCTCATCGGAAATCTTAAAGCCCTTGTACGCAAGATACCCCGGGTCTGACAGAAATTCCTTTTTTCTCTTTGCCGATGAGAGAATGCACACGCCGCTTTTGCCCTGCTTTTTTGCATCGGAAATGCACTTATCCATGAGCTCGTTTGAATAGCCCTTGCCCTTCATCGAGCCCGCTATCCACAGGCAGTTTATAAACATATAGCCCTCGGCATCAACGGGCACCCACGCATACTCCGCGGGGATGTACTCAATAAAGCACTTGCCGCGCTCAACGCTTCTGTAAAACACGAGCCCCTCGTCAAGTCTGTCCCTCATCCACTGCTTTTTTGCAAGGCCCTGCTTGCCCGACATTGCACAGCAGATGTGCTCTGCGTCGATATTCTCTTTTGTGATTTGTATGTATTCCATGTCAATCTCAGTTACGGGCTCCGCTGATTTTTATGCCGCCGTCAAAGCCGATTGTGCATACAGTGTCCGCCTGCTCCTGCCCTCTGACAGTAACAACGACGCAGTCATCCTCCCATTCGGTGCTCCAATCGCTTTCGAGTAATTGTCCGCCGTCGTTTGCGATGTTGAGCGTCTGCTGAGCGATTATCCTCTGTCCGTCCTTGAGGACAAGCCTTATATGAGTAAGACCGAAGGGAAAATCGGGATCGCCTATGCTTTCAAGCAGGAGGGTGTAGCCCCCGTCGGGAGACACCGACCTGTCAAGCTCGGTTATCTTGTATTCCGTCTCGTAAATAAAGAGCGAAAGGGCAATCGCAAACAGCACGAGCAAAGCCGCTATGACTATTCCCAAGCCCTTGAAAAAGCGTTTAAGATTCATCGGGTATATTTCCTTTACTGCAAATCTCTCTTCATCTGCATCATAATCAGAGACTTTTCATCAATGGCGCGCATGGTTGCGAGGATGCCGTCTAAGTGGTCATACTCGTGCTGAAGAAGCTCGGATAAATCGCCCTCAAGCTCCATTGTCTGGGCTCTGCCCTCGATGTCCGTGTAATTTAGCACGGCGCGCTTGTGACGCATCACTCTGACGCACAGCCCGGGGAAGGACATACAGTCGTCGAGCACCTCATAAAGCTCGTCATCGGGGAAGCTCATGACGGGATTTATTATCACATATTCCCTGTCGGTGAGCATATAAAGTATTCTCTTTTTTATGCCGATCTGCGGTGCGGCAACAGCCCTGCCCGCGCCGTAGGTTTTTCTGTAATCGAGCAGAGTGTCGTGCAGGTCATCCGCCCACGCTCTGAGCATGGGCGCGTCCTCCGCGGTGACGGGGGCGCTTATCTCGTACAGCGCGGGATTTCCGAGCTTGAGAATTTCCTTAACCATGGCTTACTCCTCTTTTTTCTTTATCGGATGTCTTATGACCGTTTTCCATTTCTCCGCCGCTACCTTACGGGCATCGGTGAGATAGATTTCATGGTGCAGACGGGTGTCGCTCATGTCGTTTTCAAAGCCGTTTTCTGCAAGAAATGCGTCCATTTGCGCAACTGTCGCGGGCTCATCGTCGAAGGCTCCGATGTGCATAATCTGCACGCACAAGCCCTCGTCGATTGTCAGAAGCTCGGCCTTGGAGCAGTCGAGCTTTTTCTTTTTTGAAGCTGTTTCCACCGCCCAGTCGAAGTCCTTTTGAGTGATGAAATCGGGGAGGCGAATTACCGAAATCCAGCAGAAGGTTGATTTGTCGGAATAGTCAAAGCCCTCAATTCCCTCCTGCCACCAGAAGCCCTCAAGCGGCGGCACGACGTAGTCGAAAAAGCCCTCAATGCGATAATCGGTTTTATAGCTCATTTTGAGCGTGTAGGCGACAGCGTAGAGAACGCCGATAGCCTGCTTATACTCGCCGCCCTCATCGTTCGGGTTGCCCTTTCCGCGCACGGCGATATAATTTGCCCGCGGCACGGAAACAATCTCGGGCTTATTCTTCGGCATATAAAATTCCTTGTATTCTTTTTTGAAATCGAATGACATTTTATGCCCTCCTTATTTCCTTGAAGAACAAATAATAAACCAAAACTGCGTTGATTATCAAATCGAAAAAGCGAAGTCTGTCAAACAGCAGAATGCTCGACAGCACGGACACCGCGACTATACCCACGCGAAGGATTACGGCAAGCTTGCCCTTCTCCTTCGACATCCACGCAAGCGGCGCAAGCACGGGCGTGCAGAATGCGAAAACCGTCCACCCGATTATATATGCCCTGCCGTATACTCCGTGCGTCAGCACCGCCGTGAGATAGTAGGCAAACAGCATACCTATGCAGAAGCAAAACACATTTGCCGCGGCGCGCTTTTTTGTCGGGCTGTAAATTGCAATCAGCGTTCCTATTAAAATCCAGACCGCCATTTCGGAAAACACGCTTCCGAGTTCCTCGAGGTATATATCAAAAAGCCTTGCCGCAAAGCCGAGGGCTAAACCGATTATAAGCATCGGCAGAGGGTGCAGAATTTTTGCCATGGGTTGTTCCTTTCGCGTTTTCTTTCTCCGTACTATATCACAGTGTCTGCAATTTTTCCATACTAAGCTTACGGCATATCGGAGGCGAGTATGCCGTAGATATAATAGTCGCACCACGTATTGACCATTTTGCCCTGCCGCACAAGACCTTCTCTTGTGTATCCGCATTTCTCGAGCACCCTGCACGATGCCGCGTTATCCGTATTAACCTGCGTTTGCAGTCTTTGAAGCTCCGTATTTTCAAAGCAGAAGCGAGTCATCGCGCCGAGTGCCTCAGTGCCGTAGCCGAGGCTGTGATATGCCCCGCCGAGGCGCAGTGCAACCGATGCCATGCGGTCGTTTTCTATCAAATACACCCATATATCGCCGATGACCTTATCACTGTCTTTAATGGCAACTCCGAGGTGAAAGCTTTTTGTCGGCTTTTCATCCTTTTCAAACATGAGCTCGGGATTTTTCTCCGTCCTTCCCGCGCCCTTTCCCCAATATTTGTAGATTGCCTTGTCGGGCATCCACTCACGAAGGTCGGGCACATCCGACACCGTCATAGGACGCAGAACAAGCCTCTCGGTTTCAATTCTCGGCTTTGTGTAAATATAGTCTGCAAGTGCCATAATATTGCCCTCCCGCGCAGAAAAATACTGTGATTACATTTTACAAAGTATAATTTATACTTCAAGCCCTTTTTTGAAATTTGTTGAAAATACCCTTCGGAAAATTCCGAAGGGCTTTGACTTATTTCTCGTTGACCGCGATCCAAATTTCACAGCTGTAATCGGGGCTTGTGACCTCGTCCGAGGGATAGACCTCGAGCTCAATGCCGCAAGCATATTCATACTGTGCGCTCTGCGGGAAAAACTCGGTGACTATTCTGTGATAGGTGTTCTGAAATGCCTCGGGCATTTTGCCGCGGCTTGTGAATACGGCGTAGGTGTGTGCGGGGATTGTGACAAGCTCAAGAGACTTGTCCTCGACTGCTCTGCCGTCGTACTCAATGCCTATGCCGTAGGGAAAATGATCCGCGTCAAGCTCGGCGGAAAAGCATATACCGAGCAGTCCCTTAAGGCGGGGATTTGCGGGGAAGTCTGCCGACATTCGCGCTATCGTTCCGTCCATGCCGCACTCCGCCCAGAAGCCGCTTATATCCTGCGTTGCCGACTCATCCTGCGGCTTGTGCACCTGCTTGCGTCTACACAGCACCTGAAACTCATCAAGCTTTTCAATTCTGTAATCCATTTTTGTTCCTCCTGACAAAATAAGCTTCACTGACAGGGGTGAAAAGGCATGGATTGCGCCGCCCTTTTTTGCTTCACTCGGCGTTATGCCGTGAAAACGCGTGAAGGCGCGTGTGAAGCTCTCAGGCGTTTCGTAGCCGTATTTGAGTGCGATGTCGATAATTCTGCTTTCCTTGCGTGAAAGCTCCTCACCCGCGAGTGAGAGGCGTCTCATGCGGATGTAGTCGCCGACTGAATATCCGCAGAGGATTGTGAATATCCTCTGAAAATGAAACGGTGACGAGCACGCGCTTTTCGCTATCGCGTCATAGTCGGTCTGCTCGAGCAAATGCTCCTCGATGTAATTTATCGCGCACTGAATTCCGCTAATCCAATCCATCAGTTTTCCTCCTGCCGTGTGAGTCTATTTTACACGGAGCAGAATTTATATTCTTGACTTTGCTTGCTTTTGCGTGTCAGCTTTTATCGGGCAGAGTGAGCGTGAAGGCACTGCCCCTGCCGACTGTGCTTTCACAGCGAATGTCGGCGGCAATTAAGCGCACCGCTTTTCTTGTGAGGAACAGTCCGAGTCCGCTTGATTTTTGTCCGAGTCTGCCGTTTACTCCCGTGTAGCCCTTCTCGAAAATTCTCGGCAAATCCTCGGGCGCTATGCCTATGCCCGTGTCGGAAATGCGGATTGTATTCCCCTGCACCGCGACTGTAATTTCGCCGCAGGGCGTGTATTTAATCGCGTTTGAAATGAGCTGCTCTAAAATGAACAGAAGCCATTTTCTGTCCGTCACGACTCTGCCCTGCGCGGGCTCGTAATTCAGCTTCAGCTTGCGCAGAACAAACTGCGGAGCAAACTTGCGCAGTGCCTCGCGGATTATCTCGTCAAGCTCGTATTCCCTTATGACGAGGTCGTTGCTTTCGCTTTCGAGCCTGCCGTAATCGAGCACCATTTCAACATACTGCTCTATGCGGAAAAGCTCCGAAAGCAGGGCCCTGTTTTTCTCTGTGTCCTCGCTAAGCTCGAGCTTCATAACGGCTATCGGCGTTTTTATCTGATGCACCCATGCCGTGTAGTAGTCCTCGTCCTCCTGCTTTCTGAACGCAAAATCCGTTCTGAGCTTCTGCGCCTGCGCCTCAAGCAGGGCTATCATCTGCGAATAATCCTCGTCGGCAAGACAGCCGTTTTCGGCTTTTTCATAGCCCGCGTCAACAAGCGAGCAGATGTTTCTCTCCCTCTCCGCGGCACGCTTCGTCTCACGCATGAGGTCGATGCCGACAAGGAGCAAAAGCAGTACCGCGAGCAGAAGCTCGGCGTATAGAAACGCCTCTGTCATAATGTCGTACAGCAGGAAAATCGTGCCTCCCAACAGTGTCATCGCGGCAAACAGAATTATTGCCGATTTATTTTTTCGCAGTGTGTCGGTGAGTATCCTCAGCCTTCTGTTCATGGAATTATATACCCGCTTCCCGTTCTTGTTACGATTACATCGGCGAGCCCGAGCTCCTCGAGCTTTTTACGCAGTCTGCCGACATTGACAGTCAGTGTGTTTTCCTCAACGTACAGGTCGCTCTGCCACAGCCGCGTCATCAGCGCGTCGCGGCTGACGATTCTGCCCTTGTTCTCGAGCAGTACCTGCAAAATGCGAAATTCGTTTTTCGTAAGCTCGGCACGCTTTGACTCAAACGATACCGAATTGTCGGCGAGATTGAGCACCGCGCCGCAAAACTCAAGCTGAGAATGCCTGTCGCCGAGCTCGTAGGTGCGGCGCAGAATTGCCTGCACCTTTGCCGTGAGCACCATCGCGTCAACGGGCTTCGGGATAAAGTCATCGCCGCCCATGTTGATTGCCATGACGATGTTCATGCTGTCCGATGCCGAGGATATGAATACAACGGGCACAGACGAGCTTTTTCTGATCTCACTGCACCAGTAGTAGCCGTCCTTGAAGGGGAGCATTATATCCATGAGCACAAGCTGAGGCGAAAAGTCTTCAAGCTCGACAATGACATTCTGAAAATCCTTCACTGTCCTCACGCTGTTGCCGTACTGCTCCAGCGTTTTTTTCATCGCCTCGGCGAGGGCAAAGTCGTCCTCAACAAGCAGAATTTTATACATGGGCACACCTCCTATAATGCAGATATCCCGCCCGCGGAGATTGCGGGCGGTTTTTCTGCTCAATGTACGATTTTATAATAAGTCCTCGAGGTCAGTTTGTAAACAGCGGAATAAAACAACGCGCACGCACCGACGCACAGTGCCGCCATAAGCAGGAGCCGTCCGTAATCAAACAGCCCGAACAGCATAAGAAGCTTATTGACTATCGGCAGTACGGCAAGTATGTGCAGGCAGGCAAAGCCTACGGGTGCGAAAAACACCGTGAGCATCTGCGAATTTATGCTCTGCTTAATATCCTCATCGGTCATTCCGACCTTCTGCATTATGCCGTAGCGCGAGGCATCCTCAAAGCCCTCGGAAATCTGCTTGTAGTAGATTATTACAACGCAGGAAACGAGGAAAATAGCGCTCAGCAGAATGCCGAGGAAGAACAGCCCGCCGAAGCTTGAGACGAAATCGCCCCTCTGCCCCTCGTGACTTTCGCAGTAGGCATTGTCAAACTCAAGCCCGTCAAGCTCGGCTTTCAGACGCTCGTCGAGCCTTTGCGCAAGCTGTATCTGCTCCTGCTCGTCAAGCCCCGTATCGAAGGCGCAGTTCCAGAACCACGCGAGCATCGGCTCACCGTCATAGTCCTTGTACTGCGTGTAGTGCGTCGCAACCTCCTGCACATCGTTTACGATGACGAATATCCCCGGGCAGGCTGAGCCTGCGGCGGCGGGGTCAATCTCCGCGACACGCTCATCAATGCGCCCCGTTACCTCAAACGGCACATCGCCTATCGTTATAACGCCTCCGATGTCGATATTCTTCGCCGTGCCGACAAGTGCCTGACCTTTCCCGACGCTCTCATTATATCCGAAAACGCGGTTATAATCCTCAACGTCGATGAACAGTATCTGCGCAACGCTGTCGTAATTTATAAAGGCAAGATTTGACTTTGAATTCAAGGTGACATCAAGCTTGCTGTTTTCAAAATACCCGCTTATGGAATACTCATAATAGGTTCTGTTATTCGTGACAGTCGCACCGTATTCCTCCGCAGTTTCCTTCAGTGCCGCATCGAGCCTTTCGCCCAAGGGCACGAGCCTTTCGTCGTAGCCGTACTTGCAGGCGAAGGCACCTATCTCATTGGGATAGCGCGTGTCAAGGCACTTGTCCGAATCAATATACAGCGTTGAGGTTGACGACAGCATGACGAGCACGGCAGTCAAGAGAATGCAGATCGAAGCGAGTGACGCGCCGTTTCTTTTCATGCGGTAGCTGAGTGAGGATACGGACACAAAATGCTTTGTCTTGTAGTAGTAGCGCTTGTTTTTCTGAAGCAGTCGGCACAGCAGCACCGAGCCTGTAATCATGAGAAGGTAGGTGCCGATTATGACCAGAATTACCGCGACGAAAAAGTACATGAGTGCCGACATGGGCTGCTGAATTTTAAGCGCGATTGCGTAGCCCGCGCCGAGGAATACAAGCCCCGCTATGCCGAGAACCCAGTTCGACCTCGGAGGCTTTTCGCCCGCATTTTCCGCACGCATAAGCTCAACCGTGCTTTGCCTCTGAATTTGCCGCACGGAGTTTAGGTACAGCAAAAGGAAGACGACAGAAAAGGTCAGCGCCGTCATGCCGACGGAGGACAGAGATATGCTGAATTTATACTTTGTCGGCACGGCGATGAGCCTTGTAAAGCCGAGAGTCGCAAGCCCCGAAAGTCCTATTCCGAGGGCAAGACCGAGCGCGAGCGATACCGCCCACGACACGAAATTATCGCAGAGAATTATCCTGCGGATATTCGCTCTGTTCATGCCGAGAATACTGTAAAGCGCAAATTCCTTTTTGCGGTTTTTAAGCAGAGTTGACTGCGTGTAGAAAAGGAATATTCCGCCGAAAAGGGCGACTATGTACGTGCCGATTTTCATCATGTCAACAGCGGTGCTTCCTCCCGCCATGCCCGACATTACGTCCGACCAGCCGAGAAAGTGCATAACATAAAACACCGCCGTCATCAACGCACCCGCCGCATAGTACGGCAGGTAAAGCCTGCCGTTTCTGCGTATGCTTTCAAGGGTTAGCTTTGGATAAAGTCCTGTCTTCATTTTTCTCACCCGCGCATCAATGCACTATCTTGTAGTAGGTTTTCGAGGTCAGCAGATACACCGCGATATACACGACCGCAAACACCGCGTAGGTAATAAGCGCACAGACTACCGCGAGTGCCTTGTCTGACAGCATAAGCAGGCTGAGTAGCTTCATCAGCATGGGAAATGCCGCCGCCGTGTGAACTCCCGCTGTTATAAGCGGCAGGAAAAACTGCAGTATCATCTGACTGCGTATGGTCTTTCTGACCTCTGC
>DCHB01000053.1:51188-65492 GCA_002314685.1 Clostridiales bacterium UBA1763
GAAATCTGCTTGTAGTAGATTATGAGAATTGTCGAGAACAGGCACACCATGCCGAGAATTATTCCGAGGAACAGGAAGGCGCCGTACATACCGAGAAGGTTTGCGCCTGCATCCCATTTTGTGTCGTAGGTGCCGCTGACCGAGTTGCCGTATTCCTCGTGCAGATTGTCAAATACGGAGTCGCCGAATTCGTCGCTGCGTGCCTCCGCCGCCTCGTAGTCTGTAAAGGATGCGGCTATGCGGTCGGTATATTCGCTTGCGTATTCCCCGTAGCCCTCCTTCTGTGCGAGGTAGATATCCTCAAGCACGCTGTCATCGGACACTATTATGCCTATGCTGTAGCCCGCGTCGTTCATCTGACCGCCTATCGGGAAATAGCTGAAGCTTTCCTTAACCTTGTACTCCCTGCCGCCGATTGTCAGCGATGCGGGCGGCTCGGAAGCATCATTGTTGTCGATTGATGCCCTGCAATACACAATCTCGTCTGCGGCAAGCTCAAAATTCTGATGGTTTGCAATGAGCTTTGCGTTCATCAGCCGGTCATAATCGCTCTTTGTAATGAAGCTGGCGCTTGTTATCTCATCCAGATTCCAGCCGCCCGTGACCTCTGTGCGCATAAGCAGCTTGCCGTCGCGCAGAAGATACGATACGGACAGATACCGCTGAGCTTCAACAGAGCTTATCTCGAGACCGTTTTCCGCGGCGGCTTTATTGACAATATCGCCAAGCTCAGCGGAGGAAATGCTCCTCGTGCCCGTGTCCGTATCGCAGAAGGCGGAGATATAAAAATCCTCGGGGTAGCGCGAATCAAGCGACTCCTGCATACCCGTATACAGACTGACCGTCGTTGAAATCATGACGAGAATGCCCGTTGCGAGAATTGCTATTGAGGCAAGTCCGACTGCATTCTGCTTCATGCGGAAAAGCAGTCCAGCAACCGCGGGCATGTGGCGTTTGCTGTAATAATAATTTCTGTTTTTCTTCAGGCATTTGAGCACAAAGGTCGTGCCCGTGACGAAGAGAAAATAGGTGCCGATAATGACGAGAATAACCGCGGGGAAAAACCACGTCAGCGCCTTCATCGCAGTTTTAACGCTCAGCGAAATCACATAGCCGCTTGACATTGCGAGAACGCCTGTAATGAGCATAGCCCATTTTACCTTCGGCTCACGCTCACCCGTGTGACTTTCAGCTAATAGCTCAACGGGCTTGAGCTTGCGCACGGAGACACTGTTTACTAAAAACGCAAGCAGGTCAAACAGCGCAAAAGCGGCGGCGGGAATGAGAAGCGTTTTTGCATTTATGTAGTAAAAGCCCGCGATAGGCTCGGTCTGCAAAAGCCTGCATATAAGCAGTGAAAACAGCTTGTAAAACAGCATACCCGCGCCTACACCGAGGGCAAGGGAGCTTGCGGAGTTAAAAACGGATTCGGAGAAAAGCACTCTGACAATGTGTCGCTTTTCCATGCCGAGAACGTTGTAAAGTCCGTATTCGCTCTTGCGGCGCTTCATCAAAAACGAGTTGATGTAAAGAATAAGCACGAGCGACAGCAGGCCGAGGACTGCCGTGCCTATCGCCATGAAGCTGACAACATAGTCGCCGCCCTTGAGGTCTGCAAGGCGGTCATCGGTTGCAAGCGCGAAGGCTATGTAAAAGCAGGCAAGCAGTCCCGCCTCAGCTAAAATTCGCGGCACGTATAGGCGCGGATTTTTCTTTATGTTGTCCGAGGCTATTTTTGAATAAATGCCCGATTTCATTCGCGCTCACCCCCGGTGCGCAGGAGCGTAAGCGTGTCGGAAATTTTCTTGTAAAGCTCTTCATTTGTGCTGTCACCGCGGTAAATCTGATGAAACAGCACGCCGTCACGGATAAACAGCACGCGGTTTGCGTGGGAGGCGGCATCGGTCGAGTGCGTTACCATGAGAATGGTCTGCCCCGTTGCATTCACCTGCTCGAAAACACGCAGTAAATCGTTTGCCGAGGAGCTGTCGAGCGCACCCGTGGGCTCGTCTGCAAGGATGAGCTTGGGGTTTGTTATGAGTGCTCTTGCAACTGCGGCACGCTGCTTTTGTCCGCCCGAAACCTCGTAGGGGAACTTGGGCAGAAGCTCAAAGATACCGAGCGCCTTCGCAATCGGCTCAAGCTTCTTTTCCATCTCGCGCACGGGCTCCCCGCTGAGCACTAAGGGCAGAAGAATATTGTCCTTGAGGGAGAAGGTGTCGAGCAGATTAAACTCCTGAAACACGAAGCCGAGATTTTCACGGCGAAAAGCGGCAAGCGTTGACTCCTTGACATCGTCAAGCACCTTGCCGTCAAGAACGACCTTGCCCGCTGTGGGCTTGTCGAGTGCGGCAAGAATGTTCAGTAGGGTTGTTTTGCCCGAGCCCGATTCGCCCATTATTGCGACATATTCGCCCTCGTCCACGGAGAAGGTAATATTTTTCAGTGCCTGCACCTGATTGCCGCCGAAGCGGGTGGTGTAGGTCTTTTTGAGATTTTCAACAGATAAGATTGACATGGTCGGTCTCCTTTATTTTTTTGATGGCATCATAATATCAAGACTGCGGAGTCCGTGCCATTTATTTGAGTGACACTTGTGTGACGCTTTTGTCACACACAAAATCACAGCCGCTGTCATTATAGCCACCGAGCCATAGCCCGTCAATAGACGGTCTGTAAACGCGTATTTACTCGCCGTCTATTATGATGTATAATGCTTCTGTAATAATAAGAAAGGCACACCCGAAATATGATAATAGGCATTGACATCGACGACACCCTGACCGACACCTTTGACTTTTTTCAGCCCTGCGTCGCCGAATTTTTCGGCTTGGACATTGAGTTTCTCAAGGCGCACAACATATCCTGCAACAACATTCCCGCGCCGTGGAATGAAAATGAGCTTGAGTTTTGCCGCGCATACTACGACGACCTCGCACCCGAAACACCCTTCAAGCCCGATGCCGCATGGGGAATGGCAAGGCTGCACGAAATGGGGCACAGGACCGTCGTAATAACCGCGAGAACTCCCGATTTTTACACCGACCCCTATGCGACTACCCGCCTTGAGCTTGAAAACGGGCATATTGAATACGACAAGCTTGTATGCACTCTTGATAAGAAATCCGCCTGCCTCGCCGAGGGCGTTGAGCTTTTCATAGACGACTCGGTTAAAAACTGCACGGCAGTCAACAGCGAGGGCATACCCGTCCTGCTTTTCGAATGCAAGGCAAATGCAGATACGAAAACAGACTTCACCCGAGTTTCAAGCTGGGCAGAAATAATAGAACTTGTCAAGGAAATGCAAAAACAGCACTGAGTTGAATGAACTCAGTGCTGTTTTCGTTTTATACAAGCTTTTCGGGGTTTACAATCTCGTCGAATTCCTGCTCGGTGAGGCAGCCCATTGACACAACCGCCTGCTTTAAGCTTGTGCCCTCGGTCTGCGCCTTCTTTGCGCATTTTGCCGCCATATCGTAGCCGAGCTTCGGCGTCAGGCAGGTCACGAGCATAAGCGAATTGTGCAGGTAGTAATCCATCTTCTCCGCTACGGGCTCGATGCCCTCAACACAGTGCACTCTGAACGAATCCATTGCGTCGGCAAGAAGCTCTGCCGACATGAGGAAGTTGTACGCCGTGACGGGCTGAAATACATTCAGCTCAAAGTTGCCCTGACTCGCCGCAATACCTATCGCGGCATCGTTGCCCATTACCTGCACGCACACCATAGTCAGTGCCTCGCACTGAGTCGGATTTACCTTGCCGGGCATTATACTGCTTCCCGGCTCGTTTGCGGGAATTGTAATCTCGCCGAGTCCGCAGCGCGGTCCCGCCGCGAGCCAGCGGATATCGTTTGCAACCTTCATAAGGTTCGACGCGAGTGCCTTCATTGCGCCGTGACTGAATACCGCGGCATCCTTTGAGGTCAGCGCGTGGAACTTGTTTTTATCGGGCACAAACTCGCCGCCGACCGCCTCGTTTAAGTATTTGCAAACGCTCTCATCGTAGCCTGCGGGGGCGTTGAGTCCCGTGCCTACTGCGGTGCCGCCGATTGCGAGCTTGTTGAGCTCTTTAAGGCTCGCCTCAATCATGCCGCAGGGTGCCTCAACGAGCTCACGCCAGCCCGAAACCTCCTGCGCAAAGCGAAGCGGCACGGCATCCTGCAGATGCGTTCTGCCTATCTTAATCTGCTCGGGGTACTTGTCCTCAAGTGCCTTGAGGGACGCGGCAAGTGCCCTCGCCGAGGGGAGAAGCCTCTCTTTAAGCACCGTTGCCGCCGCAATGTTCAGTGCCGCGGGATAGGTGTCGTTTGATGACTGCGAACGGTTTACATGGTCGTTCGGGTGGAGCTTCATTCCGCGCTCTGCGGCGAGGATTGCTATAAGCTCGTTGACGTTCATATTCGTCTGCGTGCCGCTTCCCGTCTGCCACACCGCGAGAGGAAATTCATCCTTCCATTTGCCCGCGACTATCTCATCGCAAATTTCGCAAATAATCTGCGCCTGACCCGCGTTTATTCTGCCCGCGTCGAGGTTTGCCCTTGCGCACGCCGCCTTTAGGCGTGCAAAAGCCGTTATAATCGCCTCGGGCTGCTTCTGCGAGCCGATTTTGAAGTTTTCAAAGCTTCGCTGAGTCTGTGCGCCCCAATGATGCTCTGCGGGCACCTCAATCGCGCCCATGCTGTCGTATTCTGTTCTTGTTTTCATGCTGTTTACCCCCGATTTTCGGATAAAGCATTGCCGCTTTTATTTCAGCTTATTTCTCACGAACTGTATCTGATTTTCAACGGACTTGACCGAGGTGCCGCCGACGGATATGCGCTTTTCCGCGCAGGCGCAGATGTCGATATCCGCGTAGAGGTCCTCATCAAACAGCTCGCTGTATTTCTTATACTCCTCAAAGGGCAGTGCCTCGAGGGTGGTTTTCTTCGCAATGCAGTCGGCAACGAGTCTGCCCGAAATTTTGTATGCAGTTCTGAAGGGCATACCCTTCTTTACGAGGTAATCGGCGAGGTCTGTTGCGTTTATAAAGCCCTCCTGTGCCGCCCGCTTCATATTCTCGGGCAGGACCTTCATCTGTGCTATCATGGGGCTTGCAACCTTGAGGCACATTTTCACCGTATCGACGGCATCGAATATGCCCTCCTTGTCCTCCTGCATATCCTTGTTGTATGCAAGGGGCAGACCCTTGAGCGTTGTGAGTATCGCCATGAGGTCGCCGTAAACTCTGCCCGTTTTGCCGCGGATAAGCTCCGCCATATCGGGATTTTTCTTCTGCGGCATTATGGACGAGCCCGTTGTGTAATTATCCGAAAGCTCGATGAACTTAAACTCCCAGCTTGACCAGAGGATAATCTCCTCGGACATTCTCGAAAGGTGCATCATGAGCACGGAGAATGCCGACAGAAGCTCCACGCAGTAGTCGCGGTCGGATACGCCGTCAAGGCTGTTGAGTGCGATTTCGTCAAAGCCGAGTGCCGCCGCCTCCATATATCTGTCCGTATCGTAGGTCGTGCCCGCAAGAGCACAGCAGCCTATTGGCGAGACGTTCATTCTCTTCATCGCATCGCCGAGTCTGTCGGCATCGCGCAGGAGCATCATCGCATAAGCCATAAGATGATGTCCGAAGCTTATGGGCTGAGCCCTCTGCAGATGAGTGTAGCCCGGCATAATGGTCGCCTTATTCTCCTCCGCCTTGTCGGTCAGTGCGGCAATCAGCTCACGCACGAGCGCTATAATGTCGCTGACCTCCTCCCTGAGATACATTCTCAGATCGAGCGCAACCTGGTCATTGCGGCTTCTTGCGGTGTGAAGCTTTTTGCCCGTGTCGCCTATCCTCTCGGTGAGCACCTGCTCGACAAACATATGAATGTCCTCACAGCTCATGTCAAACTCAAGTGCGCCCGACTGCAAATCGTCGAGAATTGTCTGCAGTGCGTCGATAATTTTATCGGCATCCTCCTGCGCAATTATACCCTTTGCACCGAGCATCGCGGCGTGCGCCATGCTTCCCTTTATATCCTGCTTATACATACGGCAGTCAAAGGGGATTGATGAATTGAAATCGTCTGCAATTTTATCCGTCTGTCCCGCAGTTCTGCCTGCCCACATCTTTGCCATAATCGTTTCCTTTCGGCATTACATAGAAAATGTTTTTTTATGATAAAATTGCGTCAGACAATACAGACTGACGCAATTTTTAACCTGAATATACTTACTTTTTGCCGTCAACCATGGCCTGAACCTTAATGGGCAGACCGTAGAGGTTAATGAAGCCTGCGGCATCAGCCTGATTGTAGTCGCTCTCGCCGAAGGTTGCAATTTCCTCGGAGTACAGGGAGTACGGGCTCCATACACCTGCGTTTATCATGTTGCCCTTGTAGAGCTTGAGCTTAACGGTTCCTGTTACGCGCTCCTGAGTCTTGTCAACGAATGCGGAAAGTGCCTCACGCAGAGGAGTGAACCACTGACCGTTGTAAACGAGCTCTGCGAAGGTGATTGCGAGCTTCTGCTTCTCGTGAGCAGTCATCTTGTCGAGGCAGATAGTCTCGAGAACATTGTGTGCCTTGTAAAGGATTGCGCCGCCCGGGGTTTCGTAAACGCCGCGGCACTTGATGCCGACGAGGCGGTTTTCAACTATGTCGAGCAGACCGATGCCGTTTGCACCGCCGAGCTCGTTGAGCTTGAGGATAACGCCCTTGGGGCTGAGCTTCTCGCCGTCAACCGCTACGGGAACGCCCTTCTCAAAGTCGATTGTTACATAGGTCGGCACATCGGGTGCATTGACGGGGCTTACGCTCATTTCGAGGAAGCCTTCCTTCTCGTATGTGGGCTCATTGCCGGGATCCTCGAGGTCAAGACCCTCGTGGGAGAGATGCCAGAGGTTCTTATCCTTGGAGTAGTTGGTCTCGCGGTTAATCTTGAGAGGAATGTTGTGTGCCTCGGCATAGTCAATCTCTTCCTCGCGGGACTTGATGCTCCACTCACGCCACGGGGCGATAATGTGCATATTCGGTGCAAAGTGCTTGATTGCGAGCTCGAAACGAACCTGGTCGTTGCCCTTGCCCGTGCAGCCGTGGCAGATAGCATCGGCGCCTTCCTTGAGAGCTATCTCAACAAGACCCTTTGCGATGAGGGGGCGTGCATGGGAGGTACCGAGCAGGTACTCCTCATACACTGCGCCTGCCTTGAGGCAGGGCATGATGAAGTCAGCGGCGTATTCCTCGGTGAGGTCGAGGACGTACAGCTTGCTTGCGCCTGTCTTGAGAGCCTTCTCCTCGAGTCCCTCAAGCTCGTCAGCCTGACCGACATTGCCCGATACTGCGATAACCTCGCAGTTATTGTAATTTTCCTTCAGCCAGGGGATGATAATGGATGTATCAAGACCGCCCGAATAGGCGAGTACTACTTTTTTTATGTTTTCTTTATTCATTGTTTCTTCCTCCGTAAATTATTATTCGTACCACCTGCATATTATTCACTATTTTTTCAGTTTTGTCAACCGTTTTACGCCCCGTTTATTGAATAGTATTATACAAATTTCTATGTATTTTTCTGCCTGTTATATGGCACATTCCACTAAAATGAATATTATCTGCGGATATTCATAATTTTACGCATCAAATATTCATTTTTGAAGAATTATTCGCATTTTGTGAATAACGGCAGCGCAGAGGCATAAGCTTCCGAGCAGTTTTTTATTGCACAGCGTGTTCTGATGTGTTAAATTACTTTTGACAGTAAAAATACAGGAGGAAAATACCTTGAAGCAATATGTTGTTGACGCATTTACCGACCGTGTATTCGGCGGCAACCCCGCGGCAGTCTGCGTAATGGACGAGTGGCTTCCCGAGGAAACCATGATGAACATTACCCGCGAAAACAATCTTTCCGAGACCGCGTTCTGCGTTCCCGAAAACGGCAGATATCATCTCCGTTGGTTCACCCCCGGCGGCGAGATTGACCTCTGCGGTCACGCAACCCTCGGCACTGCCTATGTAATTCTGACCTATGTCAAGCCCGAGCTTGACAGCGTCTCCTTTGACACTCTCAGCGGCGAGCTCATAGTTGACCGCAAGGGCGAGCTTTTTGAAATGGACTTCCCCGCCTACGACCTCAAGCCCGTCGAGGTTACTGACGCTATGGAGGAGGCAATCGGTCACCGCCCCGTAAAGGCATTCATGGGACGCGACCTTCTGTGCGTGCTTGACGATGCCGACAAGGTCCGCACCCTTAACCCCGACATTGAAAAGGTTAAGGCACTTGACGGTCTGCTTCTGCAGATCACGGCGGCAGAAAGCGGCGAATATGACTGCGTGTCACGCTCCTTCGCCCCCAAGCTCAACATCGTTGAGGACCCCGTATGCGGCTCGGGTCACTGCCACATCATCCCCTATTGGGTTGAGGAAAAGGGCAAGGACAGCCTCTGCGCATATCAGGCAAGCCGTCGCGGCGGCACACTCTACTGCCGCATGGAGGGCAACCGCATTAAAATGAGCGGCAAAGCCGTCACCTATTCCGTCGCAGAGATAAACTACTGATTTACGACTTGCAAAGAGGCTGTCTCAGACAGCCTCTTTTTTGATATGACATTTTTTCATATCCGCTTTCCTGATATTCATATTCGGCATTTTCTGTTGAAGAATACTCAGCGAGGGTGATATAATTTATGCGAATTATACTCATAAAGAGAGGATAAGTAATGAAAAAGTTTTTCGGCAGTCTGCCTGTACGCCTCATTCTCGGCGTTGCAGTCGGTATCGTTGCGGGTCTGTATGTCAATGCAACCGCAATGCAGGTGATACTCACCGTTAAGAGCCTTCTCGGCTCACTCATCAGCTTCTGCGTTCCCCTTATCATAATCGGCTTTATCGCCCCCGCAATCACCCGTATGCAGTCAAACGCATCGAAGATGCTCGGACTTTCACTCATCCTCGCATATTCATCCTCGGTGCTCGCCTCGCTCATGTCAATGGGTGCGGGCTTTGCGATAATCCCCAAGCTCTCAATCACCGCCGCAACAGACGGACTCAAGGAGCTTCCCGAGCTTCTGTTCAATCTGCAGATTGACCCCATTATGTCCGTTATGAGCGCACTCGTTTTCTCCGTGCTCATCGGTCTTGCCGCAACATGGACAAAGGCTAAGGTCACAGCCAACCTGCTTGAGGAATTCCAGAAAATAATCCTCGACATCGTTACGAAGATCGTAATTCCCATTCTGCCCTTCTTCATCGCCTGCACCTTCTGCGGTCTTGCCTACGAGGGCTCAATCACAAAGCAGCTTCCCATCTTCCTCGTTGTCATTCTCATCGTCATGGTCGGACATTACATCTGGCTTGCCGTTCTCTACACAGTCGCGGGACTCTACACTGGCAAAAAGCCGTGGGAGGTACTGCGTCACTACGGCCCCGCATACCTCACCGCAGTCGGCACAATGTCCTCCGCGGCAACCCTCGCAGTTGCACTCGACTGTGCAAAGAAATCCAAGGTGCTGCGTAAGGACATCATAAACTTCGGAGTACCCCTTTTCGCAAACATCCACCTGTGCGGCTCCGCACTGACCGAGGTGTTCTTCGTTATGGTCGTCTCCAAGGTGCTGTACGGCACTCTGCCCGCAGTCGGCACAATGGTGCTGTTCTGCTTCCTGCTCGGCATCTTCGCAGTAGGCGCACCCGGTGTTCCCGGCGGTACCGTCATGGCATCCCTCGGACTTATCACAAGCGTTCTCGGCTTCGACGCAACGGGCACGGCACTCATGCTCACCGTATTCGCACTGCAGGACAGCTTCGGCACCGCCTGCAATGTAACGGGCGACGGCGCACTGACGCTTATTCTCACGGGCTTTGCCGACAAGAAGGGCATCACGGCTGTCGAGCCTTCAAGCGTCTGACATTTAAGCTTAAAAGCTCTCGTTCAATGAACGAGAGCTTTTTTGTTTTGTTGATGATTTGCCGCGGCTGTGGTACAATGCTGTAAAACCCGCGGGAGGTAATTTATGCCGAACTATATGCTCACACTTTGCTATGACGGCACGAGATACAAGGGCTGGCAGAAGCAGGGCAACACGGACAACACGATACAGGGCAGACTCGAAAGGCTGCTCGGCGAAATACTCGGTGAGGAAATCGAGCTGAACGGCTCGGGCAGGACTGATGCGGGCGCACACGCAAGGCAGCAGGTCGCCTCCTTCAGAGCGCACACCGCGCTTTCCGCCGACACGATACTCAAGCGACTGCGCGAGGCACTGCCCGAGGATATAGGCGCTGTGTCGCTGTGTGAGGCGCCGCCCCGCTTCCATGCGAGACTTTCCTGCACGGGCAAGACCTATGTTTACCGCGTGTGGAACAGCGATATGCCGAATGTTTTTGATCGCAGATTTATGCACACCGTCACCGACACGCTCAACCTTGAGGCGATGCAGCTTGCCGCGCGGCACCTTATCGGCACGCACGACCTGTCCGCCTTCTGCTCAAAGCGGAGCACGAAAAAATCCGCCGTGCGAACTATTGACGGGCTTTGCATTGAAGTCGTTGGAAACGAGCTTCGCTTTACCGTTTCTGGCAACGGCTTTTTGTATAACACCGTGCGCATTATAGTCGGCACTCTGCTTGAGGTAGGCAGAGGGGCGCTCTCCCCCGATGCGATACCCGACATTCTCGCATCGCTCGACAGAAAAAACGCAGGTCTCACGGCACCCGCAAAGGGCTTGTGTCTGTGGGAGGTCAGATATTAAAAAATCGGCATAGCCTTTTCGAGGCTATGCCGATTTGCTTTTTTGAAATTATGCTTCCGCTTCGTCTGTCTTTCTCTGCGGCTTGGGGCCGAACTTGGAGAGGATGAATGCGATTGCGCCGAATACGAATGCGGGAGTTACCCAACCGAGGTCGATCTCGGACATGGGCAGAAGCTCGATGTAGGGGACGTTCAGTCCGTAGTTGCCGAGGGTTACGAGCACGCTCGAAAGCAGTGCGCCGATAACTGCCGCGGCATAAACGCTCTTGTCTATCTTATTGCCGAACCATGACAGAAGAATGAGTACGAGCGTGGGGGGATATACGATGTCGAGAATGGGGGATGCGATTGAGATTATGGTATCGAGTCCGAGGTTTGAAACAACTGCGGAGGATACGCAGATAACGGTTACGAAAACTGCGTAGCTGACCTTGTTGTTTGTAAGCTGTGCAAAGAAGCTTGCCGCGGAGGATACGAGTGCGACTGCGGTGGTGATGCAGGCGAGTGCGACGACAACTGCGAAGATTATAAGTCCAGTCTTGCCGAGGAGCATTTCAACAATGCCGATAACGAGGTTTGCGCGGCTGATGTCTGCGGGGAAAACGGTGCTTGAGGTTGCGCCGAGATAGGTAAGTCCGAAATAGACGATGAGGAGCAGAAGACCTGCGATTGTTGCGGCAATGCCTATCATTCTTCTTGAATCGGCGGCATTCTCATAGCCCTTATCCTTTGCGCTGTTGAGAATGATGATGCCAAATGCCATTGCGGCGAGGACGTCCATTGTCTGATAGCCAGAGCGAATGCCGTTTACGGTGACCTCGGATGCGCTGACACCGAGATTTACAACCTCACCGATGGGGCTTATCATGCCCTTTACGATGAGCACGAGAAGTCCGACCAGAAGTGCGGGAGTGAGAATCTTGCCGACTATGTCGATAACTGCAGACTGCTTAACGCTGAGCAGGAAAATGAGAACGAAAAATGCGATTGAGAACAGCACGGGGGAAATGCCCGTTACCAGAGGAGCAACGCTCATCTCGAAGGTTGTTGCGGCTGTGCGGGGAATTGCGACCATGGGTCCTATGCAGAGGATTATTGCGCACATGAGAACGTTCGATGCTTTTTTGCCGATGTGCTCAGTGATTTTGTCTGCGCCGCCCGCCTTCAGAATTGAAAACAGTGCAACGAGTGCGAGACCGATGTCAGCTATGAAGTAGAACATAAAGCCGTTTGCCCACTGTACGCCCGCGCCCATGCCGAGGTACGGAGGAAATACGACGTTGCCTGCTCCGAAGAACATTGCAAAAAGTGCAAAGCCGACGACTATGCTGTCTAAGCCAAATTTTTTCTTATTTGTTGTGTCCATGTTTCTCTCCTGTGTATTTTGTTAATTATTTATCAGCTTATGACACATTTTAACATGGATATGACAGTTTTAGTCCCCCGCGGTTATAATATCCCTATGAAACTTTCCGTCACCCTCGAAAAAATAATATCGGGTATGAACAATATTCATACCCGATAGGCTTAATCAAATTGAAATTTTCTTTAAGAAGGACACAAAGGTCTTAACGGCGGGCGAGGCATTTTTCAGCGACTTTGTTGCGGCGCCCATAACGCAGTTGACCTCCTTATCAAGCGGCACTACCTTGACCGATTGCTCGTAGCCCTGCAATGAAAGCTCGCTCAATACGGACACGCCGAGTCCCGAGGCTATCATCGAAATGATGGTTGCATCGTCCGAGGCGTCAATAAGCAGACGCTTTTCGCTCTCGCCCTCGGGCAGGAAAAACTCAACATACTGCTCGGGGCAGGATATAAAGGTCTCGCTTAAAAGCTCGTCGAGCGTCACGGGGACGGAGGGGTCACGCGGGTTGTCCTTGGGGAGCACGGCGACAAGCTTGCTCTTGCACAGCGGAAGCCAATCAAAGCCCTGTGCGCTGTAATTATCCATAAACGCGAGCTGTACCTCACCGTTTAAGAGCTTGCGGTTTAGGTCTCTGCCGACGACGAGAACATCGACATTGATGTTCGGATACGCCTGCTTGAACTTACTGAGTATGCCGGGCAGAATTGTGCGCGACACGCTCGAGAACGCGCCTATTTTAATCTGCTGAGGCACCTCATCGTTAATCTGCGCAACGGCGGCGTACAGCGCGTTTGATGCGCTGACTATCTGCTCGATAAGAGGATATAGCTGTTTGCCCTGCGGTGAGAGCTTAACGCCCTGATACCCGCGCTCTAAAAGTGTACAGCCGAGCTCAGCCTCAAGCTTATCCATCATGTGTGTCAATCCCGATTGTGAGTAGTCAAGCTGCTCAGCCGCCTTGCTGAAGCTGCCGCACTGCACTGACGCCATCAGCGCCTTGAGCTTAGTATCGTCCACAGGCAAATCCTCCTATTACAATATTCTTCTCTTTTATTATACCTTTGTTTGTTAATTATTCAACATACATTTTGGAATGATTGGTATGACTATATTTCAACAAGAAACACAAAAGACTGCACAGTGTGCAGTCTTTTGAGGTCTATTATTTGTTTTTCGCCTGCTTCATGGATAGCGAGATGCGCTTTTTCTTCTCATCGACATCGAGCACTACGACATTGACAACATCGCCGACAGACACGACCTCGGACGGATGCTTGACGAATTTATCCGAAACCTGCGAGATGTGCACAAGTCCGTCCTGATGAACGCCTATATCCACAAACACGCCGAAGTCGATGACGTTTCTGACCGTGCCCGTTAAGGTCATGCCCGCCTTGATATCGGAAATCTCCATTACGTCGGTGCGCAGAATGGGCTGAGGAAGCTCGTCGCGGATATCTCTGCCGGGCTTAAGAAGCTCTGAGACTACATCGCGCATTGTCGGCACGCCGATGCCCGCCTTTTCCGCCGCCTTGTCCTCGCCGTATGCCTTAATCTCCGCGGCAAGCTCACCTAATGCACCGTTTTTGACGTCAGCCATGCTGTGTCCCGTCAGCTCAAGCAGAGCCTCTGCGGCGGCGTATGACTCGGGGTGCACCGCGGTGTTGTCGAGCACTGCTCTGCTCTCGGGCACACGCAGGAAGCCCGCGCACTGCTGATACGCCTTCGGGCCTAATTTAGGCACCTTTTTTATCTGACTGCGGGAGGTGAAGGCGCCGTTTTCCTCGCGGTAGGTGACTATGTTTTTTGCCGTTGCGGCTGTCAGTCCCGACACCCTCTGCAAAAGCGAGGGGGACGCTGTATTGACATCTACACCGACGGAGTTTACGCAGTCCTCGACAACGCCGTTGAGTGCCTCGTCAAGACGCTTCGGCGGCATATCGTGCTGATACTGACCGACGCCTATCGCCTTCGGGTCGATCTTGACAAGCTCGGCAAGCGGGTCCTGCAGACGGCGCGCAATAGACACCGCCGAGCGCAGATTTACATCGTACTGCGGAAATTCCGCCGCGGCAAGCTCGCTCGCTGAATACACGGAGGCGCCCGCCTCGGAAACTATCATGTACGCGACCTCGTACCCGTCCTGCTTTTCGCGGCGGATAAGCTCGACTGTCATCTGCTCTGTTTCTCTCGATGCCGTGCCGT